>DATLMV010000119.1:0-39485 GCA_035537095.1 Pyrinomonadaceae bacterium
GGGAAATCGGTCGGGTTGCGGCGCAGGTAGCCGTGATACTGCAAGAGCACGAAGGCCGGACTCTTCTCCGCATTATGAACCGAGCCGGACTCGGCCACCTTCTTGAGCGCCGCCGCGCGACCTGTCGCGCCGCCCGCGCCGTAGGCCGCAATCGCTTCCTGTCGTTCGGTCGCGGTCGGCGTGACGCCCGCCGAAGCATAAAGCGCATCAACCAAAGCGTCGCCGCTCGTCTGCGGGAAACGCGCCGCAAACTCGGCGCTGCCCGCCACCTGCGAGGCGTAGGCTTGCTTGTTGGATTCGAGCAGATTCTCCGCGCCGGGCTGGCCGATGATGACGCCCGCGCCGATCTGTCTCTGGTCACGCGTGAGTTGCTGGTAGGTCATGCGGGTCGCGGCCTGATTCGAGCGTTTGCCGAAGGCGACGCGCTGGATGCGGATGGCGAAGAAGCCCGTCTCCTGATATTCGCCGGAGAGAAAGAACGCGCCGGAGACGTTCTGCCGTTTCACGTCAATGCACTTGGCGTCGCCCGCGCAGCTTGAAATCTGACCGACCCAGAAATTGAAACCGCTCTGGTCGGGGAAGCGACTGAGGAAATCAACGTACTGTTGTTGGACGAAGAAATCGGCGTCGTTGATCGTGATGGGCGTGTTCGTGCCGGGGCGCAGGCGCAGGGGTTTGACGCGCGTGTTGCCGTAGAAAAGCTCGGACGGCAGGTTCGGGTCTTCGGTTTTCACCGTCAGCGTCGGCGCGCTCTGGCCTTGCCCCAAGGCGCTCGCGGCGGTCAACGCCAGAACGATAACGGTCAAGAAAAGCTTTCGCATTGCATGTGCTCCCAATTAATTCAGACGGCGGGAAGAGTCTTTTAGTCTAAGTAAATTTTTTGCGTGATGTCGCGTCGGATGTCGGGAGCGGGGCTGCTCCCGTCACGACCATAAAACAGTTTAGACACAAGCAAATGGTTTGTCAACCAGAACCTTGCGGATGCTCAAACGACGCCAAATGCGCATAAATAGAGGCTAAAAACGGCGTCGGCGTTGCCTCGCAGCGCACTTATTTTGCTGCCTCGCGCGGCGCATCTGTTATCGAACTTCGAGGGCATGTTTGAGAGTCGGCGAGCCGAGGTCTTCAAACCACGCGAGATGTTCGGAGACCATGTCGAACTCAAGAAAATAAGTCCCCGCCGCGTCGGGCGCGCGCAGACGGATTTCGATGCCCGACGCTTCGCCGGGCGCGAGGTCGTGCGGCAGGAACGCCCCGGCGTAGTACCAATGCAAATCCTCCCCGTCGGCGTCCAAGAGATGCGCGGCCAGATGCACCGCGCCCTTGTCCGTCCCGGCTTCGCCTTTGGCGAGCCAGCGCGCGTAGCCCGTGTTCTCCGCGCGCACGCGGAAGGTCAACTCCTCCGCCGGACGACAACGGACAGGCGCGTCTTCCAAAGTCAGCGCGGCGGCGAGATGACTGAGGACGCGGCTGTCCGGGTAAGCCTCGTTTTTACGACAGACGATGACGGCGCGGTCTTCGTGCGCGGCGGGAAAGACCGCGACCTCCGCGAAGCCGACGTTGCGCAAGAGCGCGCGCAGCGATTCCGTGCTCGGCAGAAACCAGTTATAGATAGCCTCTTTCACGTCCGGCGGGTTCTCGACGTAGGCCAGCAGGTGCAGCATGGGATTGAGCCCGCCGACCTCGTAGTTGAAAGAGCCGGTGGATTTTTCCGGCGGGAAGATGGCCGTCTCGATGATGAGCAGTTCGCGCGTGACGTGGAACAGTTTCTCCAGCGCGAGGACGAGATGCTTGCAATGGTAGAGCAGCCCGAGCGCGAGCGTGATGTCGAACTGCCCGCCCGTCACGCGCGGGTCGAGTTCATAGACCGACATCTTCCCGAACTCGATGTCGAGCGCGAGCGCGCGGCTGACGAAACGCGCCTGCCTGATCTGATGCCGCTGCGCGTCAACCCCTAAGACGCGCGCCGCGCCGCGCCGCTTCGCCTCGACCGCGTAGAAGCCCGCGTTGCACCCGACATCGAGCAGGCTCTTGCCCGAGAGGTCGTCCGGCAGGTGTCGCCGGATGAACTCCCAAGTGCCCTGCGGGTGGTCGGGCGGCTCGCTCCCGTAGGTCTCGTTCTTCGTCCTGATGCCGTGACCCAACTCGATGCAATGAAACCATGGGCCCAGCCGCTCCACTTCCGACAGAATCTCTTCCCGCGTCATCATTGAACGTCTCTCAATCATTGCACTTCAAACGGCAGCACGAGCGGCTCGGAGCCGTGTTGCTCGAACCAGCAGACGTGCTGCGCGACCATGTCGAGTTTGAGTTTGTAGCGTCCGGCGACGGCGGGCGCGCGAACGTCGAGCGCGAGCCGGACACGCTCTCGCGGCGCGAGCGCGCGCGGCAAAGGCGGGTCGCCGTGTCGCTCGCCGAGGATTCTGTCTTCGTCGTCGAGCAGCTTGACGGCGAGCATGACCGAACCCTTGCGCGTCGCCGCGCCCCTGAGCCAGAGCGTGTCGCCCGTGTTTTCGACGAGCAGGGAAACTTTAAAAGACGCGCCCGCCGCGAGCGTCGCGGGCAACTCGACTTCCGACGCCAGACGCGCCGCGAGCCGTCCGGGTTCCGCGCTATCGGGCACGCTCGAAGCCTTCTCCGCCCCCGTCTCGACAACCTTCTTGCAGAGCAGGTAATTGACTTCCGGCGGCTCGACGCGGAGGCGGCCCTGCTCCAACTCGTCGCGCTCGTAGAGGCCGCCGACGCTCAGGAAATCCCCGACGACCGCGAAGCCGTGCTCGTCCAAAAGTGCGCGCAGGTACGCGCGGCTGAAGGGCGATTCCAGCGTCCCGTAGCGGCGCATGACTTCCGTCAGTTCCTCTTCGGTCGCAGAGCCTTCGGGCGGCTTGTCGCCTTCGAGGATAAAGAGCAGCCCGCCGTATCGAACCATCGCCGCGAGATGGCGCATCACGGCGCGCTCGTCAACGAAGTGATGCAAAGTGTCGTAACAGATAGCGGCGTCGAACTCTCCGGCGAGCGTCGCGCTCTCGATGTCGTGGACGAGGAAGCGGGCGCGCAGCGGCGTCTCATGGTCAACATCATAGGCGACGCGCGCCGTCCGCTCGCGCGCAATCTCGACGAGTTCGGGGCTGATGTCAATGCCCGTCACGTCGTAGCCGAGCCGCGCGAAGTATTCGCTGAGCCAGCCGGAGCCGCAGCCGACATCGAGCAGCTTCGCCCCGGCGGGCAGCGAGAGCGCGACGGCCATGTTGGCGAAATCGCAGAAGTGCCGGTGCGTCTCCACGTCCATGCCGTCGCCCAAGTGCTTCGGCGGCTTGTTGGCGAGATTGTAGAACGGCTTCGTGAACAGGTAATGATGACGCTCGGCGTCGAGCATCTGCGGATACTCGATGGCCGCGCGCTTGTAATCAATCCCTTCGACTTTAGGCAGCCGACCGCGCGCCGGAGACGCAGCGGCCTCCGCTCCCGAAGAAGATGATGAAGACGTTGCTATATCGAACTTTTCAGCCGCGTGCGTCGCGTTCGCGGAGACGCGCGCGGTAGATGTTTCGACGGAAGTTTCGACGGCGGGCGCGGTCGCTTGCTGCGTCTCCGGCGCGTTCAAAGTCTCGTCCGCGCGCGTTACTGTCTCGCCGGACGTCGCTGGCTCGACGGGCGGCGCGGGCCTTGATGCGCCGTTGCCGTTCGCGTTCGCGTTGCGCTCGACGGCGAAGAGGCTCGCGGGCGCGAGTGTCGTGATCTCTCGGACGACGCCGCGCAGGAGTTCGTCGTCCGCGTCGGAGTTGACGCCGAGCGCGGAGAGTTCCGTCGAGACGCCCGCGACCAAGCGGCGGCGCGCGCGCCCCGCCACCACTTCGCGGATAAACGAGAGATAGCCCGCCGCGCTCTGTTCGATGCGATGGGCGGCGAGCACGTAGCGGCGCGCGTTCTGACCGATGCGGCGGCGCAAGGGCGCGTCCTCGATGAGTCGCTTGAGATAGGCTTCGAGCAGCGCGTCGGCGCAGGCGTCCATGTCAATCTTGACGACGGCGTCGCCGGGTAGCTCCGAGAACCAACCGACGTTCGAGACAACCGACGGCACACCGGCGGCCATAATCCGGCAGAGACTTCCCGAAGTTTCGCCGTTCGTGCGCTCGCGCAGGTTGATGGCGATGTCGGTCGCAAGTATCCGCTCCTGAAACTCTTCGAGCGAGACGTGATTGGTGATCGTCACGCGGTCGCTCAAGCCGTATTCGCGGACGAGCGCGCGCACGTCGAAGAAACTGTTGGACGCGCCGACGAGCGTGTATTGAAATTTGTGTTCGGTCTTGAGCGCACGCAGCGCACGCAACGCGCGCTCGATGCCCTTGTCGGGCGTGATGAGTCCGAAGGAGCAGATTCGGACGACTTCGCCCGTGCGCTCGCTCGCTTCGTCGCCGCTTCGGGTTTCGTCGTCTATCGCCTGCTCGGCGGCGCGGGCCGTGATGTGATGATTGACGCGCGCGACGGGCACGGCGGGGGCTATCTTTTGCAGCCGCGCGCGGCTCCATTCCGAATGCACGATGATGGCTTCCGCGCCGCGCGCGAGGCTCTGGTTGAGCGGAAACAGGAGCGGCGTCGCGGCATGGGCCGGAACGCTGTCGCGCTGCAATGCTTCCCCGGCTTCGTCGCGCGCGCGCCGCCCATGACATCTTTCCGTTTCGTCCAGATAGATGTTCATGTCGCCGCGCGCACGCGCCAGACCGAGAAAGAAACTCTGCAAAGCGAAGTCGTGGAAGACGACGATGCCGGGAACCCTTCGCGCCACGTCGTAGATGCCCGCGTGATAACGATGGTCGTTCCCCATGTGATACAGAATGGCGTCATACTCGTCCGGCAGGCGACGCAAAGAATCGGGGTCTTCAACGTAATCAAAGACGCGGAAACTCCCGGCGACCTCGCGGTTCGCGGGTTCGTACCCCTCGACGAAAAGATCAATCTCCGCCTCGCGCGCAAGATAAGGCAACAACTCCTCCGCGTAATCGGCGATGCCCGATTTCTGCGGACTCAACGGACTGAAGAAAGCGAGTTTCATGAATAGTAAATCGTGAATCGTAAATCGTGAATAGATAGAAACTGGTAAATCGTGAATCGTAAATCGTAAATAGATGAAAGCTGCTGAATCTTGAGTCGTCAATCGTAAGTCGTAAATGCTAACCGAAGACGTGATTAATCACGTATCTATTTACGATTTACGATTCACGATTTACTAATCACGATTCACTACTCTCACGCCATTGCGATGCTGAAGTGGGCGGCGAAAAGAGCCGTCATGAGGCCGAGCAGGACGAGGAAGACTGCGCGGATGAGTTCGTCCACGCGCGCGCGGCGTCCGGCCACGGCCAAGACCATAAAGATCGGAAAAACGACCATCGCATAACGCGCCTGTGATTGCAACAGGAGCGACGAGAGGGCCACGACCATCGACGCCAGCGTGTAGAAAGCGAGCGTCCATTGTCTGCGTTTGAGCAGGACTAGGCCGCAGGCGAGCGCCGTCACGGCGGCGGCGAAGTTGAGCAGTTTGAAGTCCCAAGGGATGGCAATCATCAACGGATGCCGCAGGTATTGCAGGAGCGGAACGACGAAGAGTCCGGCGCTGCGTCCCCATGTGACGAGGATGTCTTTGAAGGCGAGCGGATTGCCCGTGACGAGATAGAGATAGTACATGAAGGAGACGAGCCCGACGGGAACGAGCGCGAGGGAGAGCGCGTCGCGCCTGCGCCAGTCGGGGCGATAGGTCAGCCAGTAGAGCAGGGCGAGCGCGGGCAGCAGCAGGATGCCGGTGACGCGCGTGGCCGACGCGAGCGCGCCGCAGATTCCTGCGAGCCACCAACTGCGACGCCGCGCCGCGTAGAAACTCCCGACTGTTAAAAAGAGAAAGAGCGCCTCGGTCATCGGCAGCGAGAAGAAATAGCTTGTCGGGAAAGCGGCGAGATAGAAGACGGCGCGGTCAGCCGTCGCGGTGTCGAAACTGAAAGCGCGCGTCGTTTTGTGCAGCAGCACGAGCGCGCAGAAGAAGAAGAGATTCGAGAGCAGTATTCCGGTGACGGCGAGTTCGCCCGTCACGCTCGCCGCCGCGCGCCAGAGCAGGGGAAAGAGCGGGAAGAAAGCCCAGTTGTGCTGCGTCTCGGTGTCGAAGCGTCGCCGCTCGTAGCCGTTCTCGGCGATGCCTGCGTACCAGTTGATGTCGGCCACGACGACCGTTTCACGGAGCAGGCGCGCGACCGGAATCTTTCCCATCGAGAGATGAAAATCGCGCGTCGTGTTGCCCGTGCCGCCGACGATGTGATTGATCTGCCCGCCGACCAGAATCACGAGAAAGACGATCAGGCGCGTGAAGACGAACGCATACGCGGCGGCGCGGACGCTCTCGTCGCGCGACATGCGCCGCCACCTTTCGCCGCCGACGAACCCGCCGACAACCTCGCGCATCCGCCCGACGATGGACGCAAAGGGCCGCGCGTTTGCAGTTTCGCTCAAGCCAGTCTCACCCAGAATAGATGTTAGATGTCGGATGTTAGATGTTAGATAAAGACAGATTTTGTCTTTACCCTAACATCCGACATCCGACATCCAACCTCTCTCTTTTCACTTCTCGATGCGTATCTTAGTCTTAGATGTTTCCGAGCCTTTGTCTTTGAACCATGTGACGCCTTCCTGCACGAGGTCGAGTTCGAGAATGTATTCGCCCGCCTCTTTCGGCGCGGTGATTTGCAGGGGCACTTCCACTTCGCCGCCGGGTTCGAGATTTTCGGGCAGGCCGTAGCGCCCGTCCATGTTGGTGAGCAGGACGCCGTCGGCGTCGCGCCAAGCGTTGCCGACCGCGACGTAATACATGTTGTCCGCGCCCTCGCCGCGCACGCGCCAGCGCACGTCGCTCAGGTTCTTCACTTTGACCTTGACCGTCTCCTTCTGTCCGGCGCGCAGTTTCGCGGGCGGACTCGACAAAGTGAGTTGCGCCTTGAAGGCCGCATCCGGCAAAGGCGCGTTGGGCTGCGCCTCCTTCGGGTTGGTCGCCGCTTCGTTCGTGTTGGCGGCGGACGAGTTCGAGTTGGCGTTGGGCGTCGCGTTGTCGCCGCCGCACCCGCTCAGACAGAGCGCGGCTGCGAAGGCCAGCGCGCCGCAGATGTTCTTAAATTTCATACGCATGATCTTCCTTTTGACATCAAATTATAGAACCGTTCATTCCACTCTGATTCTGATTTTCAGAGTCTCCGAGCCTTTATCTTTGAACCATGTGACGCCCTCTTGCACCACGTCGAGTTCGAGGACGTACGCGCCCGCCGCTTCCGGCGCGGTGATTCTGAGCGGCACTTCCGTCTCCGCTGCGGGCGCGAGGTCTTGAACGAGACGGGTGCGACCGTCCATATTATTCACAAGCGCGCCCGTCCCGCCAGCCAGCCAGATGTTGCCGACCGTGACGAAATATTTCCCGTCATCTGTGCCGCGCGCGGGCCACGCGTGCGCGCTCGCGTTTTTGACGACGACGTAGATCGTCTCCTGTTGTCCGGCGCGAAGCGTCGGCGGCGGCGACTTGACGGAGAGCCGCGCCCTGTAAGCACCGGCGGGGAGCGCGGCGGCGGTCTGCGTCGCGGCAAACTCTGCGGCGTTCGTCGCGGCCCGCTCGGGCGGGAGGACTTCGACGAGCGCGGTGTTGATGTGCGTGTATGCGGAGTAGAAGGGGAGGTTGATGCGCTCGATTCTCCCGACGCCGAGGCCGCGCCGCCTGATGAACTCAAGCGAGGGTTCGAGGTCGTCGGTCAGGCAGAGCGAAAACATGCGCTTGCCGCTCACGTCGCCGAGCGCGCGCGCAAATCTCCGGTTCGCTTCCGGCGCGTCGAAGTATTCGAGATTGTGCACGGAGAGCATCGGCACGTCGCGTTTGAACAAGACCTCAAGACCGTTGGTCTTGACGTTCGAGACAATCCACGCCTCGACGCCGTCAATCAGCCCGCGCTTATCGGGCGGAAGAAATTTCCGCAGCGTGTGATCGTGCATGAAGTACTGCGTTTCGGAGACGTAATCTTCGGGCCGCTCGAAGTACGTCTTGCGCCTGCTCCATTCGGTGCGCGAAACATAGACGCCCGCGAGGACGTTCTGCACGACGAGCACGCACACAATCACGCTGACGACCGCCGTACGCATCATGCGCGGGCGTTGCGACATGCGCGCGGCGAGCCAGCGCGCGAGATAGAGGACGAGGACGCCGCCTAAGAGTTCGAGATAGAGTGCGTAGCGGATGTAGCCGCTCGTCGCGCTCCAGAGGATTGCGCCGGAGAGCGCGACACCTGCGAGCAGCCGCACGCGACGGTCGGCACGCGGCAAGAGCAGGCAGAGCGCGGCGGCCACGACGCCGAAAGAGATGCGTCCCGAATAGACGGCCAACTCCGAAAGCCGCTCCGCACGAAACGGCAGCAGGAGCGGCCACAGCAGAGTCTCCGCGAAACCCTTCGCGCCCCAACGCCCGTCGTAGACGTTGACGAGCGGCCAGTAGGGTGAACGAAAAATCTTGTTGTAGAGCGGAAAGACGGGGCTGCCCGTCTCGCGGTAGATGTAGACGGCGTGCGGCACGAGCGGCCAGAGAAAAGCGAGCGCGGCAAGCAACAGGCGCGACAAAAACTTCGCATCGAACCGCAAAGACTTCGCGTTAACGACGGGCCGCGAGCTTTGCGCGAACAGTTGATAGGCGCAGAGCGCGACGATGGGCGCGACCATCGCCACGTTCGTCAGCTTCAAAGCGACGCACGCGCCGAGCAGGAGCGCCGTGTAAATCAGGTCGCGTCCCGCGCGTCCGTCATCCGCCAAACGCAGGGCGCGGCGCGTCGCTTCGAGCAGCAAAGGGAGCGTCAGCACGTCAACCATGTAGTTGTTCAACTCGAACAGGATGTGTTCGGTGAACAAGACCGAGAGCACGCCCGACGAGCGCAACCATGCGCGCTCGACGTGCGGGCGCAGGATTTTGTTCAGCACCGTTCCGGCCCAGACGAGCGCGAGCAGGTTGATGATCGTCCCGAGACGATAGCCGAGCCAGACGCGCGTGATTCCCGTCAGCATGTCGGACGCGGGATTGAAGGGAAAGATGGTCGGGAAGAAATCGCCGGGGATCAAGAGCGCGCCGTGCAGCGCGCGTTCCGATTGAATGAGGCGATGATTGAGCACGTCGAACGAGAGGTCGGGAAACGCGACGCGCAGCGCATAGACCAAGACGAGCGGCAGCGCGACGAGCGGCCAGAAGATGCGCGGCGTGCGCTCCTCCGGCGGCGTCTCCTCTTTCGCATACATGTGCGCGCCCCACGCGAGCGCGGTCGAAAGAATCGTCAGACGCCACGCGAGTTTGTCGTTATGCAGAATCCAGAAGTATTGCCGGAAGAAGACCGTCAGGTATAAAAATATCAGCACGTCGCCGAACTCAAGCTTGCGCCGCAGGGCGGAGAGCGTCGCGCGCGCTCGTGCACGCAGGGCGCGAGCGTCTTCCGGAGTCGTCGTGTCGGCCATTCTTGACATTTCATTTTGCGGCTTTGAAAATGCCTCGACATCTCCCGAAGACGTTGCACCGCGCATGTTCTTGTTGCAGAGATCCGTGTTGCAGAAAAGGTTCTAGACCCTAACATTTTGCGCGTCAAAACGCCAACCGCACGACCCGAAATCAACGCCGCGAAAGCGTCCGAAACGTTGAACAAACTCCGCGCGACCGCGCTTCAATTGCTTCGTCGTCCCTTCGTGCGCGAGTTGTGCGTGCTCCTCGCGTTCATGTTTCTGACGACGCTGATGACTTGGCCGTGGGTGACGCGGATGCGCGATGCGGTCGCGGACTTCGGCGACCCCTACATGCTCGCGTGGACGCTCTGGTGGGACTATCATCAGACGTTCACAGACCCCTTCAATCTTTTCCACGCCAACGTCTTCTACCCGTACCGCTACACGCTCGCCTTCAGCGAACACGACTACGGCATCGCGCTTCTCTTCTTTCCACTCTTCGCGCTCGGCTTCCGCCCGCTCTCGGTGCACAGCTTCGCCACCTTCTGCGGTTTCGCTTTCTCCGGCTACGGCGCGTTTCGTCTCGCGCGCACGCTCACGCGCGACAACGGCGCGGCGTGGGTCGCCGGAATCATCTTCGCGTTCATCCCGTATCGCTTTCATCTTCTCTCACACCTGCACTACCTGTTCGCGGGTTGGATACCTCTGCTCGCCGAAGCGTTGGTGCTCTTTGCGCGGCGACGCAGTTGGCGTCGCGCGGCGTGGCTCGGCGTCGCGTTTCTGATGAACGCGCTGACGTGCATCAGTTGGTTTATCCTGACGCTCCTGCCGCTCGCGCTCACCGCCGCCTTCCTCGTCGCGCGTTACTCGCTCGCTCGCGACCGCGACTTCTGGCTGCGCGGCACGGTCGCGCTCGGCGCGGCGTCGCTCCTGCTGCTGCCCTTCATGCTGCCTTACTACTACGTCAGCAAGCTCTACGGCTTCGTCCGCAGCGCGGAGGAGACGGCGATCAACTCGCCCGAACCGATTCATTGGCTCGTCGCCGAGCGGCGCAACAAACTCTGGGACGGCTTCGGCGCGCACATCCCCGGCGGCGGCCCGCACAAACCCTTCCCCGGCTTGCTGCCTCTATTACTCTCGCTCGCCGCCTGCCTGCTCCCTGCGCCTGCCAGACGACAAACTTCCGCATCCCGGCAAGACGCTTCGACGACCGATGATGTGTCGCTTGATGAAGAACATCGTTTCCGAAACAACGCTCTTCATCAAGCGACGGCGGACGAGTATGCGGCTGCAAGGCGACAGGATAAGGGCGAGCAACAACAGGAAGATGATGCTTCGTCGAATGATGATGATACTGCGGCGCGCGACGAGCGAGCGTCACGACGAAGCGCGGAGAATCCTTCGAGACGAATGCTCGTCTTAGCTTTGGACGCGCTCGCCGTCGCGCTCCTTGTCGCGTCGCTGCTCGTCGCCGGATACAGCGGCACGGCATTTCAGCCGTTCGGCTTGGACGTGCTCGCAATCTTCAAAGCGGAGCGGCTGGTCTTCTTGTTATGCGTCGCGCTCGTCGCGCGTCTCTCGCTCGCCTACCCGCAGTTTTTGCGACCGGCGCGGACTGAGAACTTGATCGAGACGATTCGCACGACGCCGCGCACAGAGGCTTTCGGCGTCGGTCTCATCTGGACTCTGACGGGATTTCTCGGCTCTCTGGGGATGAACTTTTTCGTCAATCGCGTGCTCTTCGATTTCGTCCCGCTCTTTCGCAGCATGCGTATCCCGACGCGTTGGGCGATGCTCTGCTATCTCGGCCTCGCTCTGCTCGCAGGCGTCGGCGCGACGAATCTCGTGCGCGCCGTCGCGCGTCGGCGCACGCGCGTGCGTGCATGGATGGTCTATCTTTTCGTCTGTCTCGCGTTGCTCTTTGAACTGCGCGGCGCGCCGCTTGAGTTCGTGCGCGGCGAAGTTTTTCCGGACGAGATAACGCTGCGCTTGAAGGCGACGCCGATGCGGGGCGGACTCGTCGAGCTTCCGGCGGGCGGCGATTTCAGTCATCGCTACATGCTGCGCGCCGCCGACCATGCGCGCCCGCTCGTCAACGGCTCGTCCAGTTTTATCTCGCCCGTCGCGTGGGAACTCTACACGCTCACGCGCGGCGGCCCCATCCCCGCGCGCTTCCTCGAACTGCTCGAAGAGCTTCCCGTCTCTTATCTCGTCATACACAACGCGCTCGTCGCGCCCGAACGCCGCGCCGACTACGAGGTCTTTCTCGCGCGCGCCGAAGCTGCTGGACGCCTCCGCTTCATCCGCACCTTCGAGGACAAAGACGACCTCTACGCCATCACCAAGACCGAGCCGCAGGCGCAGAGCGAAGCGCCGATGCGTTTCTCGCTCGGCCTGCGACGTTGGGACGATTTGCTGCGCGAGAGTCCGGTCTATCTGCTCGGCGAGTTTCAGCCCTACAGCCAACTCGTCTATCGCATACACAGGGCGACCGACGGGCGTCTCCCGCGTCTCGACGTATTTCTGCCGGACGTGCAGGCGATGGCTAACGGAGTGGTCGCCGGAACGGGCGAACAGGAAGCGCGTCTCGAAAGCAACGCCGCGGAGTTCGCCGCCGCGTGGGTCAAGCGCGACCCGTTCCGGCGTCTCTACAAGGACGCGTCCGACGAGCAATACGTCGCCAGATTATTCGCGAACGCCGGAGTAGTGCCCGACGAGAGCGAGCGGGCCGCGCTCGTCGAAGCGTTGCGCGCGGGCACGAAGACGCGCGGCGACGTTCTGTTGCAGGTCGCGCGCAACGAAAAATTCGTCCGGCAGGAGGAGAAACGCTCGCTCGTCCTCTTTCACTATTTCGGCTACCTCCGCCGCGACCCCGGCGACCCGCCCGACAAGAACATGCAGGGCTTCGACTTCTGGGTCAAAGAAGTGGAATCCTCCGGCGACACCACGCGCCTCACCGCCGCCTTCATGAACTCCGGCGAATATAAACATAGGGATGAGGGCCGCAGGGTGCGGGATGAATAAGAAATGATTGAATCGTTTGCTCATTGATTCATTTTTTCATTGGTTCATTTCCTTATTGAACCAATCAACAAATGATTTAATGAATCAATGATCCAATTCTTTCATCCCGCACCCTGCGGCCCTCATCCCTTCGTTTCGATGTATGCGCGGAAGGAGCCGCGTTGGAGGATGATGCGACAGTTGGTGCAGGGCATCTCGGTGCTGATGACGAGCGCGCCGGGGGGCGGGCGTTCGTCTTTGCCGAGACGTTTGAACTGTTTTGTGTCCATGCCGCGCAGGGTCGCGTACCAGTAGGCGTGCATGTAGCCGGGGGCGGCGTGATTGTCGAGGATGTAGATGGGACGGTTCGGCAGCGCGGTCGCGGCGTCGAAGACTTCGATGTAGAAAGCGTCGAAGTTGTGCCAGCGCGAAGCGGCGGCGCGTTGAAACTGCCATTGGAAGATTGCGCCCTGTAGCAGCGTCGCAAGTAAGAGAACGACGAGCACGCCGCGACGTGCGTTTCTGTGCGCGCCTTCGGCGAGCAACCACGCGACGGCGTGCGCGACGAAGACGAGCAGGAAGACCGGCAGCGCGACGAGACGCAGCGTGTGAAAGTGGTCGAGCGTGAGCGACGCGGGGACGGCGGAGACGGCGAGCCCGTAGATGTTGAATCGCCACCACGCGTCGCCGCGACGGTCGCGCAGCACGAGCACGAAACCGAGCACGGCGAGCAACGCGGTCGCCGCGAGCAGGCTGCCCATCAAGGGCAGATGATGTCGCGGTTCGGGGTCGCCCGTCACGAGCCAACTCAAGGGGCTGAAGTTGCCGAGGAAGTTTTTGACAAACGTCAACGCAATCTGCGCGGGCGTGCTATCAGGACGGATAAAACTGACATCGCCGAATCGCGCGCCGAGCGCGCCCGCGTGACGTTCGTTGAAGACGAAGAGCGGCAGCAGCGCGAGCGCGTAGAGCAGCCACGCGCGGAGGATGCCGCGCAGACGCTTGCGCGTCGTGAAGAGAAGCAGTCCGGCGGCGAAGAGCGGCGCGAGGAGTCGTCCCGCCGGGTACGTGTAAGTGATGAGCGCGAGCGTCGAAGCCAGCCCCGCCGCGCGCAGCCAAGACCATTCCTCGCGTTCCGACGCGCGTTGCAACGCCAGCAGAAAGAGCGCGAGCAGCAAAGGCATCAACGCCACTTCAAAGACCAGACGGCTGATCTCGAACAGCCACGGCGTCAAGAGCGCCGACAACGCGACGGCTACACCTGCCCGCCCCTCCCGCGTCAGACGCGCGGCGAGCACGCCCAACACGAACGCCGCCAGCAGTCCGGCGAGCGCGCTCAGCAAACGCGCTGCGCCGATGCTCGGCCCCGTCAACTTGTAGAGCGCGGCCAGCAGGTAGATGTAGGTCGGGCTTTTATATTCGCCGAAGGCACGGAAGAAGAGGGGCCAGCGTTCGCCGTGTTCGTCTGTGCCGTCGCGTGCGATGGTGTGCGCGTTGTAGGCGATGGAAGATTCGTCAACGAAGAACCCCGGCGGATTCTCCGGCACGCCGCTCAGGTACAGCCAGACGAGCAACGCCGCTCCCGCCATCCCTAACGCCACACGGACGCGCCGCCGTACATTCTTTGTCATCGCTTGAGAGTGCGTTTCCAAATCGAAGATTAACTACAGAGAGCAGACGCGCCTGTCAGAGTCTGTCTTGAAACTCGCGCCGTCCGTCTCGTCGCTCGCTCAATTTCATCATGCAAACTCAGTATGCCCCAATCCGCGCGCGGCTTCTGTATAATACTTTCAGACCATGACAGCCAACTCTCCAACTCGACGCGAGCGCGCCCGTCCGCTGACACGACGATGACGGCCCTGTTCTTTCTCGCAGCGTCGGCTGCGTTCGGCGCGGGCTTGATCCGGCGCGTGTTCGGCAGCCTGTTGAGCCACGCCGAACAGTTGATGTGGGGCACGGTCGTCGGCTGGATGCTCTCGACGCTCGCGGCCTACGCGCTCGCACGCGCGCTCGGGCGGATGTCCTTCGCGCCGACGCTCGCGCTCTTGGCTCTCATCTGCATCGTCGCGCTGCTGCTGTGGTTTCCGGTGCTCCGGCGTCTGCGTCGCGGCGAGGTGCGCGCGCGTGCGCTGTGGCGCGCGGAGTATGCGTGGCTCGCTGTGTTGTTCGTCATCTTCGCTCCGGTCTTCTGGCAACTTTATCGCACGCGGATGTTGCAGGCGGGCGCAGCGGGCATCTATTCGGGCGGCAGCAGTTGGTACGACATGGGGCTGCACACGGCGATCAGCAGCGCCTTCCTCTACGGGCAAAATTTCCCGCCCGTCTACACGCCCTTCCCGCCCGAACCGCTCCTCTATCCCTTCCTGCCCGACTTCCACACCGCGCTCCTCCTCCTCCTCGGCATGGACTTCCACACCGCGCTCGTCGCAACCTCCCTGCCGCTCGCGCTCGCGCTCACAGGCATCTTCTATTCACTCGCCCGCCGCATCCTGCAAACTCAAACACCCGACGCCGCACACGCACAGACTAACGAGCACGCTGCGACGACGAACGACGATGCAGCCGCCGCGACAACGAACGACACGCACGCTGTAACAAATGACGCACCCGCCGCGACGACGAACGAAGATAACCCTGCACAAACTAACGAAGACAAATCTTCCGCGACGAACGACGCACGCGCGGCGACGAACGTCACGCACGCAGCGACGAGCGACGCGCGCGCGGAGAAGAACGAAGTTTCTGACACGACTTCTCTCATCAACCCTTCGTCCGCGCTGGCGACCTGTCTTTTTCTGCTCAACGGCGGCCTCGGCTTTCTCTATTTCTTCGAGGACTGGCGACAGAGCAAAAAGAGCTTCGCGGATTTCTGGACGCACCTCGAAGTCAACTACGCCAACATCGGCGAGCGGCAGATTCAATGGACGAACTTTATCACCGACACCATCCTCCCCCAGCGCACCAGCCTCTACGGCTATCCCGTCGGGCTGATTATCCTGACCATCTTCGCCGTCGCGTGGCGCGGTTGGGCTGACGAGCGCAGAGGCAAAAAGCGTTGGAGCGGTTGGCGCATCCTGCTCCCCGCGGGCGTGCTCACAGGGTTGCTCCCGTTCTTTCACACGCACACCTACGCGGCGGTCGGACTCCTGAGCGGCTTCCTTTTCTTGCTGCGACCGCGCCGCGCTTGGCTCGTCTTCTGGACGCCCGCCGTCATCATCGCCGCCCCGCACTTCTTCACGCTCACGGGCCACGTCGCCGCCTCCGGCTTCATGCGTTTTCAACCCGGCTGGCGCGGCCACAACGAAGCGAGTTGGCTGCTCTACTGGCTGCGCAACATCGGTCTCCCGACGCTGCTCATCATTCCCGCATGGCTCGCCGCGCCGCCCGTGTGGCGTCGCTTCTATCTCGCCTTCGTCGCCCTGCTCGTCTTCAGCCTGCTCATCGTCCTCACGCCGAACGATTACGACAACATCAAACTCATCTACTACTGGTACGCCGCGACCTCCGTCCTCGTCGCCGCGTGGCTCGTCCGTCTGGCGACCCTGCGACGTGAACGCTTTCTCGCCGTGCTGCTCGCGCTCGCCTGCGTCGCTTCGGGACTGCTCGCGCTGCACGCCGAAAACTTGAACCGCAAACTCTTCTTCAGCCGCGAAGAGTTGGACGCCGCTGCTCACGTCCGCCAGCACACCGCGCCCCGCGCGCTCTTTCTCACCGCCTCGACCATCCATCAACCCGTCATGAGTCTCGCCGGACGACCCATTCTGCGCGGCGATACCGCGTGGCTCTGGAGTCACGGCTACGAGTTTCAGCAGCGCGAAGCCGACGTCCGCAACATCTACGCCGGAGACCCCGAAGCACTCGAACTGCTCCGCTATTATTCAATCGAATACATCTATCTCGGCCAACGCGAGCGCGAGATTCTGCGCGCCAATCAGGCATTTTTCGACAACTCTTTCCCCGTCCTTTATCGCTCGGCCACCATCACCATCTACGACGCGCGCCCGCCCGCAGCGAAACATGAAGCTCGTGCTGACGAGAACGACGCGAGAGCCTTCGCAACGTTTGCGCCGCGCGAGTACGCCGCGCGCCTCGAACGCGACCCGTATCAGTTGCTCGTCGAATTTCCGCGCGCGTCTTATGCCGTCTATCGTTATCACATGGCCGCCTACGGTCGCAGGCCGAAGTACGCGGAGTTCATGGACGACATGCGCGTCGCCGGTCGCGGCGTCTATCCGGGCGCGCACGGCTGGCAGCAGGTCTTGGAAGATAACAAGCGCGAACTGACCGATGCTCTCGTCAAACGCGACGACTTCAAGACGCTCCTAGAGACGACATCCAACGCGCAATACGTCGCCGCTCTCTACGCGAACGCGGGCGTCCAGCCCGCAGCGACGGAACGCGATGCGCTCGTCGCCGCGCTCGACGCGAGGAAGGAGACGCGCGCCTCCGTGCTCCGTCGCGTCGCCGAAAACCGGACGCTTTTGCGGCGCGAATACAACGCCGCATACGTCCTCATGCACTACTTCGGCTACCTCCGGCGCAACCCCGACGACCCGCCCGACTCGAATCTCGAAGGCTACAACTTCTGGCTCCGAGACCTCGACCGAACCGGCGACTACCGCAGCGTCAGCCGCGTCTTCATCGAATCCGGCGAATACAAGGATAAGACTGAGTCCAAAGTCGCAAGTCCCAAGTCGCAAGTCCAAAGTCAGTAACTCCGGTCTGGACTTTGGACGTGTGACTTGGGACTTGCTCCGACTTTGGACTTGCGACTTTCAGACTTTGGACTCAACGCGCAGCGTTGATAAGGCGTTCGACGACGTGTTGCCAGTTGAGTTTCATGGAGAGCAGTTTGTCGCGCCCGCGTGCGCCCATCCGTCGGGCGAGCGCGCGATTTTGAAAGAGGGTATCGAGGCTCGCGGCGATGGCGCGCGGGTCGGGTTCGACGACGAAGCCTTCGCGTTCGTGCTCGACAAATTCGGTCGCGCCGCCGCCGTCCACAGGCACGACGACGGGACGCGCCGCGAGCATCGCTTCGAGCGTCACGTAGCCGTAGTCTTCGTCGAATGGGAGATAACAGACGGCGAGCGCGTTGGCGTAGAGTTCGATGATCTCGGCTTCCGCGACGAAGCCGCGCAACTCGACGCGCGCCGAGACGCCGTGCTCTTTGACGAGAGATTCGTAGTGCGCGCGCTCGCGCGTGCCGCCCGCGAAGACGGCGCGGACGGGCGTCTCGACGTAGCGCATCGCCTCGATCAAAAGCTCCTGCCGCTTCTGCGGCTCCATGCGGCTCGGATAAAAAACGTAGTCGCCGATGTCGCCCGAGCGAATCTCTCCGGCGCGCGGCGGCGGATGATAGAGCGGCTCGCTCTCGATGCGGTTGTACTTCCGCAGTCGCTCGGCGACCGTCCGCGAGTTGGCGAAAACCTTCTTCGCTTCGGGGATGAAGCGTTCGTCGCAATGTCGTATCAGGTCGCGCACGCGCGCGCCGTCCGGATAGGTGGAGAGGTCGTCGAAGTGCGTGCCCCAGAGGTTATAGGCCGCGCGGTATTGATGAATTATCCAGAGCACCTTTCTCGGATGCGCGACGACGTAGGCGGGAAACTTCATCCCGATAACCAGATCAACGGGCTTGCCGTTCGCTTCCGTCAGGTCGAGCATCCGCCACGCCAGCGCGCCGCGCATAATCTCGCCGGGCGGATACCACTTGAACGGCAACGCCACGACCTCCGCGTTGTAACCCGCCGCGACGAGCGCGCCGCGCAACCCCTCGACGTGCGATTCCGCCCCGCCCGTCGTGAAGGGAACCTGCGTCGTGCAGATCAGAATGTTGCGAATGGACATGATGAACAGCAGACGATGGACGATAGACGATGGACGGTGGCCGGACAGGTTTTGTCTATCGTCTTTGAGTATGAAGGTGGACGGCGGACGACGAACGATGGACGGTAGATGAGAAGGAAGCTTTCCTGCCGTCCATCGTCTATGGTCTATCGTCCATCGTCCCTTCTTCGATTTCGATGTTGCAGACGGCGATTGAGAGTTCGCGGTCGTCGCGTGTCTCGTCGCTGGCGGGGCGCGGTTGCCAAGTCCTGCCAGCGCGTATCTCAAGTTCAAACTCCGTGTCGGCGTCGCTTGCGTCGGCGTCCAACTCCGGCGGCGTGATGGATAGTTCGAGCCAGCCGTAGCGATAGAGCGAGAGGGTGCAGAGGCACGCGCCGTTTAAGAAAAATTCCAGACCGAGCGGGCGCGCGGCGCTCAGGTCGGGGATGTGCGTCGTCAAATCGAGACGTAGCGCGGAGAGCTTGCGCGCGCGGAAACGCAGGCGACCGCGCGCGCTCATCCAACGAGCGACGGGCGGCAGCACGTTCGGCTCGTACCAACCGTCGTCGAACGTCGCGCGCTCGCTTCTGTCAAGACAGACCGTCTGCCGCGCTGGCTCGTCAATGTCAACGGTCTTCTGCGGGCGCAGGAGCGCGGTGCGGTCGCGGTGCTCGTTGTAGAAGGGGCCGAGCGGGGCGTCGGAGGCTTTGAGAAAAACGTAGAGGCCGCTCTTTGGGAGACGAATGTTGAGATCGGAAATCTTGCCGAAGACGTAGCCCATCGCCATGTCGAAGGCCCGCCGCTCTTTGAACGAGAGGCCGCGCAGGTATTCGAGAAAGTCTTCCTCGAACGGCAGCCCGTACTTGTCCGCCTGCTTGAGAAACTCTTCCGAACTCAGGCACAGGGCATAGCGCGGCTCGCATGCGACGTGCGCGAAGAAGCGACGGAAGCGCGCCGCGTGCTCGTCCTCTTCTTCGAGGCCGACGTGCCCGTCAATCTCGATGAAGCGGCGCAACTCTGCGGCGCTCATCTCGTCGTAGCTCTGCTGCGCCATGCGGTCGGTGCATTCGATGCCGTGCAGCGTGACGCCTCCGGGGCGCAGGACGCGCCGGATCTCGGCGAGCACCGCGTCCTTCTCTTCGAAGCCGACGTGGCCGAGAACGTCGAGGCTGACAACGTAGTCGAAGCTCGCATCGGCAAACGGCAGGCGCGTCAGGGTGGCGCGGCAGGTCGTGTCGTAGCCGTTGCGGCGCGCGGCGAGCGCGCACTCCAAAGAGAGATCAACGCCCGCGAGCCACACGCCCTTCCGCTTGAGCAGCGCGAGCATCCCCGCGCCGCAACCCACGTCGAGCACGCTCGCCCCCGCGCGCACGTTGTCGTAAACCCACATCGTCCGCGCGAAGCGCATGTCGAAGCGGTCGAGCCGCGCGAAGTAGCGCGCGTCCAGCACCTCTTCGGAGACGAACTTCGTGCGATAAAACTCCGCCACGTCCTCGATACCGGCGCGCGCGTAGAGATTGGATTTTGTTGCGTCAGACATAAGAGGGAAGTGACGAGTGACGAGTGACAGGTGACGAGCAAGCAGAAGTCCAAAGGCGCAAGTCCAAAGTCCAAAGTCTAAAATCGAAGGCTTTGTCTTTCGACGCTGGACGTTGGACTTCAAGACTTGCGACTTCTTGCAACTTTGGACTTGCGACTTTAGACATGGTTTCGGTTTCCGCTCTTGCTCATCACTTGTCACTCGTCACTATTTTTTCCAGTTCGTCGAGTCGCAGTTCGAGGGCGCGGCGGGCGCGGTCGGCGGCGACGGCGGTTTCGGTCGCTTCGAGCGAGAGTTGCTTGAAGGCGACGCGCTGCTCGTCGGTCAGGTATTCGATGCGCTCGCGTTCTTCTTGACGGACGGCTTCCAAGTGCGCGTGCTGCTCGCGGCGCAGGGCTTCAATCTCGCGCCGGAGTTGTTCGACGAACCCGCTAACGTGATGCCGGAGTTCCGCGCCATCGGCGTTCTGCCGCGCTTCGAGAGCGGCGAAGCGCGCGTGCGTCTCCGCTTCCGCTTCCGCTTTTTCGGCTCTTGATTTTTGCAGCGCGGCGTTGAGCGCGGCGTCGAGTTCGGTGCGCAACTGCGCGAGTTGCTGTGCGTGCACCTGCGCGCGCTGTTGTTCGTGTTGCTCGTAGGTCGAGAGCGCGTCGAGCGCGTCGCGGAGCGAATGGTGGACGGCGGCGTTGAAGTTGACCTGCTCCCATGTGAACCAATGGGTCGCGCGTTTGATCTGTCGCTTAAACCAGAGTTCGACGCGCGCCGCCCACCCGTGCCGGTAGCTCGTCAGCGGCGGCAGCCTGTTCCACGTGCGCTCGATGGTCTTGAGATTGGCTTCGATACGCGCGCGCGCTTCCGCAGCCGACGCGCCCTCCGGTGTCGCCGTATCCGCCGGAGCAAAAACACGCTCGCTCTCGACAAGCGGCGCGCGCGCAGATGGCTGCGCCCCCGCGCGCACGCGCTCACGGATTTCTCTGAGAGTATTTTCGACCTCTGAATCAACCATTGCTTTTGTCTAGACGATGGACGATGGACACAAAACAAAACCCCTTCGTCTATGGTCTATCGTCCGTCGTCCGCTTTCAACCGACGCTCAGTTGCTCGGCGTCGCGCGCGATTGAAGCGTTCTCGCCGAGGCGGCGCGCGGTGGCGGTGGCTTCGAGATTGGCGACGCCCTCGACGAGAATCATGCTGGTGACGCGGAAGAAGATGACGCCGTCGAGCCAATCATAACTGATGCCGTCGCGGCTGTGGACGGCGCAGGAGAGCGAATAGTCGTCAATGCCGAGCCGGAGCGCGAAGGCGAAGGTCGTCTCAATCGTCTCGCCGGGCCGCACCGCGCCGAAATTGAGTTGCTGCTCTTTGGTGTTCGTGCCGTAGATGTGTATGCCGTGACGATTGCGTATCAGAAAACCGATGACCGGTTCTTCAACGTCCGCGTGGAAGCGCACGCGCAGGCGCACGAGCACGTCTTCGCCCGTCTCCGCAATCTCGATTGAACGGCGCGACGCGTCGAGCAGTTCCGCGCTCAACACCTCCGCGCTGCCGTCGCCGTGACGGTAAGTGTAACGAAGCGGAGCGCGCGTTTCGTCCGCCGTCGAATCGTCAACGGTCGCGCCCGGTTGTGCGCGCGTCCGTTCGGCGTCGTAGGCTTCCTCGCGCTCCATGATCAATTTCTGATAGCGATTGAGCACGTCCGCAGGCTTGCCGTCGGCGTTGATGCGTCCGGCGCTGAGAAGGATGGCGCGCGAGCAGAGCGCACGCACCGCCGCCGCGTCGTGTGAGACGAAGAGAATCGTCGCGCCGCGCTCCTGCATCTCCTTGAGACGACGCAGGCAACGATGCTGAAAGACCGCGTCGCCGACGGCCAACGCTTCGTCTATGACGAAGATGTCGGGCTCGGCGCTGGCGGCGATGGCGAAAGCGAGACGGACGTACATCCCGCTCGAATAGGTCTTGACGGGCTGGCGGACGAACTGCCCGATCTCCGCGAAGCGTTCGATCTCGGGCAACAACGCCTCGGTCTCGCGGCGCGAGAATCCCATCAGCGCGGCGTTCATGTAGATGTTCTCCAACCCTGTGAACTCGGGATTGAAGCCCGCGCCGAGTTCGAGCAGCGCGGCGATGCGCCCTTCGTGCTCGACTGTGCCGTGCGTTGGTTCGAGCGTGCCGGAGATAATCTGCAAGAGCGTTGACTTGCCGCAGCCGTTAGGCCCGACGATGCCGGTCGTCGTTCCGCGTTCGATCTCGAAGGACACGTCGCGCAGAGCCCAGAACGGGCGATGGCGCACGAGCCTGCCGCGCGTCAGCGACTCCTTCAAACGGTCGCCCGGACGCTCGTAAATCCGGTACTGCTTCGACACGCCTTCCACGCGCAACGCCACATTCATGCGTGCAAATGTAACAGAAGTCAGGAGCGGGATGCCAGATGCCGGAATTTGCGCGGGAGGATAAGCAAGACGCGTTGCGCCCGACTTCGCCGCTCTTATTAGACGAACGCGGGCGCTATTCAATTCGTCGCGCGCAGCAAACGTCCGTCGTCTTCAATCCGTGTCCGCGCGCCATTCAAAGAGGATGTGTGATTCGGTCTGCGCGAACTGGCGGAAGCCGAGGCGGCGGTAAAGATTGGCGGCGCGGTTGGCGAGATGAGTGCCCAAACGGACGGGGATGCGCCGGAGCCGTGCGCGCTCGATTATCTCTCGAAGGATGCGGGAGCCGATGCCGCGTCCTTGAAATTCGGGGAGCAGCACGATTTCGCGGACGTGGATGTCGCCGTCGCAGTCTTCGACGCACAGGTAGCCGCAAGGAGTTCCGTCGCAGTTGATAATTTCAAAAGCGGGCGCGTCCCAATCGCCCGCGAAGAAATCGTCCTGCGCCGATACGTCCCAGACGCCGTACTGTCTGGTGACGACATCCCTGTATGCCTGATGATGCACGGAGCGCGCGAAGTCCGTGTCCGCATCGCTGGCGGGTCGCTTGTCTATCTGTGTCGGCAATTTAGAAATGATGTTTTATTCGCCGTCGAGCAATCTCGTCGTGTGTTCCGTGACGCTCGACGGTTGCCCTATCTCCGCCGTGTTCGTCGCGAGCGACGCGGCGATGCTCCGTTCGGCGGGCAGAGCGAAATTGCGCGCGGGCGTCTCTATGAAGGACGCGGGCGCGGGCGGCAAGGCGGTGGGGTCTCCGAAGAAACGATGATAGGCCATCCATGCCAGCCCCGCGAGAAAGACCGTGAGGGGAAACATCACCGGAATGACGCTATCAAAGACGAAGCACAAGGCATAGCCGAAGGGAGTCAAGACCAGTCCGCCGAGCGTCAGTTTCGCGCCCTCCTGCATCCCTTTCCGGCGCAGCGACGATTGACGAACCGGCGGAGTCTGCACGTCGCGCGTCGTCAACGCGCCGTCGTTCGTGACCAGTTCCGACACCACTTCGAGCGGGAACCCGCAACGCGAACAGAAACGCACCGACTCCGACAACTGCTGCTGGCTACACTTCGGACAAAACATCGAAGACCTCCCCAAAACTATTCAAGGCACGCGCCATCATAACAGGGTACGCACTTCCCGCACGCGAAGTTCATCCCTTTCGCCCGAGAGATTCGACGGCGACGGGATTGCGTAGAGACGCGAAGCCGTCGCAGTTTGCGCTGCGTGCGCTCATCTCGACAGAGCCTCTGCGTCATCTTCGGTCAGGGGGCTTCGCGCGTGTCTCGCGTCTTCCATGTCGCCTGTTACAATGGGCGGGATGATTTCGGCACAGACAGCGCGGCGGGCGGTGTGGCGTCCTTTGTGGGAATTGCCGCGCCGTGCGGATTTGATCATGCCGCTGGCGCGGCGCGAGTTGGCGGCGCGTTATCGCGGGTCGGTGTTGGGGCTCGTGTGGGCATTGCTGACGCCGCTCGTGATGATCGGCATCTTCACCTTTATCTTCGCGGGCATCTTCGGCGCGCGCTTCGGCGCGGACGGCACGGCTTGGGATTACGCGCTCTATCTCTTCTGCGGGCTGCTGCCGTGGACGGCCTTTCAGGAGTCGGTGCAACTCGCGGCCAACGTCATCGTCGTGCACGCCAATCTGGTCAAGCGCGTCGTCTTTCCTTTGGAGACTCTGCCGGTCGCGCAGACTCTGGCCGCGCTCGCCATGCAGATGTACGGGACGATTGCGCTCGTCGCGGCGACGCTCGTCATTCAAGGTCGCCTGCATTTGACGCTGCTCTGGCTGCCCGTGCTCGTCGCGCCGCAGTTGTTGCTGACGCTCGGCGCGTCTTGGTTCGTCGCGTCGCTCGGCGTCTTCGTGCGCGACACGGCGCAGGGGTTAGGACTCGTCCTGATGGCTTGGATGTACCTGACGCCGATTATCTACCCCGAATCAATCGTCCCCGAACGCTTCCGCCTCTTTCTCAACCTCAACCCCTTCACACCGCTCGTCCGCAACTACCGGCGCATCCTCCTCGAAGGCGCGCAACCCGACTGGCGCGGCCTCGCCTACTTCACAGCCTTCGCCATCGTCGTCTTCATCTCCGGCTACTGGTGGTTCGCCAAAACCCGCCGCAACTTCGCCGACGTGATTTGACGCGAGACACGCCCGAACGGTCAGGACGACGAATTATCTACCGAGGGTCGAGCCGACAACCGGCGACGGAATCACGAAACCTCCGAGCGCGCGGCGCAGGAAATCGGCCAGATAGGTGGAGACGAAACTGATGAATTCGGCGGTGCGTCTATCCTGTGCGGTTTTGTCAATGATGTTTTTGAGGTCTTCGGGTTTCATCCGCATGAGGACTGTCGCAATCTGTTGCAGGAGGGCGAGCCTATCTTTCGAAGTGAGAAAGTTCATCAGGTCGGCAGTTCCGGCTATCACAAGCAAATCCTGAGCGGGAAGATCGAAAAGTCCGGCGTCAATGTAGGCTTTCGGGTGAGTCTCGAAGGCAAACTGCGTGAACTGTTCGTTGTTCATTTCCAGTTCGCCAAACTTGATGGAGTGCCAAGGGATCGTCATGTACCTCTGACTTTCGATCGCGGCCTGTAGGTTCTTCAAGGTTCGGTCTCGCCATGCCAGCCCCGCCGGAGATAAGTGTCTGGAATTGAGGGCGGAAAACTTTTTGAGATAGACGTTGCCGTAGCTCATGTAGTAAGCGGGCGGGCGGACGCCCGGATGACGATGGACAAAATCCTTCATCCGTCGTTCGTAGTAATCAGCGCCGAGCGGAACCGGACTCGGGTGCATCTCTTTCTCCAAGCGCGCCGCGTTCAAAGCGCGTAACTCTTTCTTGAATCCCTTGAAACGCTCTTGCCACTCTCTCGGCTTGTTGTTGAAAGAACCGCTCAGTTTTTCCAGTAGGTGCTTCTTCTGGCTGCGCGAGATGAAGTTCGAGGCCATGACGGAGGCGAACATGGTGCGCTCATTCTTGGTCGTCCACTCTTTGAACAGATGCTTGACGAGCGCCGCGTTCGTTCCCGAGCCGCCGGTCAGGGCGATGAGGGGCATCACGGGACTGAAGGTCGGGCCGGGGACATAGAAGTTGATGGGCGGCAAAGTCACCGTCACGGAGATTCCCCCGACGATCACTCCGGAATTGCCACTCATGAAGCTGACGCCGCCAAAGATAGTGCTCGACATGATGAGATGTCTCCTTTTCGATAGGTGAGATGCGATTCCGGCGAGGTAGCCTCGGAGCCAGCTTTCGCAGCCCGCGAGAAGGTTTCGAGATGGGATATCAATCCGCACGAACGCGAAGCGGCGACCTTCGTTTGAGGCGCGGACGATATGCCAGATTCGGCGCGGAGTCAATAACGATTTTATCCGCGCAGTCCCGCAACGGATTCGTCGTCGCTAATCGAGACGACAACCGCGCCCATCAGCCACCAGATGAGGAGGGCGACTTCGGAGTCGCCGAAGTTGTAGTTGACGAGGGAACTGGCGAGGAATCCGGCGAGCGCGCCGAGCGCGCCGAGGACGAGGCCGTGCACGCCCGCGTCGTCCGTCTCGCGCCAGAGTTTTTCGGCGCGCGTAAGCGTGAGCCAGAAGACGAGGAGCAGCCAGAGCCAGAAGATGAGCGCGGGCAGGCCACGGTCGAAGGCGAGTTGGACGACTGTGGAGTGCGTGTGAATCGTCTCGTCGCCGGGGAAGCCCCACTCTTGCCAATGAAGGTTGACGGCGTCCATCCCGTGACCGAAGAGAGGATGCGCGGGGATGCGTTCGAGGGCGCGTTGGGCGACGGCGCGGCGGAGCGTCGAACTGTCGTCTTGCAAACGGAGCGCACCCGTCGCGCGCGTGCGCCAGACGGCGAGCGCGCCGAGCGAGAGGACGACGACAATCGCCAGCGAGACGGCCACACGCGCGCGCCCGGCGACAGCGCGCCACGCGATGACACACGCGCCGACGGCGAAAGCAACGAGCACCGTCCGCATCGCCGTCAGGGCCAGCCCCGTCGCCAGCAGCAGGAAGGCGGCGGCGGGCAGTTCGATGCGCCGGAGCGTCCGGCGTCGGGCGACGCGTGCGAGCGTGAAGCCGAGCGCGAGTTGCGCGAGGACTTGCAGTATCTCGGCGAAGGTCTGGTAGTGGCGCGTCCAGCCCGACGCGCGGAAACGGTGCGTGCGCTCCGTGCCCTGCAAGCCGGACGGCGCGGCGGCTGACTTGATGGCCTCCGTCACGATTGGCCCCTCGCGCACGACGTGTTCGCCCTGCGTGATGACGTGGAGCGCGGGGCGCGTGCCCGCCGGTGTCCGCCGGATGGCCTCGTCAATCTCCGCGACGGATGCGACGCGCGTCTGCCCGACGCGCCAGACCGCATCACCTTTACGCAACCCCTGCGCGCCGCCCGCGAAGGGACTCTCCGGCGCAATCGCCTCGACGACCACGCCGCGCCCCGCGATGACCTCGCCCATCCCCCATAACGCCCCCGCCACGCCCGACGCAATCAACACTCCAGCGAGCAGCACGGCCAGACGCCGCGTGAGCGTCGCCTGCGCCAGATAGAAGACGAGGAAGGTGCTGACGGAGGTCATCTTCGAGAGGCTGAGACGCGTTTCCGGCGAGAGCAGCGACGAGAGAAGCGTCCACCCGACGAAGAGCCAGAGCGGGAGGTCGAAGGGCGTGCGCCGCAGCCCGGTGCGGCGCGTCAGGAGCGTGCGCGCCAGCCAGCCGAGCGCGGCGAACGATAGACCGATCCACGCACCGGCTATCGAATGCGGCGCGAAAACCGCGTAGAGCAGCAGTCCGGCGACTATCAGAGCGCCCGCGAAGCGGTGCGCGGGAGGCGTCTCCGGCGCGGCGTGCGCGCCCCGTCGCACATCTTTTTCAATCCTCAAGTGAACGCGTAAACCTTTCTGAGAGTTGCGCGTAAGGCTCGCCGAAAGCTGCGGTTGACACTCGGCTTGAGCGCATGCTAGCGTACGAATTGCCCGTTACCGACGCGAGGTGCGAGCTTTGGGACGACGTTTTTGACGGGCACAGCCACCCGCAAGCTGTCAACGATACCGCCACGTTGATTCCATTGCCATTACTCAAATAATAAAGCTGCCCGATGGGATTCGATAAAGCAAAAGCTATCCGTGCGGCTGAGAAATATCTTGCCCAAAACAAGATTTCCTCGGCCATTCAAGAATATTGCCGGATTGTGGAGCATGACGCGGAGGATTTCAACGCGTTCAATACGCTCGGCGACCTCTACGCGCGTATTGATAAAAAACAGGAGGCGCTCGCCTGCTTCAAACGCGTCGCCGAGCATTATCGTCAACAGGGCTTCGCGCTCAAAGCCATCGCCGTCTATAAGAAGATCACGCGCCTCGAATCGGCCACGCCCGAAGTCGCCAACGCCCTCGCGCTGCTCTACGAACAGCAGGGTCTTTTAGTTGACGCACGCGCGCAGTATCTACAGGTCGCGGATTTCTACGCGCGCGACGGGCAGACGCGCGAGGCTCTGGAAGTCCTGCGCCGCATCGCCAATCTCGACCCCAACAACATCCAGATTCGCCTGCGTCTCGCCGAGAGTTTTCTCGCCGAAGGATTGAACGACCTCGCCGCCGAAGCCTTCATCGAAGCGGGCGACCGCCTGCTCGCGCGCAACGAACACGAGAAGGCGCTCGACGCCTACACCAAAGCCCTGACGTGGCA
Source organism: Pyrinomonadaceae bacterium (assembly GCA_035537095.1). GTDB lineage: Bacteria > Acidobacteriota > Blastocatellia > Pyrinomonadales > Pyrinomonadaceae > DASWNP01. Next base: position 27,974 of record DATLMV010000119.1, read on the forward strand.
GCCGCACAGCCACGCCGCGCTGCAAGGCTTGATCTCCACGCATTCCGCGCTCGGCACGGCGGACGAAGCGGCGGAAGTTTTGGAGCGGGCGGCGGGCACGCGTCCGGGCGATCTGGAATTGCGCGTGATGCTCGTCAACGCCTACATCGAGGCGGAGAACGCGCAGGCCGCCGAAGTCGCCGTCAGACAACTGGCGAGCCACGACCCGTCGAGCTTCAGCTTCTTCTTCGATGTCGCGCGCCTCCACCTGCAACAGGGCAACGTCAACGAAGCCGTGCGCGTGCTCGCGGACATCATCGAAACCGCGCTCTCGTCGCGTCAGGAAGAGACGCTGCTGCCGTTGCTGCAAGAGGCTCTGGCGCGCGACCCCGAACAGGTCGAAGCCCTGCGTCTGCTCGTCCGCCTCTACAGTTGGCAGCGCGACGACGACAACCTCCGCATCGCTCTTGAGAACCTCGCCGAGACGACCGAAACGCTCGGCCTCGAAGACGAGGAACGCGAAGCCCTGACGCAACTCGTCCGGCTCGCGCCGCTTGAGTTTCGCTATCGGGAACGGCTCGAAGCGTTGGGCGGGGCCGTCGAGACCTTCGACGAGCAGTCCTCGACGGAGTTCTCCGGCGCGACCGGCAATAGCGGCGGCGGCGGCGACAACAACGACGAGATACCGACCTTCGAGAGTTTCATGCTGCCGGACGAGCCCTTCGCGCTCCCCGCCGGAGAAGCGTCTGCGCCCGCGAGCACGACGCCGGAGACGGACGCCGCTTCGCAGTTTGAATGGAACACCGTCGAGCCTCCCGCGCCCGCCTATCAAGCGGACGCCAGCGCATCCTTCGCAGACCTCAACGACGACCTGACCAACTCCGCCGGAGCATCCTTCGAGGCTCCCGCCGCCGCAGAGCCGCCGCCCGCCTTCGTCTCGCCCGACGCCGGGGCTCACGCCTCGTCCGCGCTGGCGCTGGAACTTGAGAGCGTTGACTTCTATCTCGAACAGGGCTACGCCGACATCGCGCGCGATACGCTCGACATGCTCGAACGCCAGTACGGCCCGCAGCCCGTTCTCGCCGAACGACGCCAGCGGCTCGCCGCCGCCGCCGCGCACGCGTCGCCCGTCGAGACACAGGAAGCGCCCGAGGCGGTCGAGTTCGAGTTTCAGTTCGACGCATCGGCGGCAGCAGCAACGCCCGCCGCGACCGAACCCGAACGCGCGGAGATAAACGCACCGCCCGAGATAGTCAACGCTGCCGGAATAGAGAACGCTTTCGCCTTCGACGATTCGCCCGCGCCAGCCGCGACGACCGTTCCGTCGCCCGCGACCGTTGCGTCGTCATCGCCCGTCGTCGCCGCGCAACCCGACGCGCCGCCAACCGGAATAGACCCCGGCCTCGCCGCCATCTTCGACGAGTTCCGCGAAGCGGTCGAGGAAGAACAACCGCTGCAAGACGGCGACTTCGAGACGCACTACAACATGGGTCTCGCTTACAAAGAGATGGACTTGCTCGATCAGGCGGTCGAAGAGTTTCAGAACGCCGCCGGGATGGTCGCGCCCGCCGACGGCACGCCGCGTTACCTGCATTGCTGCAACCTGCTCGGCCATTGCTTCATGAGCAAGGGCGTCCCGCGCGCCGCCGCCATCTGGTTCAAAAAAGGCTTGGACGCGCCCGGCCACACGGAAGACGAATATCAAGCCCTGCGTTTTGAACTCGGCACGGCCTACGAGCAGATGGGCGACCTCTCGAAGGCCATTGACACCTTCACCGAAGTCTACGGGATAGACGTTTCCTATCGCGGCGTCTCCGAAAAGCTGCGCGACCTGCAAGCGCAACAAGCGGCGATAAAGCAGTGACGAGTGACAAGTGACGAGTGACGAGTTAAAATCAGATTCTAAACTTTCTTGTTACTTGTAGTGATTTCGTCGTTGACATGGTTGTTAGATGAGAGACACGGTTTCCGGTCATCTCTTGCTTGTCACTTGTCACTCATCATTTGTCACTGTTTTAAGTATGTCTTCTAAGCTAACGGTCATCTTCTACATCATCCTCTGTCTTGAGGCCGGAGTCGTGCTGACGCTTTTGCCGTGGGTGCACCCGTTCGGGTTGGGCGATTGGGGCGACAACTATTTCCTGCTCTACGCCTCGCAAAAGATCGGCTTGCAGGGCTTGCAGCACGCCATGTCATCGGGATGGGCGCGCGGGGCCGTGACGGGCCTCGGCCTGCTCAATCTCGGCATGGCCTTCTGGGAGATGGCCCACTTCCGCAGCACCGTCCGCTCCCTCCAAGCACAGGAGAAAGACCAGCAGCGCATGTCGCTGCCGCCGCGCTCGACTGCGTCCGCCGACGATGTCCCGCAAACTTCTTCAACGACCGACCACCTATCTCATCACGAGCGGGCAGACGACACACGACACCACTCCGGCGAGTGAGGAATTTCTGTCGCTGCTCGCGCTCATCCGCGCCGCCGTCGCCGCGCGCGTCACGCTCGTCCAACTCCGCGAAAAACTTTTGCGCCCGCGCGTGCTCTACGAGTTGACGGAGCGCGCCGCGCGTCTGACCGAAGGCAGCGCGACGAGCCTGCTCGTCAACGACCGCGCCGACATCGCACGCGCCGCCGGAGCAAGTGGAGTTCATCTCACCACACAATCGCTCGACGCTGCGGTCGTCCGCCAAACCTTCGGCAAGGATTTCCTCGTCGGCGTCTCCACGCACACGCTCGCGGAAGCGACCGCCGCGCGCGACGGCGGCGCGGACTTCGCCGTCTTCGGCCCCGTCTTCGACACGCCCGCGAAACGCGCCACCGGCCTCGGACAACTACGCGCCGCCGCGCACGCGCTCGCCCCCTTTCCCCTGCTCGCCCTCGGCGGCATCACGCTTGAGAACGCACGCGACGCGCTGCGGGCGGGCGCACACGGCATCGCCGCGATTCGCCTCTTCGCCGACGCGCAAAATCTTTCACAGGTCGTGCGCGCGTTCGACAGCACGGAGACGTGAGCGAAACTTTGAACGGAAGATAGAAGTCCTCCGCCCGTGTTTTCATCGCCGGACAAGTCTCTTGTCGGATGAAGCATCGAGCACGGAACACTTGATTGCCGCGCCTACAGTATTTCGTTGAATTGAAATATGCTTTGCGAGTGATGAGCCTGAATCAAACGACATCGCCGCTCGTCGCGCTGACCATCGCGGGCTTCGACCCTTCGGGCGGCGCAGGCGTTGTGGCGGACATCAAGACGTTTACCTCCTTCGGTTGCTTTGCGACCGCCGCCGTTACGTCTTTGACGTTTCAGAACACGACGGGCGTTTTCGGCGCGGTGCACCAGACGGCGGAGGCGGTGCGCGCGCAGGTCTTGCCCGTCGTCGAAGACTTTCACGTCGCGGGCTTGAAGACCGGCATGTTGCCGACGCGTGAAGTCATCAGCGAAGTCGCGCGCCTGTTGCGCGAGTGCGCTCTGCCCGCGCCCGTCGTTGATCCGGTCGTGCGTTCGACCTCCGGTTTCGATTTGATAGACGACGCGGCGCTCGACGCGCTCAAGACGGAACTCCTGCCGCTGGCGCGCGTCGTCACGCCGAACATCCCGGAAGCCGAGCGCATCACCGGGCTGAAAAGCATCACGGACGCGGAGGGGATGCGGCGTGCGGCGCGCGTGATGCGCGAGATGGGCGCGCGCGCGGTTCTCATCAAGGGCGGGCATCTCAAGGGCGAGGCGATTGACTTGCTCGACGACGACGGGCGGGTCATCCTTTTTCGCGGCCCGCGCATCCACTCGAAGGCGACTCACGGCACGGGCTGCACGCTCGCCGCCGCCATCGCCGCGTGCTTGGCGCGCGGGATGAATTTGGAGGAGTCGGTCGGCGCGGGCAAGAGTTTTGTCGCCGATGCGATTCGACATGCGCCGCACATTGGACGCGGGCACAGTCCGGTCAATCACAACGTCCCCCTGCGCTTCGACGCGTGGCAGGCCGAACAGGAAAGAGAAGATTTATGAAGCACCAAGAGAGTTTCGTGCGGGCACGCCTTGCTCTGATGTCGGGAGCGTTGTTGTTGAACCTGTGCGGCGCGAGTTTGACGGCGCGCGCGCAGGGAGACATCTCGGGCGGCGTCGGCGTCTTCGCCGTCGCGCCGAAGCAGGAGCGGACGCTGCAACGCGCCGCGCCGAAGATCGTCAAACCGGCGGACACGGGCGGCGTCAATCGCCCGCGAGTTGACACGGGCGTCGCGCTGCTCGCGGCGTCGGCCAACGGCAATCTGGTCGCCGTGCGCGACCTCTTGAAGCGCGGCGCGAACGTCAACGCGCGGAGCGCGGACGGCCTCACGCCTCTGATGCTCGCCGTCGCGGGCGGCCACGCGCCGGTCGTCGAAAGCCTGCTCGCGCGCGGCGCGGACATCGGGGCGGAGAGCAAGGACGGCTGCACCGCGCTCGTCTATGCCCTCGCCAACCGGCGGACGGAGTTGGTGAAGACGTTGCTTGCGAAGAACGCCCCCGTCGGCGCGCGTTGCCGCGACGGTTCAAACGCGCTGACATACGCCGCCGGAATCAGCGATGCGTCGCTCGTCGCAATGCTCATCCAGCGCGGCGCAGACCCGGACGCGAAATCGAGCGACGGCGTCACGCCGCTGATGATTGCGGCATCCGGCGGGCAAGCGGAGAGCGTCAGGGCTCTGCTGGCGAAGGGCGTGGATGTCCACGCGAAGCACTTGGACGGGCGGACGGCGTTGGTCTTCGCGGCGGCCAACGGTCATGCGGAAATCGTCAGGGAGTTGATCGCGCGCGGGGCGGACGTGAACGTGCGTCCGGAAGACGGTTGGACTGCGCTGCATTGGGCCGCGTGGTTCGGCCACCTGCCGGTCGCGCAGGAACTCACGGCGAAGGGAGCGGACATTAAAGCGCGCGATAGAAACAACGACACGCCTTTGATGAAAGCCGCGACGCAGGGACACACGGGCGTCGTCGAGCTTCTGCTGCAACGCGGCGCGGAAGCCGACGCGCGCGGCAATCGCAACGGGACTGCGCTCCTGTTCGCGGCGGGTCGCGGGCATAACGAAATCATGCTCGCGCTGTTGCGTAAAGGTGCGAACGTCAACGCCGCCGACGAGGGCGGGCTGACGCCGATTATTCAAGCCGCCTCGTTCGGTCGGCTCTCGACCGTGCAATACCTGATCGAGCATCGCGCCGACGTGAACGCCAAAAACAGCAAAGGCTGGACGGCCCTCATCGGCGCGGCCAATCAGGGGTTGGCCGAAACCGTCCGCGTGCTGCTCGAAGCGGGCGCAGACCCCCGCTCCAAATATCAAGACGGTCGCACCGCTCTGGATTTCGCCACCCAAAACGGCCAAGACCGCGTCGTCCAACTACTCAAAAACGCCCGCCCGCGAAGCTGAAAAGACAGATGTCGGAGGTTAGATGTTGGATGTTGGTTTTTTCCTTCATCTAACATCTAACCTCCGACATCTAACCTCTGTCTTATCCCTCTTCGATTGTCACTTTTTGCATGACGACATCCTCGCGGGGTTTGTCCTGCGCGCCGGTCGCCGTCGTGGCGATGGCGTCAACGACCTCTTGGCCCTCGATGACGCGCCCGAACTTGGTGTAGCTCGGCGGCAGCGGATAATCGGCGTGCATGATGAAGAACTGCGAGCCGTTGGTGTTCGGGCCCGCGTTCGCCATCGCCACCGTGCCCGCCTTGTACGCGCCCTGATAGAGCGGCGACGTGCGGTTGATCTCGTCGTTGAAGCGACCGCCCGCAGCGGCCTCGCCGCCGCGCCCCGTGCCCGTCGGGTCGCCGCCCTGAATCATGAAGCCTTTGATGACGCGATGAAATATCACGCCGTCGTAATAGCCGCGCTCGGCGAGCAAGCGAAAGTTCTCCGCCGTTTTCGGCGCGTCCGTCTCCAACAACTCGAAACGAATCGTGCCTTTGTTCGTCTCAATTCTTGCGATCCGATTTGCCATGTATGCTCCCTTTCAATTTAGGGATGAGGGCGGAGGGATGAGGGATGAATCAGAAATGATTGACTCATTTTCTCATTTAATCATTGACTCTTTTTCTCATTGATAGTGAACAAATGAATCAAATGATTAAATTATTTTATCCCTCATCCCTCCGCCCTCATCCCTGAGTCAGAATCCTTGAGTACAAACTTTTCGATAGCGAGGGCCACGCCGTCTTCGTCGTTGGTGGCCGTGACGTGCAGGTCTTGGATGTCGTGCAGGCCCGGTTGAGCGTTAGCCATGCGGACGCCCGTTCCGGCGAAGTGCAGCATCTCAAGGTCGTTGAGATTGTCGCCGACGGCCATCACTTCGTCGCGCGTCAGCCCGTGTTCTTCGGCCAGCGCAGCGAGTCCCGCGCCCTTCGAGGCTGCCGGGTGAATCACGTCGAGCAGCGCGAAATCCTGTTGCGGGTAGAGCGTGAGCAGCAGTTTGACGGAGGCGGCGAGTTCGCTCTGCATCCGTTCGCTCAAGCTCTGCATCTTCGCGCAACTGCCGGAGAAGGCGATGTGGAGCGGGTCGTGACCGAGATACTCTTCAAGCGAAGGGACGCGACGAATCGCCGCCTCCACTTCGTCGCCGACGACGCGACGCGACCATGCGATATATTTGGCGAGCGCGGTGTTGTCCTCCGAGATGCGGTCATAGACGAGGAGCCCCGGCCCTTCTGCATCGTCGCTCAGGAGCGCATCCGCGCCGTGCGCGCGTCCCATCCGCAGGACGGCGCGCGCGGCATCGAGCGGCAGCAGGTGCACGGCGACGGTCTGAAGCGTGCGCGCGTGTTTGGTCAGCGCGCCGTTGTGCGCGATGACGGGCACGTCGAGACCGAGTTCGAGCGCGAGCGGTCGCGCGTCACGAAAACGTCGTCCCGTCACGAGCGCGACGCGCACGCCGCGCGCGCGTGCGCCGTCAATCGCCGCGCGATTACGCGCCGACAACTCGCCGCGCGAGTCGAGCAGCGTCCCGTCCAAATCGAGTGCGACCAGCCGGATGGGCATGAGTCAGAAGGTAAAAGGAAACGTGCGAAAAGTAAAAGGCCGGAGAGATGAACAGAGGCGCGCGGGCCGGTTTTCCGGGCGTCGCCCGAAGCCTCCGGCGAATCATAATTATCGCTTTTGCGCGTCTTCTCATGACTGCAACATAAGGGCTCCATGTGACGGAAATCCTGCGTTTAACTGGGGAAACGGGCCGGACGCGCGCCGACGAGAAGGAGCGGAGACGGACGGCGTTAAATGTGTTCGTCGAAGCGTCGGCGTCGGTTATGCTGTGCTTATCAGGCGGGTAAACAGCCGTCTACGGTGAGACGGGGAGGGAACGGGACGAGATGAACGTGACACATCTGGAATGCGCGGAGTGCGGCGCGGAGCACGAGGCACGCCGCTTGCACAACCTCTGTACGCGGTGCGGCAAACCTCTGCTCGTGCGCTACGATTTGCGCCGCGCCGCCGCTACTTTGACAAAAGAATCTTTGACCGCGCGGCGCGCAGACCTCTGGCGTTACGCGGAGGTGCTCCCCGTCGAGCGCGCGGAGAACATCGTCACGCTCGGCGAAGGCTGGACGCCGCTCATCCGTGCCGAACGTCTCGGCGCGCGCGTCGGACTCGCGGAACTCTACATCAAAGACGAGTCGCAGAACCCGACGCAGAGCTTCAAGGCGCGCGGGATGTCGGCGGCGGTCTCGATGGCTCTGGAGTTGGGCGCGCGCAAGTTGGCCGTGCCCTCGGCGGGCAACGCCGCTGGCGCGCTCGCCGCCTACGCCGCCCGCGCCGGACTCGAAGCGCACATCTTCATGCCGCGCGATACGCCGCGCGCCAACGTCGTCGAATGCGAACAGACGGGCGCGCGCGTCACCCTGCTCGACGGGTTGATCACCGATTGCGGCGCGGAGGTCGGGCGACGCAAGGAGGCGGAGGGTTGGTTCGACGTTTCGACTTTGAAAGAGCCTTACCGCGTCGAGGGCAAGAAGACGCTCGGCTACGAAATCGCGGAGCAGTTCGATTGGCGGCTGCCCGACGTGCTCATCTATCCGACGGGCGGCGGCACAGGGCTGATCGGCATGTGGAAAGCCTTCGACGAGATGGAAGCTCTCGGTTGGATTGACAGCAAACGCCCGCGCATGGTGACGGTGCAGGCTGCCGGGTGTGCGCCCATCGTGCGCGCCTTCGCGGAAGGGAAAAGATATGCGGACGAATTTCCGAATGCGGCGACTACGGCGTCGGGTCTGCGCGTGCCGCGCGCGATTGGCGACTTCCTCATCCTCGACGCGCTCAAAGCGTCGAAGGGTGCGGCCATCGCCGTCACCGACGCGGAGTTGATTGCCGCGACGCGCGAAATCGGCGCAGCCGAGGGCATCTTCGTCGCGCCCGAAGGCGCGGCCTGTCTGCCCGCGCTGCGCGTGTTGATTGAGAGCGGAGAAGTGAAACGCGACGAGCGCGTCGTGCTTTTCAACACGGGCGCGGGCGTCAAATACTTGGAGAGTTACAGTTGACGAGGAGCGGCCCGCTCCTGACGGGCCCGAAAATATCGAAGACAAAAATCGAGGTGTTGATATGCGATTTCGCTCTGCTTTTACTATAATTTTTCTGTCGCTCGTCCTGTCCGCCACAACCTTCGCGGCGGCGCAGGAGGACGATGCGAGCAAGCGGGTCGCGCCCGCTGTCGCAACCATTCTGACGCGCGACGGCGCGGGCCGCTTTGAGGTGGTCGGGTCGGGCGTCTTCGTGCGCGGCGACGGCGTGCTGCTGACGGCCTACAATATTGTGAAGGACGCGCGCGAGATTCAGGTGCGGCTGGCCGACGGCGAGATTTACGACCACGCCGAACTGGTCGCCTCCGACGAGCGGCGCAACGTCGCCGTGCTGCGGATTCCGGCGACGCGCACGCCCTTCGTCGTCGTCGGTATGACGGATGAATACACCGTCGGCGCGCTGGTGCGCGCGGTCTTCAACACGCGAGGACAGGCGTTGAGCGACGTGGGCGGCGTTGTGAGTTCAATCAGCATGGCCGACGAGATACCGGGCGCGGGCGCGGGCTTTCGCGTCCTGAAGTTCACCTCGAACGTCACGGGGGAGGCCGCGGGCGGCGTGCTCGTTGACAACTACGGGCGCGCACTCGGATTGATTGCGCCGCTGCCGCAGGCGCGAGCGCAAGGCTACGCCGTGCCGCTCTACAACGTGGCCGGTCTGGTGCGTTCGGTCGTGCATGCACAGCCGACCAACTCGTCCGTCGCACTCGTTCAGGGGCCGCGCGATTTGAGTCCGGCGATACCCATCGCGCAATCGTCAACGACGCCCATCGCGCCGATGCCGCAGGCCGCCGTCCCGCAACGCCCGACCTCGGCTCTACAGCCTGCGGGCCCCGGCTCGGTCGTCGTCCGCGAAAGCGATCCGGCCAAACTCTTGATCGGATCACGCACGCTCTACGTCACTTCCGCCAGCACTCTCTTTAAGCCGGTGCAACTGGTCAACGAGTTGCGCAAGCGACGTGAGTTCACGGACTGGAATCTGTCGTTCGTTGACGAGCCGGAAGTCGCAGACCTGATTCTACAGATTGAGCATGTGCCTCTGACTTGGGAGTTCAATTTTTCGGTCAGGCATCAACGGACGGGAATCATCGTGGCGACGGGGAAAGTTTATATCTGGGGCGGCGGCGACGGCGCGCCGTTGATGGCCTCGCGCGTCGTCGAACGTTTCACACGACTCCGCGCGTCGGTCAAGTTCGAGAATAAAACGGAAGGCAGCGCGCCGCCGAAGCGATAAGGCGGCGCATCTGCGAAGAGGAAAGAAGGATGGAGTCTCAAACGCGATTCACCTGTAGATTATCAATCGTCCTGCTGGCGTTATCATTGACGGCGGGCGCGACCTTCGGGCAGCGCAAGGGTAACGCGTCGGATGAAGCGGCGGCTGCGCCCGTCGCGTCGTCGGCGTTCGACCAGAAGCGTTTCGACAGCCTGCGCACGGAGGGCTTCGACGCGCTCTACAATCTCGACTACGAGGTCGCGCGCCGACATTTCAAAGAGATGACGCGCCTCTTTCCAGACCACCCGGCGGGATTCCAGTTCCTCGGCGCGACGCTCTGGGTGCAGACCCTGAACGAATCGCGCCGCCTCCAAGCGTCGCTCTATAATACGGAGGCTTTCTACGCCAAGAGCGAGGAGAAGACCGATCCGAAAATCGTCGCGGAGTTTCGTGAACTGACGCGACAGGCCAAGCAACTCGCCGAAGCGCGCATCCGTCGTAACCCGAAGGACGTGGAGGCTCTCTATTTTCTCGGCGCGACCGAAGGCTTGAAGGCGGCGTTTGCCGGAGCGGTGGAGCGGAGTTTTATGTCGGCGCTGCGCGACGGGCAGGACTCCGTCGAGCGTCATCGTGAAGTGCTCAAACTCGACCCAGAGTTTCACGACGCCGAATTGACCATCGGGATGTACGACTACGTTGTCAGCACGCTGCCGCCCATCGTCAAAGTGATGGCGGCGGTCGGCGGCATACGCGGCTCGAAGAAGCGCGGCTTGGAGACTCTGGCGCGCGTCACGCGCGAAGGCAGGTGGGCGCAGGACGACGCCAAGACCCTGCTCATCGCGCTGCTCAAACGCGAGCGGCGTTTCACCGAAGCCCTCGCGCTCGCGCGTTCGTTGATGACGAAGTATCCGCGCAACTATCTGTACAAACTCGAAGTGGCCGACGCGCTCGTCTCGCAAGCCGCGCTCGACCGCCCGGCGAACGCCACCACCGCCGCCAACTTCGAGCGCGAAGCCTTCCAAATCTTCGACGACTTGCTGCGTCCCGAACGCACGACGCACGCGCCCGCGCGCAGAGGCGCGGCCAACGCTGCCGCTGCCGCCGCCGCCGCTTCGGCGACGCGCCCGCTCGACCAAATCTATTTCAGCTACGGGCAGGCTCTGTTCATCACGGGCCAGTTCGAGCGCGCGGCGAAGGAGTATCTGTCGGGCGCGAACTTCGCGGGAGCGGAGCCGGGTCTGGCGACGATGTCGCGCCTGCGCGCGGCGCAGTCTCTAGACCTCGCGGGCAAACGCGACGCCGCGCTCGAACAGTACAAACTCGTGCTCACGCGGCCCAACATCTACGACTCGCACGAGGAAGCCAAACACGGTTTGCGCGAGCCGTTCAAGAAGGCGGTCGTCGCCAGCCCGACTGCCGAAACGAGCGATTCAGGGGAAGTGTTGAAGAAGGAAAATGAGCAATAGCAACAGGGGCGACCAACAAGCGGGAACGGGGCCGGACGCGCGCGGGCGGCGTGCGGACGATAAAGAAAGCAACTTGAACTTTGAAGCGTCGAGCGTCGCCGGTCAGACGCGACCGCGCCGTCTGTTGTTATGTCTCGACGGCGTGCCGCACGAGATCATCGAAGCGTCGCGCGGGCGCGGGATGTTCGACAGTTTCGGCAACACGGCGCGGCTGCTCTCGCCCTTCCCGACGATGACCAACGTCGCGCTCTCGACGATGCTCTCGGCCTCCGCGCCGCTCGGTTATGAGAGTCTCTATTTTGATAAACAGGCGCGGGAACTGCGCGGCGGC
>DATLMV010000120.1:0-3700 GCA_035537095.1 Pyrinomonadaceae bacterium
GGAAGATTAAATAGAACTGATCAGGGGAAACGGGGAACGGTTAAAGGGGGAAAGGGAAAGCATCTGTCTTCATCCCTTTCCCCTTTTAACCTTTCCCTGTTTCCCCCTTTTGGTTTTAATCAGAGGTCTTCATGCCGGTGAGCGTGCCGGTCTTCGGCGCGACGTATTCGGAGAGGTAGCGGCGGAGCTTGTTGCGTTCGGTTTTGCGGTAGACATCGTAGTCGCGGATGATGCCGTCGTCGGGGCGCGCGAGCAGCACGTAGGCTTCGACGAGACCGGCGTCGGAGAGCCGGAGCAGGTTGTCGAGCATCGGGTCGAGTTGTTTGATCTTGCCTTCCTTCTGTTGTCGCCTGACGGCGGCGGCCACCTGCTGCAAAGCGTCGGCCTCCTCGCGCAACGTGTGCCGGTAAGTCTTCTCGTTGGGAAACTCTCTCGCAAATTTCTCCGCCTGCCAAGCGGCGCGCGTTGCGGCGTAGGCCATCCAAGCGGTCGAGCCGTCCTGCTCCTTGAGTTTGTCGGTTGCGGTCGTCGTCTTGTCGTCCTTCGACGGGGCGGGCGGTTCGATACGCGGGTGTGAAAGCTGCACGCCGTTCTCCTGCGCCCAGCGCGACAGGCCCGCCCAAGAGAGACGCGTGTAGGGCTCGGCGATGATGGCCTCGATCAGTTTGTCGCGCGCCTCGGCTTGCTTGCCTTGCGCCATCAGGGAACTGGCCCAGTAGCGATAGGCCGTCTCGCGGTTGGCGTCAATGGCGATGGCGCGCGCGTACCATTCGGTGGCCTTCTCGCCCGAGCCTTTTTTGTAGAGCATGTCGCCCGCAAAGAGCGCGGCTTCGTAGAGCGCGGGGTCGAGTTGGAGGGCGCGTTGATAGGCGGCGAGCGCGCCGTCGAGGTTGCCCTGAACGAAAGCCGACTCGCCTTCGCGCATCGCTTCGTCGGCCTCTCTGTTCTTCGAGTAGAGAGCTTCGCCGCCGCCGTCGGGCGGCAGGGATTCCAGAATTGAATGCAAGAGCGGATGCTTGAAGCCCAACTCCTTCGCGTGCGTGAAAGCCTTGTGAGCGCGTGCGCGCGCCTGCTGGCGTGCCTCGGCGGTCTTCAAAGTCTTGGCGCTCGTGAGCGTCGCGAAGCCCAACATAAAAGCGACCTCCGCGTCCTTCGCGTTCAACCCCGCCAGCTTTTCCAGAAGCGGCAGGGCTTCGGTAAACCTGCTCTCGTTGGTGAGTTGGAAAGCGCGCTCGCGGTCGGTGTTGTAATCGTCGGGCGTTTGCGCGGCTGCCCCGAGCGGCGAGACGCAGGGAGCGAGCGCGCACAGGACGAGCGCGACGCGCAGAGAGCGACGCGGAGCGAAGCGTTGTTTGAGCATCGGTCGAGAACCTTTCGGCAGAAACTATGGAGAATGGGAAACGTCAAGGGGGCTGAAGTGAGGAGTCTATGTCCGGCAGAAGTCGGGTGTCAACGGGAGGGCAGGGAAGGCGGAGTGAAAGGCAGAAGTGAAAAGTTAAAAGGCAAAAGTTTTGCCCGCAGGAGAAAGTTGGAAGGCAAAAGTTTTATCTGTTGATGTGCCTTTGCGTTCCGGCGGCGAGTGCGGAATCAGTTGTTATTCGGGCGAAACGTGCAGAGGATTGTTGGACTGTAGGCCGTCGCTTCGTTCGTCGAAGGAGATACCGGCGGCGACTTCGTCGGGGAGGCGCACCCAACCGTCGGGCGTGTGCCGGAAAGTTTCGTTGGTGGCCGGGGCGAAGCGCGCCGCTTCGGGTTGCCACGCCTGTCGTTCGACGCTGATATGCGGGTGCTTGACGCGCAGGACGTTGAAGGAGTTGGCCTCGCCCCTGCCGCGCGTCGAGGTGGCCGTGCCCGCCTGCACGACGAGCGCGGAGTGGCCGCTGATCTGGTAGCGTTTGGCGGTGTGGCCCGTGTGGCTGACGTGGAGGTGTCCGGCGAGCAGGAGATCGGCTCCGCAGTTGGCGAGCGTCTCCATCGCCATCCGCGCGCGGCCCAGCAGTTCGTCCTCGTCGTATCCGTCGGGCAGGTCGAACGGGTGATGCGTGACGATGATTTTCGTCACATCGTTGGCGAGATGGCACAGACGCTCGCGGATGCTGGCGACCTGCGTTTCGTTGATGCGCCCGTCCTTGATGGTCAGCGAGCGCGCGGTGTTGACGCCGAGCACGGCGATCTCTTCGTCGGCGTAGAAGGGTTCGAGGTCTTCGGTGATGTAGCGGCGATACTTGTCGAGCGGTTGCAGGAAACGCGCGACGACGTTATAGAGCGGCACGTCGTGATTGCCGGGGACGACGATCTGCGGCGACGGCAGCGCGTCCAAAAACTCGCGCGCTTCTTTGAACTGCTCCGAGCGCGCGCGCTGCGTCAGGTCGCCCGAGACGACGACGACATCCGGCTTCAACTCCGTCACCGTCGTCGCCAGAGGCTCGATCAGGCTTTCGTCAATGCGTCCGAAATGCAGGTCGGAGAGATGTACGAGTGTTCTCATAACTGGTGAATAGTGAATAGTAAATCGTGAATAGATAAAAGCCAGTACATCGTGAATCGTAAAGCATTTAACGGGAGTTATCTATTCACGATTTACGATTCACGATTCACGATTTTAGGAACGATGACGCGCAGCGCGCCCGGCAGCACGCGGTAGTGCAGGGGCATCTCCATGAGCGTGACTTCGCCGTCGGTGGCGACTCTGAGGCGCGTGTGCCGCGTGTCAATCCAGATTTCCTTGACGCACATGGCGTCGAAATCCTTGGCCTGTTGCAGCCGTCCGAAGAGTGCGCGCAGGGCGAGCAGGAACATCCCGAAACGGCCCGTGCGATGCGTGACGTAGAGACTCAAGTGGCCTGCGTCGAGGCAGTCGCGCATGCCGATTTGCAGGCTCTCCATCTGGTATTCGTTGTTGCCGATGAAGACGAAGGGCGTGCGGCGGATGAGTTGTTGACCGTCGGCTTCGAGGCGCACGTTGAGAAACGGGTAGCGACGAACGACGGCCAGCGCCGCCAGAAAAAAGGCGGGCCACTTGCCGCGCCCGAGCCGCTCCTGCTGTTTCTCGCGCTGGCGCACGATGCTCGGATACAGGCCGAGACTCGAATTGTTGAGAAAGACGCGCCCGTTCACCTCGCCGACATCAACCGACATCACACGGCCCCCGGCGATGTTGCGGACGGCCTCCGAGAGTTCGAGCGGAATCTGCAAATCTTTGGCGAAGTGGTTGAGCGTGCCGAGCGGGAGAACCCCGAGGACGATGTCTGTGCCGACGAGCGCAGAGGCAACGCCGCTGATCGTGCCGTCGCCGCCGCCCGCGACCACCAAAGGACACTTGTCGCGCGCCACGCGTTCGGCAAACTCCGGAATCTCCGCGCCCTCACGCGCGAGCGTGATCCGCGCGTTCAGACCGTTGGCGGCGAACAACTCCGACAACTGCTCGCGCACGCCCTCTTTATCGTCCGTGCCCGAAGTCGCGTTGACGATGACCTCCAACACGGACGCCGAACGCGTCGCGTCCGGTATCTCCGAAGCGGGGCGTCCGGCGACGGCATGTGCGAGAGGTTGGGTCGGCATCAATAGATTAGAAGGGACGATAGACGATAGACGGTGGACGATAGATGAAAGGGAAACTCTTTTCAGTCAATCGTGGATGATAAAGAGGAAACTCTTTTCAGTCGGTCATCCGTTCAGTCATCCGTGCAATCGTCTTATC
>DATLMV010000121.1:0-2253 GCA_035537095.1 Pyrinomonadaceae bacterium
TTCCGTCGTCGCACCCCTCGCACGCTTTACGCCGCGCGCTCTATTCATCAATTACGCTTGCGCGCGTTTTCATCAGAAGCGGAATTTGACGCCGCCCTGCAAGAGTCGCGGGCTGCTCGGGTAGATGCCGCGCGCGCGGTCAACGATATACGTGCGGTCGAAGACGTTCTTGACGGCGACGAAGAAGGTCGAGTGCATCCGTTCGACCTGATAATTGACGGTCGCGTTCCAGACCGTGTAGCTCGGAATCAGACCGCGCTGACCGTTCGGCGTCGGGACGACGGTGTTGAGGTCGTCGCCGAACTGCTCGCCGACGTAGTTGGCCTCCAACAAAGTATCCAGCCCTGACGGGTGCGAGTAGCCGATGGTCGCGTTCAAGAGTTGCTCGGGCGCGTAGGGCAGGCGATTGCCGCTGACGCTGACGTTCGTGAATCCGCCGACGCTGCTGAAGCGCGCGCCCTCGAACTGCGCGTCGGGCAGGAAGGTGTAGGCGGCGCGGAAGTAGAGATTGTGCGGCGAATCGAGGAGCGTGCCGGTGTCCACGCGGCCCGAGAACTCGAAGCCCTGATGCAGCGTCGCGCCGCCGTTGGTGAAGGTCGAGCCGACGCCGCCCGCGATGCTCGCCGGAACGATCTGATTCTCGTAGTCCATGCGGAAGACGGTCGCTTCCAGACGCACGCCCCTGTGCGGCACGGAGCGCATCCCGAGTTCGTAGTTCCAACTGAGTTCGGAATCGAGTTCGATGCTGCCGCCCGTCGTGTTGTTGATGATGTCTTCGGTGCGCGGCGGCGCGAAGCCGCGATGCACTCCGGCGAAGACGGTCAACTTTTCGTGCGGCGTGTAGGAGACGCCGAGACCGGGGACGACCTGCGTCAGGCGGGTTTTGCCGGTGACGACCGTCGTGCTCGCGGGCGCGAGGCGGTTGGTGCGTTCGTACCGGACGTGCTCGACGCGGACGCCGGGCGTGACGGCCCAACGACCGAAGATGAAACGGTTCTGGACGAAGCCGGAGTAGGCGTCGTTTCTGCGCTCGTTGTTCTCGACGAGCACGCCGTTGCGCGAGTCGGGCAGGTCGCCGTTCTCCTGCCTGCGCTCCTGCGTCTCGTAGTGCGCGCGGAAGCCCGCCTCCAACTCGCTGCGGACGCCGAAGAGACGATGATTGACGCGCAGGCGCGGCTCGACGCCGAGGAAATGATATTTACGCAGACGCCCCTGATTGCCGCAGGTCGTGTTGATGTCGGCCATCCCCGTGCAGTCGGGGTCGCCGCCCGCGAGAGTGCGCAGGCGGTTGGGCCGCTCGTTGGAGTTGCTCGATTGTCGCCACCAATGTCGCCGGAAGTATGAGCCGTAGAAGTTGGTCGTCAGCACGGCGTCGCTGTTGAAGACGAAGACGTGGCTGGCCGACGCGCCGTAGTGGTCGCCGTAGAAGAAGTCGTGGCGGAAGGGATTCTGGCGCGGGTTGACCTGATATTCCGCCTCGGTCAGTCCCGTGTAACTGACGTTGCTGTCCTCGCCGTAGTAGTTGAACTTGAAGGTCAGAGCCTGTTTCTTGCCGAGCGTGGAGACGGACTTGAAGTTGAAATCGTTGAGGCCGAAGCGATTGATGTCGCGCGCGCCCTGCCCCTGCTTGCGCGTGTAGTCGAAGAGGAGTCCGGTGTTGCCCCAAGTGCCGCCGTAGTTGATGTGCCCGTTGAAGTAGTCGCGGTTGCCGCCGACGAGCGTCAGCGTGCCCGAAGGTTTGACGGGCGGATTGCGCGTCACGAAGTTGACCACACCCGCGACCGTCACCGGCCCGTAGAGAATCTGTCCCGAGCCTTTGAGCACCTCGACCGTCTCGAAGCGGTCAATCGGCGGATGATAATAGGAGGCGTTGTCGCCGTAGGGCGCATAGGTCAGGGGGATGCCGTCTTCGAGCAGCAAAACCTTAGACGAGCGCGTCGGGTTCGTGCCGCGTATGCCGATGTTGGGCCGCAGACCGAAGCCCTCTTCGTCGCGGACGTTGACGCCCGTCACCTTCCGCAACGCCTCCGACGAAGTGAACACGCGGCTCGACTCCAACATCCGCTCGCTCACCACCTCGACCGATCCCGGTATGCGCTCGACCACCTCCGGCGTCTCCGCGATGCGCGCCGCATGAACCACCACTTCCTCCGCCAGCGCACCCGCTTGCAATGTCAGATTAACGTCGCGCCGCTCGCCGACCGCGAGCGCAAGTTCACTCGTCGCCGTCGAGAAGCCAGTCCCCTCGGCCTT
>DATLMV010000122.1:0-18707 GCA_035537095.1 Pyrinomonadaceae bacterium
GGCCGTCGCCGCCGAGCATTTCCGCGCGATGAACGGATTCGACGAGCGGTTCCGCACGTCGGAGGACAGGGAGTTCTGCGACCGCTGGCTGGCGCGCGGCGCGCGTCTCGCGTACGCACCCGACGCCCTTGTCCGACACGCGCACCCGCTCACGCTCCGCACGCTCTGGCGTCAACACTTCGACTACGGGCGCGGCGCGCGCCGCGTCCACCGCGCGCGCGAGGCGCGCGGCCATGGACGCTTCAAGCCCGACCTCGCCTTCTATCTCAAACTGCTGCGCGAGCCCCTGATGCGCGCACAAAAACTGTCACGCGCACCGGAATCGCCGCGCGCGCAAACGGCTCCGGCGGCGGCGAAGATGCTGGCCCTGCTGCTCTGGTCGCAGTTGGCGAACACGGCGGGCTTCTTCTCCGAACGTTCCTGAAGGCGCACGCATCTCGCGCTCGTCAGGAGCGGATACTTTGCGTTCGTAAAGGCGGATACTTTTTTATGAGTCTCATCGAAACAGAGCGTTTAAGCTTGCGCGAGTTCTCGGCGGACGACGCCGCGTTCATCCTTGAGTTGTTGAACGAGCCGTCGTTTATACGCAACATCGCCGACAAGGGCGTGAGGACTCTCGACGACGCGGTTCGCTATATTTCGGACGGGCCGGTGGCGAGCTACAGAAGGCACGGATTCGGCCCGTGGATGGTCGAGTTGAAGGACTCGCGCGTGCCAATCGGGATGTGCGGGCTGACGAAAAAAGATGCTCTGACCGATGCCGACATCGGCTACGCTTTTCTGCCGCGCCACCGCTCTCAAGGCTACGCCTACGAAGCCGCCGCCGCCGTCATGCGCCACGCCCGCGACGTGCTCGGACTCCCGCGCCTGCTCGGGGTGGTGAATCCCGGCAACGCCGCTTCGATCAGGGTGCTTGAGAAGCTCGGCTTGAGATATGAACGGATGGTCAGTCTCGATGCCGACAAGCCGGACGTGATGTTGTTCACGACCGGCCTGTAGATGCTCACTCACAACCGGCGGAAAAAGGCGCGTCTCTCCGGCGTCGCGTCCGGCGCGCGTGCGTCCTGAAGAAGCGGCCTGATCTTCTGCTCAAACTCTTCCGGCAGCAGGATGCCCTCGATGATCTCCCTGATGTTTCCTTCGCGGTCAATCACGACCGTGAGCGGCAGCGTCTCGCTCTGGTGAAAGAGCGTCTTCGTCGCCTTCGTGCCGAGCGCGATTGTGTAATTGACTTTGAGTTGCCTGACGAAACGTTGCACACGCCTGCGCGTCTGCGGCGGGTAAGTGATCCCGATGACGCGCAAGCCCCGCGCGCGATATTCGCGCTGCATCCTGATTAGCTCCGGCATCTCCGCACGACACGGCGGACACCACGTCGCCCAAAAATTCAAGAGCACGACGCGGCCCCGGTAGTCGCTCAAGCGCAGCGTGCGCCCGCGCAAATCCCTGAGCGTGAGCGGCGGGGCTTTCGTGCGTGCGTCCTGCCCGAAGGCGAAAGGCGGCAGCGCGCAGAGAAAGATAATCGGGATAAATCTCGTCGAGATAGTCAGCAGAAATCTTGCGCGCACACGCCTCCTAAAACAGATACCTGACGCCGAGCAGGAGATTGCCGTCGGTTCTGAGCGCCTGCGCCCCGGCGCGGCGCGCGACGGGAAACTGAAAGCTTCCCTCCAAAACGACACGCGGGGCCGCCGCGTACTGCAACCCCGGCGCAAGATAAAACTCCGTCGAGCCGCTCGCGGCGACCGTCGCTCCCCCGACGCGTCCGAGCCCGCGTCTGACGAAACTCGTCTCTAGGATTGCGAACAACTCGCGGCCCGGCACGTCGTAATCGCGCGGCAGCAGAACGTATTCGACATCCGTGTTGACTCTCAGTTCATGGCCCATGCGAAAGCCCGCGCGCCCGGAGCGCAGGACGGCCTCGACGTTTCCGCCGAAGATGAAGCGTCCTCCGGCCTGTGAAAAGGAGAGGTCGAAGTGCGGCGAGAGGCCGCCCGAGATGGGCGTGAGTTGCTGCCGGAGAAACGCGGATGCGTTGACCTGACTTGCGAGGGGCGCGCGCTTGCTTCCCGTCGGCAGTTCCAGACCGAAGCGGAAGGCCGCCTGACGGTCGCCGTAGGTCTTCACCGTGCGGAAGAAACGATACTTGCCCCAGAGCGTGAGATTGCCCAGACCGAAGGACGCGCCGGATGTCGCGCCGTCGTCGAACGCGGTGCGCGCGAGCGGCAGTTCGGCTTCGAGTTGCAGCGTCGGCGTCGGCGTATAGGTGACGCTCAGATTCAAGACCTGACGGTTAACTTCGAGCGCGCCCGCGTGCTGCCGGACGAAGTAGAGACGGGGCGCAAACGCGCCTCCTTTGTAAACCGTCAGACCCGGCGACGTGACGCGTATCGGGGCCAGAGGCACGCGCGGAGACGGTCTTTCGAGAGACAAGAGCGAGCCGGAGAACGCATCCGGCGGTGAAGATTGATAGATCGCCGAAGCACGATAACTCGCCGCAGGCTTATAACTCGACGCGGGTTCGTAGCTCGCCGCGCGCGCCGCCGGAGGCTCGTAGCTCGCCGCCGTGAATCTGACAACGGGTGCGTCCGCCTCGCGCGACGCTCCGGCGGTCGTCACTTGAGAAGCGTTCGTCGCGCTGGATGTCGCCCACACTTTAGAAGCAGCCGCGCCCCTCTCCGATTTCGATGCGCCGTCGGCGTTCTCCGGCGCGTCGGGCGAGATAACCTCGCGCGAGGTTGCGCCCGTGCCGGAAGTCTTCCAGTCGCCTGTGATTGACAGGCGTGTGTCGGGCTTCGCGCCCGCCAACACTTTCTCCACGTTCGCGCCTTCGAGCACGAAACGCTGTCCGGTCGAATCGTTGACGAGCGTCCACGTTGAGCCGTCGCGCGCGAGCGTTCCGGCGACGCTGATTTGCGCCGAGTCGAGCGTGTAGCCCGCCCGCTTCAGGGCGGTTTTCAACGCGGCGAAAGAGACCGCCCTGTCCGGTTTCGGCGTGAAGACGCCTAATCCCTTCTTGATGTCGGTGATCTGTATCTCTTTGAGTTTCGGTGCGTAGTCGAGACGGCTCACGGCCTTCTGAATGTTATAGACTCAATTGCCGCACAGATAACCCGCGATCCGCATCCGCACACGTTTGACCTCTGCGCCCGCCGCGCCCGCTCCCGCCAACAGCAACGCCGCGACGAGCAGCGCGCGAGAAAGTTTTCTTCTCATCTTCTTCTCCCGGTAACTTAAGTGCCGCTTGCAGTCGCGGGCACTCGTTGAAGAACAGTATAACCTTCCGTCGCGCGGTTCGCGCCCGCGCGTGCGAAGATTGAGATGAGATGCGCTGCTCCGACGCACGGTTTTATCCGCTGCGGACGCCTGCGACGGTTAAGGATAAACAACAAACGAAAGCGCCGACGGAAAAAAAAGTGTTCGGCTATCGTCTTTCTGCCGCCTGTGGATTTGACATCAAAAACAATCTAGCGTACAACGTCACTCCAACCATCCGGTCGTTTGGATGATTCCCGCGTTCGGCTTCGGCCTCTGAGAGAGCGCACTCCATCCCATTTAAGTTTTTCCCGGCAGAAGGTATTCCGCGTAAATCGGCCTGCCTGTCCTGACCCCTAAACCCCTAACCCCTAGCATTACCCCAGTAAAAGGAGAGACAAGATGACTAAGACACGTTTCGCTCTGAACACGGTGGGAGCCGTAGTTTTTATTCTGGCCCTGACTTCGATGGCAAACGCACAGGCGACGCGCACGTGGGTCTCCGGCGTCGGCGACGATGTCAACCCGTGCAGCCGCACCGCCCCCTGCAAAACCTTCGCGGGCGCAATCTCGAAGACCGCCGCTGGCGGTGAAATCAGCGTCCTCGACCCCGGCGGTTTCGGCACGATCAACATCACGAAATCCATGACGCTCAACGGCGACGGCACGCTCGGGGGCATCCTCGCGGCGGGAGTCACCGGCGTGATCGTCAACGCGGGCCTGAACGACGTTGTCTATCTGCGTAACCTCAGCATCAACGGAGCGAACACCGGAACCAACGGCATCCGTTATCTCGCCGGGAAGGCTCTCCACGTCGAAAGCTGCAACATCTACGGCTTCAACGGCGCGGGCTTCGGCTTCGGCATTGACATGTCGCACACCACTTCCGGCAACGGTCTCTTTGTCAGAGATACGAACATCAAAAACGTCGGCAACACCGGCATCCGCGTGACCACGACCAGCGGCTTCGTCGTCGCCGTCATGGAACGCGTCAGCATTGACGGGCTGACGAACGCCGCCGGTTCCGGCATCAACTTCGGGGCCAACGCCTTCGGCTCCGTCCGCGATTCCGTCATCTCGCTCAACACGAACATCGCCATCAACATCACCGGCGGCAATTCCGCCGTCAACATCGAAAACTGCCTGCTCAACCATAACGGGACAGCGGTGTCGGTCGCCAGCGGCGCAACAGTCCGCCTCTCGCAAAACTCGATTCACGCCAACTCGACGGGCATCGCCGGAACGGGCACAGTCCGGTCGTCGGGCAACAACAGAATCTACGACAACATCTCGGACGGTGTGACCCCCGCCATCATCACGCCGAAGTAGGAGGTATTCATATGCCTTCGCACTTTCAGCGTCGCGCGTCTCAAACCACAGGTTTGGATAATTGCGCGGCATGAAAGGCGTCACCTTCGCCGACCGGAGCCGAGAGCCGCACGACCGTCGCAGACTAACCGACGCGGGTTATCTCGCACATCACGTTCCCTGCCTGCGGGTGGAAAATCTCTCACAGTCGTCTGCTCCGAAGTCCGGTCAATAGAGAAGAAAGTAGAAGGAGAAAAGTATTATGAAGACCCCCGAAGCCACTAAGATGCTTCATCTTCTTGGCAAGATGAAGAAGCCGGATCGGCTGGCGACTCGCACCGCGCAACGCACGGCGCGCTTCAAAGTCGCTGTTGGCCGCACGGCTGCCATGTTAGCTCTGATTGCACTCTCTGCCGCGACGTTCTATTCGTCCTCATCCTCTCAAATATCCTCACGTCGCGCAGCGCCGACCCCCGCACGCGTCTCCCATCCCTCGCAGGCTCCCATGCGCGCGGGCGCGGAGACGAAAAGCATCGTCGGGCGGGCGGAGACGGATTTGACGGCGAGGCTGCAAGGCAGTTTCCCGTCCATCACGTCGCGCCTCAACGCGGCCCTGATGCTGCAAGCCCCTGTGGTCGAAACTCTGACGCTCTACGCCGCAGACTGCGTCACGCCCAAAAACGAGTTCAATCTGGGCGAGACGATCTGCGCGCGAGCGGCAGGCATCGAGTTCAATCCTTTCGCCAGCGTCCAGCGTCGTCTCTGGTGGGCCGATGTCACGGGCTATCTCCGCAGCACGGCCAACATCACGGCGGCGGCGCAGAACGACACCTACACGCTGCCCACGGCGGGCACGACCGTTTTGCCCGACGGAACCGTCGTCAACAATCGCGGCACTTGGAAACTTTACGCCATCGCTTCCGACGGCACGCCGCGCAACATCGCGCAGTTCACCGTCAGCGACGCCGCCAACCCGACGGTTGACCTGACCGTCTATAAACAGGTTGCGGGCAACGGTGGGGCCGTTGCTGCGGGGTCGAATTTGAGCATGACGATTTTCGTCGCCAATCACGGCCCGAACGCCGCGCAGAGCGTCGTGCTGACGGACGACGTGCCGGTCAGCGCGACCTTCGTCTCCATCACGCAGGATTCAGGCCCGGCCTTCAACTGCGCCAATAGCGGCGGCACGACGACCTGTACCCGCGCGAGCCTCGCCAAAGATGCGAAGGCGAGTTTCACCGTCGTCTATAACGTCAGCAGCGGGACGCCCGACGCCGCCATCAGCACTCCGGCTGAGATTTCCAGCGCGACCACGGAACTGCATAACGCGGACAACAGCACGTCGGCTCAATTCAAAGTCGCGGGCACGGTCGCTCCGCCGACCTGCACGGTCAGTTGTCCTGCCGACATCACTACCGGCAACGACCCCGGTCAGGGCGGTGCGGTCGTCACCTTCGGCGCGCCGACCGTCTTCGGCGATTGCGGAGACGTGGATACGCTTCCGGCCTCCGGTTCGTTCTTCGCCATCGGAAGTTCGAGCGTGACCGTCACGACGGGAGCGGGACAGAGTTGCAGCTTCATGGTGACGGTCAACGACACCGAAGCGCCCGTCATTGATTGCCCCGAGGACATCGTCGTCTCGGAAGACAGTCCCGGCTCCGGCTCGGCGACCGTCAACTACACGACGAGCGCCACCGATAACAGCGGCAACGTCACCATCACCTGCGATAAACCGTCTGGCAACAGCTTCTCGGTTGACGATTCGCCGCATACGGTGACGTGCGTGGCGAGCGACGCGCAAGGTCTGACTTCGAGTTGCACCTTCCTCGTCACAGTCACCGGCGACCCCTCCGGCTGCTCGCTGACCCCGCCCGCCGACATCGTTGTCAATAACGATGCGGGCGCATGCGGGGCCAATGTGACCTACGACCCCGTCAACACGAGCGGCGAGAGTTGCGGAACGGTAACTTGCGACCGCGCGTCGGGTTCTCTCTTCCCCGTCGGAACCACGACGGTCAAATGCAAGAGCAGCGCAGGGCCGAGCACCACGTTCAAGGTGACGGTCAACGATACGTCTGCGCCCGTGCCGGATGTCGCCTCGCTCCCGCATATCACGAGGGAGTGCGCGGTGACGTTGGATCGCCCGACGGCGACCGACAACTGCCTCGGGCAGATTGTCGCGTCGAGCAACGACCCGCTCACCTACACGGAGCCGGGAACCTACACGGTTCATTGGCTCTATGAAGATGGACGCGGAAACTCCTCGACGCAGGAGCAGACGGTCACGGTGACGGGCGATAATCCGCCGGTTCCCGATGCCGCCACGCTGCCCACCGTCACGGGCGAGTGTGCCGTGACGGTGACGGACGTGCCGACGGCGACCGACAACTGTAGCGGTCAACAGGTGTCGGGTACGACCACCGACCCGCTCACCTACACCGAACAGGGAACCTTCACGATCACCTGGACATTTACCGATGAGAGCGGCAACACTTCGACCCAACCTCAGACTGTAGTCGTTGACGACGTGACCGCGCCGACCATCACCGACCCGCCCGACGTGTCCGTCTCGACCGGGCCTAACAACGCATCGTGTCTGGTATTCGTCAGCGATGCACAGCTTGTCGGGGCAACGGCGGACGACAACTGCTCGGTCAACATCACGCGCAGCGGCGTCCCCGCCGGGAACATGTTCCCGAAAGGGCCGACCGTCATCACCTACACGGCGGAGGATGCGGGCGGCAACACCGTCACATCAACCCAGACCGTGACCGTCACCGACGACACGCCGCCGACGCTGGCGCTCAACGGAGCGAGCACTATCACATGGGAATGCCATGTCAGCTTCGTTGATCCGGGCGCGACGGCGACCGACGCTTGCGACACAAGCGTGCCGGTGACAACTTCGGGAAGCGTCAACGCGGACGTGCCGGGGACGTACACCATCACCTACAACGCCACCGACGCGGCGGGCAACGCTGCCGCGCCGGTGACGCGAACCGTCAACGTCGTGGACACGATAGCCCCGACGCTGGCGCTCAACGGCCCGAGCGTGATGACCGTCGAATGTCACACGGGCTTCACAGACCCCGGTGCGACGGCGAGCGACAGTTGCGCGGGCAATCTGACGAACGCCATCACCGTCGCGGGAAGCGTCAACCCGAACGTCGTCGGCACGTACACGCTGGTCTACTCGGTGAGCGACGGCGCACACACGACGACGGCGACGCGAACCGTCAACGTCGTGGACACGACCGCGCCGGTCGTTAGCTGTCCGGCCAATATCGTGACGACGCTGCCGCTCAACTCGTCGGCCACCTCGACGCCGGTCAATTTCAGCGTCTCGGCAACCGACAGTTGCGCCGGTTCGGCCAACGTCACAACCAGCCACGCCTCCGGCTCGCTCTTCCCCGTCGGCACGACCACCGTGACGACGACCGCGACCGATCCTTCAGGCAACACAAGCTCGTGCAGTTTCAACGTGACGGTGCTCTACAACTTCACGGGCTTCTTCCAACCCATCGGCAACCTGCCCGTCTTGAACTCGGTCAATGCCGGTCGGGCCATTCCCATCAAGTTCAGCCTGAGCGGCAACAAGGGCTTGAACATCTTCGCCGCTGGCTCTCCGGCCTCCGGCGTGATCGCCTGCAACTCGTCCGACCCGGTGGCGGAAGTCATCGAAACGGTGACGGCGGGCAGCAGCAGTCTCAGCTACGACTCCGGCTCCGGACAGTATCACTACGTCTGGAAGACGGAATCGTCATGGGCCGGAACCTGTCGTCAACTGGTCGTCGGACTGAACGACGGCAGCACACACCGCGCGAACTTCAAGTTCAAATAAGCGCGCGACTCAAACCGGGAAGCGTCGTTCAATCGAGCGGCGCTTCCCTTCACACGCGATAGAGAAACGGCTGGCCGTAAATGGTCAGCCGTTTCTCATACATAGCGACCCGACGAACGGATAAATCGCGCGCGGGGATAAGCCGACCTTGAAGATACATCTCGACACAGACTTGGGCGGCGACATTGACGACCTCTGCGCGCTGGCGATGCTGCTGCGTTGGCCGGATGTCGAGATCACGGGAGTGACCACCGTCGCGGAAGAGGGGGGCAGGCGCGCGGGCTACGTGCGCCGCGCGCTCGAACTCGAAGGGCGCAGAGAGATACCCGTCGCCGCTGGCGCGGACGCACCGCGCAGCCTTCATTACTACGACGACCGAATCTACTGGGGAGAGCGCGTCGCGCCCGCGCCCAACCCGCTCGCAGAAGCCCTCGCGCTCCTCTGTCGAAGTATCGAGCGCGGCGCGACGGTCGTCGGGATTGGCCCCTACACGAACCTCTCTCTTTTGGAGCAACAGCACGCGGGGATACTCTCGACCGTCAAACTTTTTCTGATGGGCGGCAGCATCTCCCCGCCGCCGCGAGGGTTCCCGCAATGGGGCTTCGAGATGGACTACAACATACAGTCAGACGTTGAGGCCGCGCGCCTCGTCTTCGAGCATTCGCGCCCGACGCTCGTGCCGCTCTCGGCGACGGTGCAGACGGCGTTGCGGAGAACGCATCTGAAAGCATTGCGCGGCGCGGGCGCGTTGGGGCGTCTCATCGCGCGACAGGCGGAAGGCTTTGCGCGCGACGAGCGGATGGAGGAAAAGTTCGGACTGACTTGCAGCCGTCTGCCGCCGGACATCATCAACTTTCAACACGACGCTCTGGCCTGTGCCGTCGCCCTCGGCTGGAACGAAGGAGTGGAGATTGCGCGCGTCCCCCTGCGAATGGAAGTGCGCGACGGACTGCTGCACCAGTCTCTCGACGACGCTGGCCGACCGCTCCCCGTCGTCAACGCAATAGACGGCGAGCGTTTCAGTCAATTCTGGATTGACACGCTCGCCCGTCAGGCTCAAACATAGGAGCGGCGGTTGAGCATCTATTTTATCTTCCGTAAATGGAGCGAGAGATGTGTCCTGTCTGTAAGTTAGGCGCGCGGCGGTTTTTAAGTTAACCTTCGGAGTGCGGCGGCGGTAAAACAGAGGGGGACGGGCAGCAGACAAGGTGTGCGAAATGTTCAGCGTCAGCAGTAGCAGCGGCAATAAACTTCTAACGACAATCCTCGCAATCCTGCTCGTGAGTTCCGGCGGGATGCTGCGCGCGCAAGAGCGTCGTCAGACGACGAACCGGCGGAGCACTCCCGACGCGGCGGCGTTGACGGGCGTCTATCGCATTGACATCCCCGGCAGCGACAAGCTCTATTCGGTCGTCGCCGGAGCTTCGAGCAATCTTCCGTTCGGCGAGCAGCAACGCTTCTTCATTGATCTGGCCGTGCGCCTGACGCCGCCCGACCTGCTTGCCATCGAGCGTCGCGGCACGCGCGTCACCATCGGCTCGTCGCGCGCGCCGCGCGTCACGCTTCTGGCCGACGGGGTGACGCGCGCCGAGCACGCCGACGACGGCCACGTCGTCCGCTCGCGCGTCGCGCTCGACGGAGGCCGCCTGACCTTCACTTCAAGCGGCAGAACCGAGGACAACTTCAGCGTCAGCTTCGCATCAATCGAGGGCGGCGCGCGCCTGCGCGTCACGCGCCGCATCTCAGCCGAACAACTCAACGAGCCGGTGATTATTCAGACCTTCTATCACAAGATTTCCGATGTCGCGCGCTGGGACATCTACGGCGAAGCGCGCGCGGCCCGCAGGGATGACGCGCCCGCCACGCCCGGCGCATCTTCTGACACAGGGCGCGACGCGTCGCCCGCTGCGCGCGTCGAGAGCCGAGAGGCCGACGCGCTGCGCGGCGCGCTCGGCGAATGGATAGAGGCGACCAACGCGCGCGACATCGAACGGCAGATGTCCTTCTACATGCCCGAACTCAAGGCTTTCTATCTCGCGCGCAACGCCTCGCGCGCCTCCGTCCGCGTCGAGAAGGCGCGCGCCTTCGCCGCCGCCGACCTCATCGAGATACGCGCCGAGGAGCCGGAGATTATCTTCCGCGACGGCGGGCGCACAGCCGTCATGCGTTTCCGCAAGAGATACCGGATTGACGACGGGCCGAAGAGTCGTCGCGGCGAAGTTATTCAGGAATTGCGCTGGCAGCGAACCGCGCGCGGCTGGAAGATATTCAGCGAGCGCGACATCAGAGTCCTGCGTTGAGACGGCGACGGATTCGGCAATCGCCCGCTCAACGTCCTTCCGTCTGCACGGGCGTGTTCTGGAAAGCGGCGATGCTCCATTTGCCGCCCTCCTTCGTCAGCACCAACGTGCTCATCGCCTGAGCTTTTCTCGTCTCGCCGCCTATCCGAAATTCCAGATTCCATTCGACATGCGCGACCGCCACGTCTGAACGCAGGAAACGGATGCTCTTAATCGTGGCGGCGTTCTTGCTCTCCTTGTAGATGGTCGTAAAGATTCCCGTGTGTCCCTTCTCTATCGCCTCTCTGCCGTTCAACTTCATGCCATTGACGACGACGTAATCGGCGTCGGCGGCGAAGGGAGCGGCGAACGCTCTCCCGTCGTGCGCGTTCCAGCCGTCCTGCAACTGCTGCACAATCCGCCGGACAGACGCCTCGTCCGCGCCCTGTTTCTGCGCCGTCTGCGCGCGGCTCTCCGAACCCGCCAGCGAGACGAAAGCGGCGACGATCAGGGCAAGAATTTTAATGCGTTGCGACATCGGATGATTCTCCTTTTTCCTCCACGATTGATGCATCGCTACGAGCAGCTTCGGCTTTCGTGAGTCACCCGCGCCGTCGCGACAAGAGGCGCGGAATCCTGCGAGCGCAGGCGCTCTCAAACACCTGCCAGCAAGCTGAATTTTCGTAGCGTCAATGATGAGGGGTTTGATTCGGAAAACTGTGGGCGATGTTTTACTACCGGCGGGTTTTGTTGTCAATGAATATCAAAGTTTCGTAGCGGGTCAGTTTGAAAATGCGAGTCGCATAAATATTGACCGGAAAATTCAAACCGAACCACTATGCAAAGTTTACTGTTCTGACTCGCCGCGCGTCGCTTCCCTTTGCATCGAGAGACGCGCTTCGAGTTCTTCCACCTTCTTTCGCTTCTCGTTGAGCGCGCCCTCCATGTAGCTGAGCGCGCGGCGCATGTCGAGCACCGCCATCAACTGCCCGCCGAGCATCTGCAAGGCTTCGAGTTGGTCGGAACGCAGTTCGCGCGGCACGCTGTCGAGCACGCAGAGCGTCCCGAGATTGAATCCTTCGGTCGAAGTCAGCGGCGCGCCCGCGTAGAAGCGGATGTAGGGCGACGAGAGCACGAGCGGGTTGTCTTTGAAACGCTCGTCGTCGAAGGCGTCGCGCACGACGAGCGGGCCGGGTTGGAGAATCGCGTGCGCGCAGAAGGAGACATCCCTCGACGTTTCGCGCGGCGAGAAACCGACGCGCGCCTTGAACCATTGACGATTCTCGTCAACGAACGTGACGAGCGACACGGGAGTCAGGCAGATGTTCGACGCCAGACGGACGATGTTGTCGAACACCTCTTCGTGGTCGGTGTCCAGAATCCGGTAGCGATGCAAAGCTTCCAGCCTCGCAGACTCGTCCTTCGGCAATGGCGCGCGCATGAAACTTCCCTCCCCGTCGTCGCCGTTCGTCGGTCGTATCTTTCACTCCGGCAGATGCTACACGATGTCAGCCCGCCAATCGAGTGTTCTACGAACGAGAACCCTTCGCGCCGTTCAAAGAATCATTCCTCACGCGCGTCTCCCGATGCTCGACGCTCGCGCTTCGTCTCCTGTTCTGTTCAAAGCGATGCGCCGTCTTCAGTCCGACGCTTGAAACTCAAACTCCTCTCGACGGAAGAACGGCGGCGACATCTTTTCTACAAGCGACTTCAAGAGCGCGCGTGCTTGCTGCGACTCGGGCGCTTGGCCCTGCTGGTTGCCGCTCGGGCTTCCGGCGAAACGCTCTCGATACTCGCCGGAGATGATAAACGACCTGACCATCTCGGCGCGTGCGACGCGGCGGCGCGCCACCTCTTCGTTGCGCACGTCCTCACCGGGTTGGCTGAACTGGTTCATCTTCGTGAGCCAGAAATCGTAGCCGACGAAGTCGGTGTCGGGCGCGTCGTCGGGGTTGCGCCGGAGGTAGCCGAAGTATTGCAGGAGCACGAAGGCCGGGTTGTACTGCGCGTTATAGACCGACCCGGTTTCGACGACCGTGCGGAGGGCCGCGACGCGTCCCGCCAGATCGCCGCTCCCGTAGGCGTTGATGGCCGCCTGTCGTTCCTCCGTCGAGGGCGTGACGGCGGCGTTAGCAAAGAGCGCGTCCACGTAAGCGTTCGCGGGCATCCCCTGCGGGTATCTCGATACAAACTCGGGCCGCGAGACGAACTCCTCCAGATACCTCTGCCGGTTGGCTTCCAGACGCTCCGCCGCTCCCGCCTGCCCGATGACGACGCCTTCGCCGACCTCGCGCTGATCGCGCAGGAAGACGCTATAGCGCGGGTTCCGCTTGTCGCTCCCGAAGGAAGCCTTGTGGATGCGGATGACGAAATAGCCGGTCTGCTGAAACTCGGTGGAGAGGAAGAAGGCTTGCGAGACGTTGGTGCGCTTGCTGTCTCTGCAACCGGCGTCGGAGCCGCAAGAGTTGATCTGGTTCGTCCAGAAAGCCTGCCCCTGCGGGTCGGCCTGACGGTTGAGAAAGTCGTGATAATGCTGGCAGACGAACACACTCGCGTCGTCAACGGGGTTGCCCGCCGACTCGTTGGCGTCGTCCGTGATTTGCAGCGTGGTGCTGCTCGTCGAGCCGAGCGACGCGCCGCCCGTCGGGTTCGAGAGCGTGAGCGTGAAGGCTTCCGGCCCTTCGCTGTAGGCGTCCTCGTTGATGAGCACGGGCAGGTTCTTCTGCGTCTCGCCCGCCTCGAAGATCAAGCGACTGATAGCGTAGTTATAGTCGCCCTTCTGTTTGGCCGTGCCGTCCTGACTGACGAGGTCAACGGTCGCGCGCGTGCTCACCGTTCCCGTGCGGACAATCTGAACGAGAACCTGCGTGCAATCCTCCTGCACCGCGTAGGACGCGGAGCCGAACTGCACGATTGAGGTGGGCGCGGGCGTCGGCGTCGCGTTCGGCGTCGGCGTGGGCGTCGGTGTACCTGTTGGCGTGGGCGTGGCCGTCGGGGTTGGCGTGGCCGTCGGCGTCGGCGTCGCCGTGGGTGTCGGCGTTGCTGCCGGTGTCGGCGTCGGCGTCGGCGTTGCCGCGGGCGTCGGAGTGGGAGTCGGTGTCGCCGCCGGAGTGGGAGTCGCCGTCGGCGTCGGGGTCGGCGTCGGAGTGGCGTCGGAGGTTCCGAGGTCGTGGATGACGAGGTTGTCTATGTACCAGCCGGAGTCCGCGCCGTTGGTCGTGCCCACGTCGGACGAGACGCGGAAGCGCAGGAAGACGGGCGCGCCCTCCTGATTGTTGTCGCCGCCCGGAGCAAACTCGCCGAGCGCGACGCGGACGTGATGCAAGCCCTTGATGCCGGAATAGGCGCGACGCCCGAGCAACGCCGTCGCGGGCACGCCCAAAAGGTCGCCGTCGAGCCGCGAGTTGTACAAACCTTCGACGATGTAGTTGCCGAGGTCATAAGTGGTCGTGTTGTCGGGATAGGGCGTCGAGTTGAAGTTCGGGCCGCCCTTGGCGATTTCGAGGACGCCGCCGTCGAAGCGCGCTTCGGTCGAGAAGAAGTGGTCGAAATCCATGATGGATGTCGGCGAGAGGGTGAGCGGGCCGATGACGGTGGAGATGTCGCTCGATGCGCCGTCGGAGCCGGGGTCGAAATCGGGCGCGTACATCGTTGCCGACCTCAGACCGCCGCTCAGCGAAACATTCGTCACGCGCTGCCAGACGGGTTGATCTTCTTTGGGATCGTCTCCCGACTCTTGCAGCGGCGGCGCGAAACGCGCGTCCGCCGTTGCGGACTCATAGGTCTCAAGCGGGAACGGTTCCAGCGCCTTGAAGGAGTTGATGGTCGGAGCGTTGTAGCGCACCTGCCGGTTGCCCGCGTCGTCCGTGTCCCGTTTACCGGCGGTGTTGCGGGCCTGAACGATGTAGTAATAAATCTGTCCGAGTTGCAGGTTGGTGTCCGTGTACTCGGTGGCGGCGACGCCCTGCGCGATGCGGTTCGCCTCCGTGGGCGTGAAGGTCGGCTCCTCCGTGCCGTTGCCGGGTTCGACGTGCTCGACGCGATAGATGTCATAGACGCAATCGTTGCAGACGGTGAACAGGTCGCCGCTCGGGTTGGGCGTGATGGCCTTGTTCCACTTGAGAATCAATGTCGTGCCCGTCTTCGGGTCAACGACTTGGTCAACGCCGAAGAAGGTCGGCGGCGGGGTGATGACGATGCCGTTCGTGACGGTGATGCTCTGCGTGTTGGCGGTCGAGACGCAGTTGGTTTCGGCGTCGCGGCTGGCGCGCACCTGATAGAAATATTGCTGACCGCCCGAGAGGTTGTTGTCTTCGTAGGTGGTCTGCGTGGCCGGAATCTCGGCAATCTTCTGAAACGGGCCATCGGCGTCGAAGGCGCGCGTGATGATGTACTGCGCTGCGCCGACGACGGGCGCGCCGCCGTTGATTGTGACCGTGACTTTGTTGGGCGCGGAGTTCGACAGCGTGAAGGTGGGCGCAGCGAGCGGCCCGAGTTGTTCGCAGACGGCGACCGACGCGGGGACGTTGAAGTCCTCGACGACGGCGCTCGACTGGTTCCCCGTGCCGGTGGTTGATTGCGCGTTCTGGCCGACGCCGTGGCTGGCGAATGCGCGCCAGATAATCGAGCGGTTTTCGCCGCCGTTGAGTTCCTCGTCGGCGAGCAGAATCGAATCGCGCGAGGTGACGATTGAAGGCTGGCACGGCGAGAGTTGCATGCCGCGTAGGACGAGCGTATCGGCGAGACGCGCGCCGCGCGCGACGGCTGTCGAGAGCGGGCCGGTGCGCGCGCCGCCGTTCGCCTGAATCTCCGCTGTCACCAAACCGGGGCGGACGATGTGCTCGTCGGCTTTGATGTTGGGAACCTGTGTCTGCACCTGCTCGGGCGGCGTGATGCCTCCGGGAGGCTGCGGCGCGCCGCTGACGGTCGAGCCGGGGACGGTCGTGTTGAACTCGGCGCGGTAATCAATCGGATGCCGCGTGTCGCGCGAGCGAACCTTGCGCGGCCCGATGTAGAACTCGCTGCTGGTGAGCAAGGGGCCGTTCAAGCGGCGCGTGCCGTCGAAGAAGACGCCGCCCGCGTCCTTCATAATCAACAACTCGCGCATGTCCCAGAGCATCGCGGCGAAGACCTCGCCCACGTCGTGCACCTCGAAGGGAATCGCGCCGGGGTCGGGGTCGGGCGGCCCCTGATCGCGTCGGCTGAGGCCGTTGCCGTTGATCGAAGCGTAAGACCAACGATAGTTCGTGTAGGGCAGACGACGGATGCCGATGTCGAACTCGCCCGTGACGTATTCGCCCTCGGCATCGTCGTCGGCCATCGAGCAGGCGATGGCGTCAGACCATCCCTCGCCCTGCCCGCCCGACTCGCCGACGAGCGGCGTGCCCAGACAATCCGCCTCGCCCTTGCCGACCGAACGATTCGAGACGCCGTGATAAAACTCGTGCGCCACCACGTCGAAATCGAAATCGCCGTCGGCGCGGCGGAAGGTGCTCTCGGTGAAGAGAAACATCTGCATGCGCGGCGGCGCGCCGTCGTTGCCGGTGCTCATGTTGGCGTTGTCCGTCCCCGACCCGTCCTGCACCTGCGCGGAGAGCGCGTCCTGTCCTGCGCCGCCCAAGCCGAAGTTGTCCTGCTGGAAATTCCAAGTCGGCTCGGTGAAGCCGATCTGGTAGAGATAGTCGTGCATCAGGTTGGTGTAATAAAAGAGCGCGACCGTGCCGGGATAAACGTCTTGCTGAGTCGGGGCGGGATAATCGTAAACTTCGCAGAGGTTGATGAGCGTGCAGGCGACGAGTCCCATCGTGCCGGGGATGGCCGACTTGGCATCCGCGCCGCCGTATTCGTAGCCGTTGTTGAAGGTGAAATAGTCGGCGACGAACTTGCGTCCGGCGTTGTAGCCGCGAACGCCGCTCGTCGTCTCGTCGTCGTTGAAGCGGTCGTCGGCGACGAGGACGTTGTTGCCTTCGGTGTAGCGCGATTGAAAGACGGACGAGAGCACGCGACCGTCGCGCAGCGTGACGCTCGACGCCAGCGGCGTCAGGTCTGCCGAGAAGGGCTGGCTCTTATCGGCGACGGGCGAGTTGGCGGCGAGGTTGCGCGCCTGCGCTTCCTCTGCCATCTCATACTTGTATGCGCGCGTCGAGGCGCGGTTGTTGTCGGATTCGGTGATCTCCGTTCCGTTCGTGCCGGTCGGAAGATAGAACCAGCCGAAGCGCGAGCCGCTGTTCGGCGCGGTCGGGTTCGCGGCGTCGGGGAACCCGCGCAGCACTTGACCATAGGGCGAGTTGAAGATTTGCGCGAACAGGGGCGTGCCCGTTTCGGCGAAAGGGTTCTCGGTGCGCGCGACGACGAGGCTGCGCTTGAAGCCGCGACCGTTGTTGCGGTCTAACTCGTTTTCGTTCGGTTGATAATCGGGCTGGTCGCCGGGCGCGTCCGACCTGCCGTAGCCTTCGCCGAGCGTGCCGCCCGTGACCGCCGCGCCGTTGCACGGTCGGCCCGGAACGTTGCCCGTGCATGTTCTGCGTCCCGAAAGGGTCGAGGGCATGCCGTCGAAGACTTTACCGGCAGCCGTGCCCGCCGTGTTGTTGGTTTCGAGGAAGTTCTGGATGTCGGGACGGAAGGTGGCGCGACGGCTGTTGATTGCGCCGCCGCCCTGCTGGAAAGCCGTCAGGCTCGAACGCCTGAGCACCTCTCCCGTCTCGGCGTCCACGATGTGGTTCCACATGATGCCGCGATACTGCGGCGTCGTGAGCGCGAAGTTGTACGCGTGCCGCCCTTCCGCGCCGAGGGGAAAGATGACGTGCGTGACGACGACATCATCCGAGAAGACGCCCGCGCCGCTGAAGCGCGGAACTTCGACGAACTCCGGCGCGAGATTGCCGAAGGTGCGCGGCACACGCTTCGTGCCGAGTTGTTGCGGCGCGAAATTAGCGAACCCGAGCGCGGAGGCCGCCGCGTCCAAAGCCTGCGCCGGAGTGAGCGCGACCGTGTTCGTTACCCTCAACTGCGGATAGCTGTCGCCGCCGACGTTGATGATCTGCCCCGCGCTGTTGACGTTCACCAGCACCTCGCCCTTATAGACGGGCACGCCATCCAACTGCTGCTCGAACAGGAGAATCGTCACGCCCATATCGGGGAGCGTCGCGCGGCTCTTGAGCCTGAGGCTCGTCAAGTCCGCTTCGCTGAAACGAAAGACGCCCTGCCAGCGTCGCACGAAGTTGCGCGCAATCTTCTCCGGCGCGTCCGCGCTCGGCTGTGTTAAGTAACCGGAGGCGGCGAACATGTGTCGCGGCGTGCCGGTCAGAGCGTTGTACTGCACGTTCAGGCGCGAGCCCGCCGCGCTCTCAAGCGAGCCGAGCGTCTTGGCCTGCGCCGCATCGGGAGCGCGCGATGCAGAAGCGACTCGTGCGTCGCGCCGCGCCGCGAGCGCACGCCGCACGTCAACCTCTTTCGGCACGTCCTTCTGCGCCGACGAAACTGTCGAGGACGAGATGAAGAGTGTCGAGGTCAGGAGCAGCGCAACGGCGATGCCAAACAGCGCGAGCCTCACGGGTTTATGCGGCGTCATGTCTCTTTCCTTTCGCAACCACGGCGGACACGTTTCGGGGCAAATGAACGTTTTGAATTTTTCTCAGTCTACAACTTATGCGTGCGCGGTTGAGAAATTCTTGAGCCGAAATGTCCTCAAGCGCCGTCGCGCGCGCCGCACGAGTTGCGCGAAGGGCGGGCCGACGCGCGCACGGATTGACGCCGCGCGGGCCGCGTAACATCAAGACGCGTCAACCTTTTTGAGTTTTTGAAGGCGACGATTCGGGCGCGCGGCGACGGGCGCGCGTGAGCGTTATTTGAGCTACGCGTGAGACGGAAATGTTCTCGAATTGCAACCGAAATGTCTTATTGAACGATGTCGCCTCAAGCGCGGAGACGGTTCGGGAATCCGGGCTCGATTGAGCATCTATAGAATCAGTTGAAGATGGACGACCGCTTCGGGGGATAAGGATTGTGGAAGATTTTTTCAATCA
>DATLMV010000123.1:0-49087 GCA_035537095.1 Pyrinomonadaceae bacterium
GCTGCTCACGCCGCTCGTCGGCCTGTCTTTCGCGGAAGATGCTCCCGACGCGGAACTACTACTGCCCGCGCCCGTGCTCGCGCCGCCCGTCGCGGCGGACGTGCTCGTCGAAGACGTGCTGCCCGTCGAAGATGCGGCGCCGGAGACGCCGCTCGTGGCGTCGCGTTCGCGTTGGTCGTGCGACTCTTTGGGTTGCACCATGCGGCAACTGCCTTCAAAGAGCGCGCCGTTTTCGATGACGAGCGCGGGCGTCTGGATGTTGCCCGTGACGCGCGCGACGCGTCCCATCTCGATGCGCTTGGAGGCGATGATGTCGCCGTTGACCGTGCCGTAAATCTGCGCGACCGAGACTTCGATGTTGGCGTCCACCTGCCCGTTCGTGCTGATGATGAGCGTGCCATCCTGCGAACTGACGCGCCCCGAAAGATGACCGTCTACGCGCAGCATCCCTTTGAAGGAAGCCTCGCCCGTCAAGACCGTGCCGTTGCCGACGAAGCCCGAGAGCGTGCCCTCTTTGATGTCGCGCGCCAGCGATTCGCTTTCGGTGACGGCGCGCGAAGTGTTCGGCGTGTGCGCCGTCCCCTGATAGTAGTCGCTGCCGCCGCCGGAGGCGTTGGCGCTGCTACCGCTGCTGCTGCTGCTGCTGCCGCTGGCAGCATTGTTGCTGGCGTAAGGCGTCGTGGAAGGGGCGGGTGTATGGTCGGCGGTGGTGTCGGCTTTTTCGTCTTTCGGATTTCTTCCCATTCTAAGCATGTCGTGTTCTCCAATGACACTAGTGGTCGGCGGTAGTTAGAGAGAGCAAAGAAACTTGTGCTTCGAGATTAATCCTGCACCGGGCGCACATCTCGGATAGTCCGGTTCGGTGCTTCGGTTGGAAGCTTGATGATATTCGCAAACGGTCAGAAGTGACAAGTGACAAGTGACGAGCCGGAGAAGAAGTCCGAAGTCGAAGATTGGTCGAAAGTCGTAAGTCCAACGTCCAAAGTCGAAAAACAATGCCTTCGACTTTGGACGTTGGACTTACGACTTCTTCTTACTTGTCACCCGTCACTCTCTTACAACCTACCGCTTGATATTGGCGATTTCGAGCGCGAGCACGTCGTTCAAGGCGCAGAGCGCGGCGCGTTTGGGCGCATCGGGGAAGGGGATATTCACGTCTATGGTCTGGTTGCCGATCATCTTGGCCTTGCCGACGGCGATGAAGCCTTTGCCGAAATCCACGTAGAGCGGCAGCAGCATCCCGAAGTTGGGCGAGACGCCCGACTGCGTGACTTTGCCGGTCAGCGTGTTGCCGTTGATCTGATATTCCAGACGATAGCTCGGCATCTCCGTGCCGTAAACCCATTGATTGAAGAACCAGTCCATCGTGCGATTACCGGCCAAGTCCATCTCCGGCGTCATGTGTTTTTCGACGATGGCCTTCAAGTCTTCGGTCGAGATGTTCTGGTTGTAGTTGGTCTTGATGAAGTCCTTCATCATCGTCTGAAAACGCTGGTCGCCGGTCTTGACCTGATCGTACATCATCATCCGGAGCATGTGGAGGATATACGCGCCCTTCGGATAGATCATGTAGCGCGCGACGCCGCCCGTCTTGGCGTTGTTCAGGCGATAGCCCTGCGTCACGGGGCCGACCGTGTAGGGCCGGATGCCTTTGGTCGCGGGCGTCGCCTGCGTGATCATCCGTCGCTGGCTCTCCCAGAAGTCAACGAACTTGGCGGTGTCTTTGCGCACGTACTGGACGTAGAGCGAGGCG
This sequence comes from Pyrinomonadaceae bacterium, assembly GCA_035537095.1. Classification (GTDB taxonomy): domain Bacteria; phylum Acidobacteriota; class Blastocatellia; order Pyrinomonadales; family Pyrinomonadaceae; genus DASWNP01. Next base: position 1,754 of record DATLMV010000123.1, read on the forward strand.
GAAAACTCGGCGAAGCCTTCGCTCATCCATTGGTCGTGATAGCTGTCCCAGCCGACGATGTGGCCCCACCATTGATGCGCCAACTCGTGCGGCCCGACGTAGCGCCAGAAGTTGCTCGTGCCGCCCTTCGTGCCCATCAACTGCGAACGCTGCGTGGCGTCCATGAAGGCGGTGAAGGGCATGAAGATGAGGGTCGGCCACGCCTGACCGAAGTTGGCGGCGGGCTGCTGCGACATGGCGAAGCGCGTGTAGGGAAGTTTGCCGAAGAAGGCGTTGAAGAGGCGCGTCGAGTTCTGCGCTTCGCTCAGGGAAGCGTCGGCCATCTTCGCCGTTGACATGCCGCCGATGGTGGTGAAGCTCTCCTGAGAGTTGGCCTCGGCCTGTTGCGCGGCCATCTGCATGGCCTTGATGTCGTCGGGCACTTCCGAGTTGGCGTAGAACTCAAGACCGTAGCCCGTGTCTTTGTCGAGCAGAACCTTCTTCTTGAAGTCGCCGTAGTTGAAACCGGCGACGGCCAACTCCGTCTCGCCGCTCGACCACTTCGAGACGGCCACGTCGCCGTCGCGCAAGTCCGCGCCGAGGGGCGCGCCCGTGCCGATGAAGGTGAAGCCTTTGGGGAAGCGGAAGGTCATGTCGAAGGTGGCGCGGTCGCCGAACTCCATGCTGCCGTTGTTGGGATACCAAGTGGCGCGGGGGATGAGGAAGAAGTTGCCGCCGCCCGCATCGGCAATCGCGCCGCCGCCCTGATATTGAATCGTCAGTTTGACGGGCTTCGCCGTGTCGAGAGTCTGCGGCATGATGACGGCGAAGTCGGCGTCCTCGCTCTTGTCTTCCTGTATGAAATTGAGGTCAGCGCCCGACTCGTCCTGCACGCGGCTGACTCGGAGCGTGCGGTAGAGCGAGAAGGGCAGGACGCGCGTGCCGGGGACGAGCGTGCGCAGCGTCACGCGGTCGGTCGCGGCGATGCTCGTGCCTCTGATTGCGCCGTCAATCTCGTGGCGCGTGATATCGTAGATGCGATTGTCTTCGGAGCTTTTGGCCGTCCCGTTGACGTATTCTTCGGCGAGGTGGAAGGCCGTCCACGCGCCGAAATTCGACTCTCCGTAGCTGATGAGCGCAACCTCTTCGGGCGTGAAATCGGGCAGCCCGAGCGGGTCAATCTGATAGACCAACTTGTTGTAACGCTTGCCGCCGATGAAGGCCGTGAAGTAGCCGGGACGATTCGGCGCGTAGATGTCGGCGAGCGTGCGAATCTCGATATTGAAGCGCAACTGCTTGCGGAGCAGGGCTTGATTGGCGCGATAGAGTTCGCGCGCGCGCTCCATCTGCGTGCCCGACATCTTCGAGGCGTTGGGCGACTTCTGCAACTCGTCGAAAGTCTGGTCGGTGAAACGCAAGACGAGATAGGTAAACTGCTCGCTCAGGTTCGGCTGTTCAGTGAAGATGGCGATGGCCTTCTTCTCGGTCTCGGTCGGTGGCACGAGGTTGATCTCGCCTTCGCCGATGAAGACCGCGCTCACCGTACGGCCCTCGACGGGCGGGAGAAAATAGATTTCGCCGGAGCGGAGCGTGAAGGTCGCGGCGTCGCGCTTGAGGTTGAGATTGTTGACCGAGAGCACGGTGGCGTTGGTGAAGTCGGCGGCCTGCTGGCGCAGCTTCATATAGACGGGGTCGGCGTTGGCCTTGAGGCCCGACGCAGTGACGTTGACGCTCCCGGCGTCTATTGATTCGACTTCCAGTTTAACGTCAACGACCGCCGCCTTGCCCTCCTCGACCTTGACGCCCTCGCGGCGCACGTCGCCGAAGCCACGGGCCGTGACGGTGACGACGTAGACGCCCGCCGTCAGACCTTCGACCTTGAAACGTCCCTCCGCATCCGTCGTCGCCGTCTGCGTCTGTTCGCTCACGGGGTCGGCCACGGTCACGGTCGCATCAACGACCGCCGCGCCTCTCGGGTCAGTAATTTTGCCCGTCAAAGTTCCACCGGCAGCCGCGCGGACGCCCGCCAAAGGCAGCGCGACCAGAACCAGCGCGCACACCGCTGAGATAAACTTCCGACTCAAAAACATTTTGTTAATACCTCGTAAAGGGAAATTGATGAGAGAGAGAAGCCCCATCCGGTAATTACCTACCGGACGGGCGATAGTTCCAGAAAGATTGTCGAGAGCTTCCGTACCGCACGGGGCAGGAGAAACTGATCGTGCTTTCGGCGACGATATTATTCAGACACGCCCGCGCGCTGTCAAGCAGGCAGAAGAAGGCAAAAGTAAAAAGGCAAAAGTGAGGACATCAGAATCAGTCAACGCTTTTACCTTTACCTTTTGCCTTTTCACTTTTACCTTCCGCCTTCCCTCCTTCCCCGTTTTGCTTTAACTTATGTCAATCAATATTCACTCCCATGATTCGCAGGCAGGAGGACTTCTCTATGGCGGGCGAGATGATCGAGTTTGCCAGCAACGGCGGGACGGCGCGGGGCTACCTGTCGCTTCCCGGTTCGGGCAATGGTGCGGGCGTGATTGTGTTGCAGGAGTGGTGGGGGCTCGTGCCGCACATCAAGGACGTGGCCGACCGCTTCGCCGCCGAAGGCTTCGTCGCCCTCGCGCCCGACCTCTATCACGGCGCGGCCACCACCTCGCAACGCGAAGCGGGCAAGCTGATGATGGCGCTCGACATCGCGCAGACCGAGAAGGATTTGCGCGGCGCAGTCCGGTATCTGCTGGCGCATGAGCGCGTCCATTCGGAGAAGGTCGGGACGGTCGGCTTCTGCATGGGCGGCGTGCTGTCGCTCTACGCGGCCTCGAAGAATGAACAGATCGGCGCGTGCGTCGTCTTCTACGGCATTCATCCGAAGGTCGAACCCGACTTGGAAAACTTACGCGCGCCCGTGCTCGGCCTCTACGCGGAGCGGGACACGTCAGTCCCGCCCGAGAGCGTGCGCCAACTCGAAAGCGAACTCGACGCGCTCGGCAAACCAAACGAGATGCACATCTACCCGAACACCGACCACGCCTTCTTCAACGACACGCGCCCCGAAGTCTATCAACCGGAAGCCGCCGCCGACGCGTGGCGACGCACGGTAGAGTTCTTCCGCCGACACTTGCCCGCGCGCTCGCGAGTCTCTTGAGAAGTTCGTGCGCGACGAAGGCCCTGCGGCGTCGGCGTCGGTTGCACATCTTCTTTTGATGGCTTACAAATTGAGTTTGAGGTCGAGACGCGGGAGTCGAAGATAGACAACCTTTGCCACGGACTCCCGGTTTTCGACTTTGGAGATTGGACTTTCAAACTTTGGACTCAAAACGGACGATGTTTGTCGAGAGCAAAACCAAGACGAAGTTGCTGCGCCAGATGGGCGAGGCGATCAAGGATTTCGGGATGATCGAGGACGGCGACCGCGTGATGGTCTGCCTCTCCGGCGGCAAGGACAGCTACACGCTGCTCGACCTGCTGCTCGACGTGCAGCGTCGCGCGCCCGTCCGCTTCGATCTGCTGGCCGTCAATCTCGACCAGAAGCAGCCCAACTTTCCCGCGCACGTCCTGCCCGAATATCTAGCGGCGTCGGGCGTCCCCTTCCGCATCATCGAGCGCGATACCTATTCGGTCGTCAAGCGTCTCGTGCCCGAAGGAAAGACTTTCTGCTCGGTCTGCTCGCGTCTGCGTCGAGGCATCCTGTACGAGACGGCGGTCGAGGAAGGCTGCACGAAGATCGCGCTCGGGCATCACGCCGACGACATCACGGCGACCTTTCTCCTGAACCTCTTCTTCGTCGGCTCGCTCAAGGCGATGCCCGCCATCCTCCGCTCCGACGACGGTCGCAACACGGTCATCCGCCCGCTCGCCTACTGCCGCGAAACCGACATCGCCGCCTATGCCGCCGAGAAGAATTTTCCGATTATCCCCTGCGACCTCTGCGGCTCGCAGACCAATCTCAAACGCGCCCGCATCAAGCGTCTCATCACGGAACTCGAACAGGAGATTCCGCACATCCGCGCCTCGATGCTGACCGCGCTCGGCAACGCCATCCCGACGCACCTGCTCGACCCCAAACTCTTCGACTTCAAGACGCTCTCGCACGGCACGGGCGACATCGCCGCCGAACTCGACTCCGCCCTCGGCCACACCGATTCTCCGGAGGCTCCCGCGCTCGTCTCCATCGCGTGAACGTAGTCAAAATTCGAACAGGGATAGACAGGATAGACAGGATCAGAACAAAAAGATTGCTACATGAAGATTTGACAGATAAGGCTCTCGGAGCATGCTTTGACGTCGCTCATGAGCTTGGCGCGGGGTTCTTGGAGTCTGTTTATGAAAAAGCTTTAGTCGTTGCCCTGCAACAAAAGGGACTTCAGGTTGAGCGGCAAGTGCCCTTGACGGTTAAATTTCGCGGCGTCATTGTGGGCGAATTCTTCGCCGACATTTTGGTGGAGAAAAAATTGATCATCGAGCTAAAAAGCGTCTCAACACTCAGACCGGAACATCAAGCGCAGGTTATCAATTACCTAAAAGCTACAAGCATTGAGGTCGGCTTGTTAGTAAACTTTGGCAATCCCAAGCTCGAATATCGCAGGCTACATAAATAATCGAAGACGAGTTTTATCTCTTTATTTTATCCTGTCTATCCTGTCCATCCCTGTTAATTTTTCCTGTTTTCATGGCAACAACAACCAAAAATCTCGCGCTCGATTTCAGCGCGTTTCCGCCGGGGACGGTCGTCGAATATACGACGCTCGTCTGTCTGGCCTGCATCTTCGACGTGTTCACGGGCTTGATGAACCTCGCGCCGCGCACCGCTTATTCGGAGATCAAACGCTACGCTCCCACGGTCGAAGAACTGACCGCGACCGCGCCGCGCCGCCCGTACTTCGAGAGCGCGGAGCGAAACCCGCGCTGCCCTTACTGCAACTCGGCGAAGCGTTGGCATGCGCGCCTCAATACCTTCCGCATCGAAGGCGGCAAGGGGACGGACGCGGCGCGGCGCGCGCTCGTCAAGTCGCTGCCGAAATCCGAGGAGCAGTTTCAGTTGTTGGAAATGAGAGCGACGACGCGCGCCGTCTTCTTCGAGTGGCTCGACACGCTCGGGCGCGAGTTGGATTTTGAAGACGACGCATCTTGGATGATCGAGGCGACGCGCGCCTTTCTCGAACGGCGCGAGCCGAAGACGGACTGGGGGGAAATCTTCAAGGGCGTACGCGCCGTGCGCCGCTCGCACCGGCTGGAAGAGGGTTGGGAGCGCGACGGCTCAAGGCTCTTTCTCGCGCCCGCGCTCTATAACGACACGCTGCTCGTGCAGTATCTCGTCAGCCGTTCGCACCGGCACGGCGGGCGCACCTTCGAGGGCCGCCTCACGCTCGTCGAACTCGTCCGCCGCATGCGCTACACCGGACACCTCGACGCGCAGGGCATCACCGAGCGCGACCAGTTCGACGTGCTGGAACGTCTGGTCGAACATCTCACCGGCGGCGACGCCAAACTCAAACTCCACTACATCCTCGACCGCCGCGACTTCCTCGAAAAAGTCAAAACCGTCTACGCCAGCGCGTATAAGGGATGAGGGCGGAGGGATGAGGGATGAGTAAGAAATGATTTACTGATTGAATCATCGGTTCATTTCTTCATTGAACAAATGAACCGATGATTCAATGAATCAATTCTTCATCCCTCATCCCTCCGCCCTCATCCCTTTCATCATCTCTCCATCTTGTTGAAATGGAGCAGGACGGGAGCGGAGAGAGAGATGTCTTCGAGGTGGAAGGTGGCGTAGCGCGGCGTCTCCGTTTTGTAGAGGCGATAGACGCCCTCTCGCGTCTTGGCGCTGATGCGCCCGCCGCCTTCGGTGAGGTAGCGTTGCGCCTGCTCGACGGTCGGGCGCTTGTCCGTGAGTTGTTCGCCGAGCGCGTCTATGACGTACGACTTGAGGAGCTTCGGCCAGTATTTCGCAAAGAGCGCGGGGCTGGCGAAGCGGTCAATCCAGACCAACTCGCCGTTGCGCGCCACGACGACGCCGACGATACCCGGCCCCGTCAACTCACGCTCCAACGCCGACAGGTATTGCTCCATCGTCGCGCCGACCTGCGCGTTTTGATAAACCTCTTGATAGGTGTCGGTGGTGTTCGACGTGCCGAGCCGCGCGTTGTTTGCCGTGACCTCTTTCCAGACCTCGCTCTGCTGCTTTGTGTCCTGCGCCGCCGCGCGCAGTTTCGGATGCGAAATCGCGCCGAGAGTCGAAAACTTGTCCGGCGCGTCCTGCCCGCCGACGACAACCTCGCGGCGCGCAATCCGGTTCGATTGCATATTGCTACTGCCGGACGCACGCGCGGCGCGATGCTGCCAGCGTCCGTGCTCGACGCAGAAGACGCTCAGGCTGACGGGCACGCTGATGGGCGGCACGATCAAATCTTCCTCGACGATGCGGTCTTGCTTGCCGCCGACGATGACTTCGCCCGCCAGCAGCAGAAGCTTCTTCCCCGAACGGTTAATCAAAGCGAGTTCGTTGACGCTCGCCCCGCTCGACTCGCGCATCACGACGCGCTGGTTTCCCCTGTGATCCAGCACGCGGCGCGCGGTCGGCTGCGTGCTTCCCTTCTCGGTGATGACGATAGTCCCGTTTTTGATTCCCTCGTCGAGCGTGATGTAGTCGTCGGTCGAGCGCGCGCCGCTCGCGCGGATGGGAAAGAGCGTCAGATTCTTGTAGCTGACGGGATGTGAGACCTGCAAAACCGGCCCCTTCGCACGCGCGCGCCGAGACGCGGGCGACCCCGGCAGCGCGACGCCTGCGACCGCCAGCAGACACAAACCCGCCGCCGTCAAACTCTTTCGTAAACCCGAATATGCATTCATCAGTTGCCTCCCGAAATGCGTTCTTGAATCAGTTCTCAAAGGTTGAGATAGGCGGCAGCGAGGCGAGGCCGCCAGATGGCCCGGACGAGGGGCGCGCCGAACACGTATCTCCAACCACGTCTGCCATCTGAACGGCGACGCGGAGCAATCTTGCGCGGTCTATGTAGTTTTTTGTGACGTGAAGAAGCGGGAAAACAGATGCCGGATGTCGGATGTCGGATGTCAGTCGGGGCATTCTTCCCGACATCCGACATCTAACATCTAAACTCTCTCTTGAGTTCGCGCTTCGCGCTTATGCGCGCGGAGGAGTCGTGTCAGTTCTTGCATCTCGGTTTGCGGAAACTCACGCCGCCAGTTCTCCCGAAAGACATCAACTTCGCTGCGCCTGCCGAGTTCGCGCAGTTCGCGCCAGAAGGCGAGGCAGAGGTCGAGCGTGGGGAGGCGGGCGGCGAAGACCGTGCGGCTGTCGCTGCGACGGCGGCGGTGGTCTGCGTAGCGCGTCACGGTAAACTCCACTTGCGCGCCCTCCGTCGCCAGATGAAAGTCGTACTCCTCCGGCTCGCAGTTCCAACGAACGTGCGCCGCGCGCCCCTCGTGCGCGACGAGCGCGGAGAGTCCCGCAATCAGATCGCGCAGCGAATCATAGGGCGCATGCGAGACGCCGAGCACGAGTTGTTGCGCTTCGCCCGCGCGCAGCCGGAGCGACATCCAACCGCTCTGCGGGCTTTCAAAACTGACACGAAAATTTTCGTCCATAGACTCTCTCAAATTCTCGTCCGCGTAATCTTTCCGAGGGCGCGACTAACTCCGTACGCCGCACGGCGAAAACGCATCTTCTGTCAGGCGGCGTCGAAGGAGTATAGTATCGCACTCGCCGGAGACGCGCCCGCAGATGTCGCGCGCGCCTCGCCCGTCGCCCGAAATGAAAGCGCCTCGCCCGTCATATCTTCCGTGAGAAGTTTTTTCTGTCTTCCGCGACACGGCGGAAACATTCAACGTCGAAAGGAGACCACCCCCTCATGAAGCGACTCTTGCTGGCCTGTGCTCTCGTGCTGGCCGTCACCCAACAGGCGCTCCCCTACGGTCGTCAGGGACATCAGGCGGTCGCGCAGGCGGCGCAGGCCCCCGACATGCTGAACCAGCGCGCGCGCACGGCCATCCGCAACCTGCTCGGCAACCAGAGGCTTGCGGACGTTGCGCTTTGGGCCGACGATTTGAAGGGCGCGCGCGAAGGAGAAGGCCCGCTCGCGCGCGACGCCGAGGCACGCAAGTTCAACCAGCGATTCCCCGACAACGCCGACTGGCACTTCGTCAATCTGCCGCTCGCCTCCGGCGTCTACACGCCCGGCGGCCCGTTCAGCAAACCGCGCGACATCGTCAATATCATCAACGAGTGTATCGCCATCCTTGAGACGCCGCCCAACAGGCCGACCCGTTTCACGAAACGACAGGCGTTGCGCCTGCTCGTCCACTTCGTCGGCGATATTCACCAACCGCTGCACGTCGTCTCCGGCTACTACGATTTCGACGCTCAGAACAACGCCATCCTCATCCGCGACCCCACGCTGGCGCGCAACAAACCGCACGACCTCGGCGGCAATCAACTCGTCTTCGGCGGTCAAAAAATGCATGGCTTCTGGGACACGCGGATGGTCGAGCGGGTCGCCAACGGCAACCGCGACTTCAACCGCCTCGCCATCATCCTGCTCGCCCGGCTGCGCGACCCCGTGTGGATGAACGCGCACCGCGCAGGCTTCGTCAATTCCGGCGACCATCACGCGTGGGCCGCCGCGTGGGCCACGGATTCCCTCGCGCAAGCCAATCAAGCCTACGCGGGGCTCGTCTTCGGGCGGACGACCTTCCGCGTCATCAACGGCAAACGCCGCATCGAACAGATAGACACGACGCTTCCCAACAACTACGCCGACAACCAACTCGACCGCGCCACCACTCAACTCGTCAAAGCCACCTCCCACCTCGCCGCCCTGCTCAACGCGATTGACTGGCAATAACCTAAGGGGAAAGAGTTAAAAGGGGAAAGGGGGAAGGGAAAGAGGAAAGCATCTGTCTTTATCCCTTTCACCGTTTCCCCTTTTGCCCTTTAATTTTTGTTCTGCTCGTTGGCGGGCTGTCGCCGGTAGCGATGCGTGACGGGGCGGCGGCGACCGATGCCGATGGCGTGGCGCGAGATGATGAGCGCGGGCGGAAGTTGTCGGCGCTTGAATTCGTTGGCGGGCGATTCGACGAGATTGAGTATGCGATAGACGAGTTCGGCGTCGCCGTAGCCCGCTTTGATAATCTCTGCGGGCGTGGCCTTGCGCTCGAAGTAGAGCCGGAGAATGGGGTCGAGCAGGTCGTATGCGGGAAGCGTCTGGTCGTCGTACTGTTCGGGCGCGAGTTCGGCGGACGGACGCTTGTTGATGATTGACGCGGGGATGATTTCGCTCTGCCGGTTGTAGTAGCGCGCGAGGGCATAGACTTCCGTCTTGAGCACGTCGCCTAAGACGGCGAGGCCGCCGTTGGTGTCGCCGTAGAGCGTGCAGTAGCCGAGCGCGAGTTCCGACTTGTTGCCCGTCGAGAGCAGCAGACGCCCCTCGGCGTTCGAGAGGGTCATCAGGATATTTCCGCGCAGGCGCGATTGCAGGTTCTCCGCCGCCGTCGAGTCGCCGCCGCGCGTCGGCTTGTCGAGCGCGAGTTCTTTCGTCAGAACCTCGAACGCTTCCGTGATCGGATGAACAATCGTCCGCATCCCGAGATTGCGCCCCAACGCGACGGAATCCTGTAGGCTGCCGCGCGACGAATAGGGCGACGGCATCATCACGGCGAGCACGTTTTCCGAACCCAGAGCTTCGCACGCGAGCGTCGCCACGAGCGCGGAATCAATGCCGCCGGAGAGACCGAGCACGGCGCGACGGAAGCCGTTCTTCCCCGCGTAGTCGCGGACGCCGAGGACGAGCGCGGAGTGAATGGTTTCGATGTCGTCGCCGGGCAGGCAGCGTTCGTCGCGGATGCCGCAGTCGAGGTCAACCGTGCCGACGAACTCCTCGAAGGGCGGGGCTTGCAGGATAATCTCGCCGCGACGGTCGGTGACGATGCTCGCGCCGTCGAAGATGATGCCGTCGTTGCCGCCGACGAGATTGACGAAGACGACGGGCACGCCCGCCAGACGCGAACGGTGCGTAACCATCGAGCAACGCTGTCCCATCTTGGATTTGCCGAACGGCGAGGCGTTGATGGAGATGAGCACGCTCGCGCCCATCTCGATTAGATCGTCGGCGGGGTCGTGCGCATAGAGCCGCTCGCGCCAGAACGTCTTGTCGTTCCACATGTCTTCGCAGACGGCGACGCCGATTCGCTGTTCGCCGATCTCAAACAGCCGCCGCTCCGACGCCGACTCGAAATAGCGCGGGTCGTCGAACACGTCATACTCCGGCAGGAGCGTCTTGTCGGCCCAACCGATCAACTCACGATTGCGAATCAACGCCGCCGAGTTAAAGAGCTTCCGGCCCGTCGCTTCGACAGCAGCGCCCGTCGGCCTGATTGTGCCGACGACGGCGGTGATATTTTCGGTCGCCGCGATGATGCGTTCGAGCGGCTTGAGCGCAGACTCGACAACGTCTGCATCGAGAAACCAGTCGAAAGAAGTGTAGCCCTGCACCGCCACCTCCGGCAGCACAACCAGATCCGACCGCTCGCTTTTCGCCTGCTCGACGGCGCGCACGATGCGCTCCGTGTTGCCCTCGTAATCGCCGTTCGTCGTGTTGATCTGCCCGATGGTCACGCGCATGATTTTTTAAACTCTTGAAGGTTCGCGTTTGAGAGAGCGTGCGATTGTAAGCTACGCGCTCCGGAAATTAACAGGGACGGACAGGATAATAAAGAGGGAAAAAGGGGAAAGGTTAAATGGGAAAAGGGAAGGTTAACAGCGAAGGCTAAAGGGCGAAAAGGCGAGCCAACCTCGCGCTTTGTTCTTCTCCCCTTTCCCGTTTCCCCCTTTTCCCTTTGACCCCTTTTCTTATCCTGTCCATCCTGTCCATCCCTGTTTGATTCTGTTTTATTTGCGACTCTTAATCTTTCTCGCGGGCGCGTTCGGAGACGAGGCGACGATAGGCTTCGTCGCGGCTGAGGCCCAACTCGCGCGCGGCGCGTTTGAGTGCGGCGCGCGCGTCGAGACCTTCGGTTTCGAGTGCGGCGACGCGCTCGCCGATGCTCGCGGTCGCGTCGCCGTCGCTTTGCCGTCCTTCGTCAATCGTCTTGCGGTCAATGACGAGCACGATCTCGCCGCGCGCCTCCTGCTCGGACGCGAAACGCTCGGCCAACTCGCTCAGACGCCCGCGCACGAACTGTTCGTGCAACTTCGTCAACTCGCGAGCCACCGCCGCTTCCCGCTCGCCGAGCACCTCGCGCGCGTCGGCGAGCGAATGGGCGAGGCGGTGCGGCGTTTCGTAGAAGACGAGCGTCGTCTGAAGATGGCGGACTTCGGCGAAGCGCGTGCGGCGCGCGTGCGTGCGCGCGGGCAGGAATCCGCCGAAGAAGAACTCGTCCGTCGGCAGCCCCGACGCGACGAGCGCGGAGACGAACGCGGTCGGCCCCGGCACGGGCACAACGTTGATGCCGCGCTCGATGCACGCGCGGACGAGACGGAAACCGGGATCGCTGATGGCGGGCGTGCCCGCGTCGGAGACGAGCGCGACGTGCTCGCCGCTCTCCATCCGCGCGCAGAGTTCGCGTGCGCGTTCCTGCTCGTTGTGTTCGTGATAGCTGACGGTTCGGGTCTGAATCTGGTAGCGGTCGAGCAGGACGCGCGTGCGGCGCGTGTCTTCGCAGGCGACCGTATCCGCTTCCCTGAGCACGCGCAGCGCGCGCTGCGTGATGTCTTCGAGATTGCCGATGGGCGTGGCGACCAGATAGAGCGTGCCCGCTTGCTGAGTTGACATGCGCTTCATTGTCGCACAGCCCGGTGCGCGAAGGCGAAACTTGTGCGCGCCGCTTGAGCGTCGGTCGCCGCGTCAGCATCACGCGTCGGCGTCGCGCGGCATTGCGCGCGCACAAACAAAAAGATGCGGCGCGGATGAATCTTGTCCGCGCCGCATTGGAGTTGTCGGGTACGTCGAGCCAGCGCGCGACGTTCAAAAGGTTGTCGTTAGAAGGGCCAGCGCCATCCCCTGTCGCCGGGGTTGCGCCGGTCGTTGTCGCGGTTACGGTTGCGCCGCCAGTAGTCGTCGTTGTAGTCGTAGTAGCTGGCGTTGTAAGCGTTGGCGATGACGCGGAGGTCGGAACTGATCTGGTTCCAGTCCGCTTGGGCGCGCGAGGCCAGACGAGTGCGCGACATGAACTGGTTGATGCGCGCGCCGATTTGCAGAAGCTGCCGGGCTTCCGCCTGACTGCGATTGAGGTCGCGCTCGTTGAACCTGTTCTGCAAACGCTGCGCGGCGTGGCGAAACTCCCTCGCCATGTCGTTGATGCGGTCTTCGCGGCGCGTGTCGTCATAGCGGCTGCGGTCGAGCGCGCTGTCCAGATGGTCTTCGAAATCGTCGCTGCGGTTCTCGATGCGGCGCACGGCATCACGCACGGCGCGGTTGTTGTAGCCGTAGCGGCTGTTGTTGCGTCCTTGTCCCCAGCGGGGGTCGTTGTATTGCGCGGAGGCTTCCATCGTGGGCAAGAGCAGCGCGATGAATGCGGCAGCAATCACGGATAGGATCAGTCTGCGTGAGTTTGTCATCTTCCAAATCTCCTTCAAAAAATTTCCATTCAAGACGACCGCGCTTTTGAGGAGATTTTCAGGCGCGGCCAGCGTCGCCTTCGCCGCTTCATCATGGGGACGCGGATGATGAAACGCGCGACGCCGGAGAGCATCGCAACCTTTGTGCCGCATCGCCGGATGAGAAAAAATCCCGCCAAGATCAAAGAAAAAAGCGGGAAATTGCGTTCCTCTGCCGGGTTGACGCGACGCACGCAAGCGAAACTCTATCGCGCCGCGTCTCAAAACGTGCAGGCGACGCCGCAAATCGTCGCCGAAGAAAATGAAGGATGGGGAAAGGGGGAGAGGGGGAAAGGGTAAATGGGAAAAAGTGAAAGCAGTTTGTCTTTCCTTCCCCTTTTCCCTTTCCCCTTTTCCCCGTTTACCCTTTCAGTTATTTATCTTGTTGAGATTTGTTAGTTGAGAAGTTTGGCGACGTGTCGGCGGATGCGTTCTTCGAGGAGGGCGGTGCGCGTGCCGGAGTTTTCGAGGACGAACCATTGGGGCACGCCCTCGTTGTTGCGGACGAGCAGGAGGTCTTCGGTTGCTTTGGGGATGCCGAAGTGAGAGAGGCGCGCGTTGGCGAGACCGTTGCCGCGCACGATGCCGTCGCGCGGCGCGCGCGGCCAGCCCGCCTCGACCGTGAGAGCGCGCACGCCCGAACGGAACGTGAGGGCCGTGCCGACCATCGTCGAGTTGCCGAAGGAGAAACGGTGCGAGTCGTTGCGCGCGATGGTCAGCCCCGCGCCCGCGCGGTTGGCTTCGCCCGCGAGCGCGGTGCAGGCTTCGAGCAGCCACTCGACGCCGGTCGCGCGGGCCATATCGTTTTCGGCGCGCAGGAAGAGATATTCGGCCACGTCGCCGCGTCCCGAAGCGCGCGCGCGTTGCTGCGCTGCGGCCAGACGTGCTTTCCATTCCGTGTCGAGTTCGTTCAAAACGCTGCCGCTCCGTCCGGTAAAGTTTCGCGTGGATTCGCGACTCGCGCCGCCGCGCAGGGCGATGTTATCATGCCCCTCTGTTTGCTCGTAAACTCCCGACGCTCCCGAATCCGGTTAGCCCGACAAAGAGACACATGCGCCGATACACAAACCTTCTTGCCGCCCTCGTTCTTTCTCTCTCCTTCCTACACATCTCCGACGGCCAGACCGCGCAAGCGCGACAGAGACAACGACGCCCGCCCGCCGGAGCAGCAAACGCGAACCCGGCGACTTCCGTCCCAGCGCAGCGCCCGCGCCCGAACGCGCCCGCCGTCGCCGCTACTGCTGCCGCCGCGCCCGTGCGACCGCGACTCGTCCTCGTCATCGTCGTTGACCAGTTTCGCTACGACTTTCTCGAACGCTTCGGCGACCTCTTTGCTGCCAACGGCGGACTGCGCCGCCTGATGCGCGACGGCGCATCATGGACGAACGCCAACTACGACCACATGCCGACCGAGACCGCGCCCGGACATGCGACCATCATGACCGGCGCATGGCCTTCCGAGACGGGCATCATCGGCAACGAATGGTACGACCGCGACGTGGGCCGCAGGGTTTCAAACGCGATAGATGAATCCGTCCGGCTCTTTGGCGGCGGCGCGGAGGAACGCGCGTCGAGCCCGCGCCGTCTGCTCGTCTCGACCGTGGGTGACGAGTTGCGGCTCGCCACTTCGGGACGTTCCAAAGTCATCGGCATCTCCGTGAAAGATCGCGGGGCGATTCTGCCCGCCGGTCGTCATGCCTCTGCTGCCTACTGGTTCAGTTCGCAGATGGGGCGGATGGTGTCGAGCAGTTACTACTTCCCGCAGATGCCCGCGTGGGTCGAGCGTTTCAACGAGACGCGTCCCGCCGATAAATACTTCGGGATGCGTTGGGAGAGGCTCTTGCCCGAAGCCGAATACCTGCGCCGCGCAGGCGCGGACGCCGCCACATGGGAGAACACCGGCGCGGACAAAGACAAGGACACAAACACTTTTCCGCACACCATCACGGGCGGCGCGAGCGCAGCCGGACGGGAGTTTTACGAAGCGATTGAGACATCGCCGTTTGCCAACGAGATGCTCGTTGATTTCGCCAGAGAAGCCCTGACCAACGAAGCACTCGGCGCGGACGACGACACGGACGTTCTGAGCGTCAGCTTCTCGGCGAACGATTACGTCGGGCATCGCTTCGGCCCCTACAGTCACGAAGCGATGGACGTGACGCTGCGCTCCGACCGGCAGATCGGCGCGCTGCTCGATTTCGTCGAACAGCGCGTCGGGCTGCGCAACACGCTCGTCGTCTTCACGGGCGACCACGGCGTCGCGCCCGTCCCCGAACACGCCGCCTCGCTCAATCTTCCGGGCAGGCGCATCAACCCCGCAGAGATTGTCACGGCCATCAAGAACGGCATCCGTGCGCGCTACGTGCGCGCGGGCGAGACGAAGGACACGACCGCCGATTACGTCGAGATGTTCACGCCCAAGAACGGCAACCTCTACTTCAACACGGTCGCGCTCAAACGCGACGGCATCAGCCGCGAAGAGATCGAGCGCGTCGCCGGTGAAGCGGCGATGACCGTCCCCGGCATCGCGCGCTACTTCACGCGGACGCAGCTCGAACGCGGCGCAATCTCGCCTGCCGACGCGGTCGCGCGCCGCGTCCTGCACGGCTTCAACGCGCGCCGCAGCGGCGATGTCGTCATCGTCAATCAACCGTTTCATCTGGTCGTCACCTACACCGCCGACCACTTCTCGCCCTACTCGTACGACACGCACGTCCCCGTTATCCTGATGGGCAGCCACTTGAACGCGGGACGCTACACGAATCCGGCTGCGCCCTCCGACATCGCGCCGACCATCTCCGCCATCCTCCGCCTGCAACCGCCGAGCAGCGCAACCGGGCGCATCTTGGTCGAGGGAATGAAACAACCGTGAACGACGGCGGGCATCTGAAAGTTGAAGCAGATCAAGTGTCGCTCCGACTTTTCTCAAGGCTCCCGCTTTATCAATTATGAAACACAGCTTAAACAGATTTTCGATTCTCCTCGCCGCCTGCGCTCTCGCGTGCGCGCAAGCGTCGGCGCAGGACAGCAAGCCGACGCCGAAGAAGAGAGCGGCGGCGAGCAAGACCGCCAAGAGCGACACGTCGGCCCGGCCCGCGAAGGAAAAGACGACGGCGGCGGGCGAGACGACGACGCAGGAAAAAACCGCGAAGAAGCCCCCGAAGCCGTCGAGCAAGACGGCGCGGGCGAAGCCTAAAGTGGTTTTGAGCGAGGAGGAGTTGAAGGCGCGTCTGGATTCGGCTCTGAAGCTCACGCCCTCCGAGAGCGTCAAGGAACTCGAAGAGTTGGTCGCCGCTCACACGCAGTCGGCCTTGAGGCCGCGCGCACAGGAGTTGTTGACGGCGGCGCGCGCCGCTCTCGGCGACGAGACGTTGAAGGCGGGCGACGCGACGCGCGGCATCGAGTTGTTTCGTCTCGCGGTGGCGGAAGCGCCCTCGGAGATTCCCGATAAGCTGTTCGCGGATGTCATTTCGCAGTTGCCCGCGAACCTTTTCCTGCGCGGGCAGAGCGCGGCGGCGTTTGAACTCGCGCGCGCCGTCGAGGAACGCGTTAAGGAGAACCCGAAACGCCTGCTCAATCTCGCGGGCTTTTATATGAGCGTCGAGCAGCCCGTCGAAGCGGCGCGGCTCGCGGAGGCGGCGATTCGTCTCGCGCCCGACATGAGCGTCGCCCATTACGCGCTCGGCACGGCGCAACGCGTCGCGCTCAAACTCGACGAAGCCGCCGCCGCATACAGGCGCGCGCTCGAACTCGACCCGCAGGCGACGACAGCCCGCCGCAGTCTCGCAGACCTCGAACGCGCCGCCGGTAAATCGGAGGATGCGCTTGCGCTCTATCGTGAACTGCTCGCGGCAGACCCGAAGGACGCCAGCGCGCGGACGGGCGCGGTGCTCGCGCTCCTCGACGCGGGCAAGCGCGAGGACGCCGAACGCGAACTGCAAGCCGCGCTGCAAGACGAGCCGCAGAACTTGTCGCTGCTCGTCGGCGCGGCGTGGTGGTACGTGTCGCACGGTGCGCCGGAGCGCGCAGAGGAGTTGGGCGTGCAGGCCGTGCGTCTTGAGCCGCGCTACACTTGGGCGCAGATTGCTCTCGCTCGCGCGCTCGTCGCGCAGAAGCGTCCGATGGAAGCCGAACGCTCGCTCCGTTTCGCGCGGCAGTACGGTCGCTTCCCCACGCTCGACTACGAACTCGCCAACGCGCTCGCCGCCTCCGGCCTCTATGAAGAAGCGGCGGAGGAGTTGGCGCGCGCGTTTCAAATCAAGGACGGTCAACTCGTCACCCAACTCGCGGGCCGCGTCCTCGCACGCGCCGATAACTTTACCGAACTGCTCGCGCTCGAACGTCGCGCCAGCATCTTTCAACACGCCGCCGCCGACACCGAAACCAACGCGCGGATGCTCAAAAACCTGCTCGCCTTTCACCTCTTGATGAAGGAGGCGGGCGGCTCGACCGTCTTCGCCAAAGATTCGGGCGCGACGGAAGCGCGGGCCTTCGTCTCGGACGGCGACACGGAGATGCGCGCCTTTCGTCGCATCTACGCGGCGAGCCGTCTGCTCAAACACGGCGCGGCGCTCGGCGAAGTGTTGAAGTTGGCGGAGGAGGCGGCGAGCGAAGTTGATGTCGCGCTCAATAGCCCGAGCGCGCAGACGGCGCTCCTTGCCGACGAACTGCGCGAGGTACGCGCACGCGCGCTCGCCGGAGGCAGCCTGCCCGGTCTGCCCGAAGTGCCGCGCAACGTGCTCTCAAACGTCATGCGCGGGCGCATCGAAGACCTCGCCGGATGGTCGCTCTTTATCGAGGGCAAGTCGGCGGATGCGGTCGTGCGTCTCAAACGTGCGCGCAGCGTCCTGCCCGAAAACTCCCTCTGGTGGCGCAACGCCATGTGGCATCTCGGCGCGGCGCTCGACGCCACCGGCAACCAAAAGGACGCGCTCGACGCTTACCTCAAGAGCTACAATCGCCAGTCGCCCGACGCGGCGCGGCGCGTCATCATCGAAGCCCTCTATCAACGCGTCAACGGCACGCTCGAAGGTCTCGACGAAAAGATCGGCCCCGCCCCCAACGCGCTCACCACCGCTCTGACCTCGCCCGCGCCGCCGCCCGCGACAACCGAAGCGCCCAAGAGCGACGCGCCCGCCAACGCCGATCCCGCGCGCGCCAACGAGAGCATCACGACGCCCCTCAAGAGCGACGAGACGACGCTCCCGCCCGCTGCCGCCGCCGCGACGCCGACGCCCGAACTGAAGAGCGAAGCCCCGCCGCCCACGGATGCTTCGCGCGCGCCGGAGACGAAGCCCGAAACGTCGCCCGAAACAAAACCCGTCGAAGCGTCGCCGGAAGTGAAACCCGTCGAAGTGCCGACCGAAGCAAAACCTGTCGAGACGAAGCCCGAACCCGCGCCAACCCCGACGCGCGAAACGACGACGACACAGGAAGCCACACCCGTTCCCTCGCCCACGCCTCCAAGCCCGACCGTCGTCAGCCCGACGCCCGAACCCTCCGCGACGCCGCAACCGTCGCCCACGCCCGCGACGACCGCGCCGACGGCTGAAACGACGCCGCAACCGTCGCCGACGCCCGCGCCGCAAACTGACGCCGAAGAATTGAAGCCCGAACGCGGGGGCGGCGATGTCGCCTGCGCGCTCTCTTTGAGCGTCAGAAATTCGCTGACGATAGAGCGCGGCGGTTCGGCTACCCTGACCGTCAGTTTCGCCGAAGCGGGCGGCGCATCGCGCATCAAGGCCGCGACCGCCAACTGGTCTGACATCGTCGTCCTCGCCGAACCGCGCGCCGCAGCCGAGAGCAGCGAAGCGCGGTTCACCATCACCTCCATCAGCCAGAAAGCGGGCGACTACACCGTCACCTTCAAAGCCCCCTGCGGCTCCAAGAAACTGACCGTCATCGTTAAATAAAAAGGCAAAAGTGAAAGCAAGATA
Source organism: Pyrinomonadaceae bacterium (assembly GCA_035537095.1). Lineage (GTDB taxonomy): Bacteria > Acidobacteriota > Blastocatellia > Pyrinomonadales > Pyrinomonadaceae > DASWNP01. Next base: position 20,285 of record DATLMV010000123.1, read on the forward strand.
GGCTCTCCTGCTTTAACTTTTGCCCTCTACCTTTTTTACTTTTGCCTTCCCTTCAGGCGTGTGCGTTGAGCCGCGCCGCCAGAACCTCTTTCGGTTGCGCGCCGACGAGACGTTCGACGAGTCGGCCGTCTTTGAAGATGAGCAACGTCGGGATGCTCTGCACCTGAAAGCGCGCGGCGGTCTGTGTGTTCTCGTCAACGTTGAGCTTGGCGATGCGGAAGCGTCCGCCGGACTCCGCCGCCAGTTGGTCGAGCACGGGCGCTAACATCCGGCACGGCCCGCACCACGCGGCCCACATGTCGAGCAGCACGGGCCGCCCGTCGGTCGCACGCAAAATCTCCTGCTCGAACGTCGCATCCGTCAACACCTGCGGCTTCGACGCGTCCGCGCTTCTCCCGCCCGCGCCGTCGCCCAACCCCTCGCCGCAACGCCCGCACACCGCCCGCCGCTCGCCCGCCGCCCGCTCGTCCACACGATTCCTCGCCCCGCAACGCCCGCAACTCACAATCGCCATCTCTTTAAACCTCCCTCTACTTTCCAAATTAGACTACAAACGATGCGCGATAGACAATCAATGAGAGACGGCCTTTCGCGCGTCGTTCGTACATACGCGAGCCTTAGTCGGTCGCCTGTTTTTCATAGTAAGATGTGTAGTCGAAACTTGTCTCGCATAGCAGAATCAAGACGACGACATCGAGGGTTGCGCCTCGGTCTGTAGTCAACATCCAACATCCGGCCTTCGCTTTGATTGACGAACCGATGGACTTTAAGGGCAAGGTGGCTCTCGTGACGGGGGCGGCGTCGGGTATCGGGCGGGCGTGCGCTGTGGAGTTGGCGCGCGGGGGCGCGAGCGTGGCGGCGGTGGACATCGCGGGCGATGCGGCATTGAATGAAGCGGCGCGCGTGCTGCGCGAGACCGGCGAGCGCGTGATGATGTTTCATGCCGACGTGAGCGATTACGGCAAGGCTTCGCGCATCGTCTCGGAGACGCGCATCCGTCTCGGCGGGTTAGACATCCTCGTCTGCGCGGCGGGCGTGACCGACGATGCGCCGCTCTGGGAGATGAAGGAGTCGCAATGGGAGCGCGTCATGGGCGTCAATCTCAAGGGGACGTTCAACTACATGCAGGCGTGCGCGCGCGTCTTTCGTGAGCAGCGCGCGGGCAAGATCGTCAACATCGCTTCGATAGAGGCGTTGCGCGGTCGCTTCGGCATCGGCAACTACGCGGCCTCGAAGGCGGGCGTCGTCTCGCTGACGCAATCCGCTGCCGCCGAACTCGGGCGCGCCAACGTCAACGTCAACTGCGTCGCGCCCGGTTTTATCCGCACGCCCATGACCGAACGCCTGCCCGACGCCGTCAAAGAGGCGGCGGCGGAAGGCGCGGCCCTCGGTTGTTTCGGCGAGCCGGAGGACGTGGCGCACGCCGTCGCGTTTCTCTGTTCGGAGCGGGCGCGTTTTATCACGGGGACGGTCTTCAAAGTTGACGGCGGGCTGCTCATCTGACGGGCAGACGACATCTGCAAAAACGAGGAACGAAAACTATCAGAGCATCCAATTGAGACTCGAAGACCGCGTCGGGCGCATCACGTTCGCGCGCCCGCCGCTCAACATCTTCAACATCGCGCTGATGCGCGAGGTGGACGCGGCGTTGAACGAATGCATGCGGCGGCGCGAGATGGTGGCCGTCGTCTTCGACGCGGTGGCGGGGTCGCGCGCCTTCAGCGCGGGCGTCGCCGTCGAGGAGCACGTCGAGGAGACCATCTACCAGATGCTCGAATCCTTTCACAACATCTTTCGCACGCTCGAACTGCTAGGGAAGCCGACGCTCGCCGTCGTTGACGGCGCGGCGCTCGGCGGCGGCTGCGAACTCGTCGCCGCCTGCGACATCGTCATCTCCAGCCCGCGCGCGCGCTACGGGCAGCCGGAGATCAAGTTGGGCGTCTTCCCGCCCGTCGCCGCCGTGCTGCTGCCGCGCATCATCGGCGAGCGGCGCGCGCGCGAACTGATTCTGACGGGCGAACTGATTGACGCAGCGGAAGCCTTGCGTCTCGGTCTGGTCAACTACGTCGTCGCCGCCGAACAACTGCAAGCCAAGACCGACGAAATCCTCGCGCGCCTGCGTGAGCTATCCGCGCCCGCGCTCGAAGCCACGCGCCGCGCCTTAGATGTTGCGCGCGGCCTCCCCTTCGACGCCGCGCTGACCCGCGTCGAAGACCTCTATCTCAACGAACTGATGAAGAGCGAAGACGCACACGAAGGCGTCAACGCCTTCATGGAAAAACGCAAACCCGTCTGGCGAAACAAGTAAGGGATGAGGGCGGAGGGATGAGGGATGAATCAGAAATGATTAAATCATCTGTTCATTTTCTCATCGAATCAATGAACAGATGAAGAAGTGATGCGACGATTCAATGAGCAGATGATTCGATGATAAAATGAGCCGATTTCTATCATCTCCGGTTCAGGCTTGGGAGAATTCAGGGCAAGGGGTGTGTTGTGAGTATGCTCGACGACGTGAGAGGAAGTGGAGTTGTGAGCAGGCGCGTGCGTGGGTGGCGCGCGGGCGCGTGGCGGCGCGTGCTGGCTCTGGTGTTGTTGTCGTCGTGCGTCGGCGGTTGCACGCGGATTCGGGAGAGCATCGGCGGGAGCGTGCGCCCTCGTGCGTTGCGCGATGTTCCGGCGGTGCGTCTGGCGTTTCGCTTCGAGCCGGATATTGACACGAGCAATCTTCCGGCCTCCTTTACGACCGACGAGACGGAGGAACCGCACGCGCCCGTGAAAGCGGATTTCGACGAGCGACGCAAGGAGGAGGCGCTGCTGCGCACGGTGCTATCGCCGGACGGGCAGCGCGCGCTCGCGCTCTACGCGACGAGCGAGACCGCCGAGGGCGACTTCCGCATGGACTTGTACATGTCGAGCGGGCAGTTCGTGCGCAACATCCTGCCGCCGGAGTTGATCGGCACGTTTCCGCAATGGGTTTCATGGTCGGCTGACGGGCAGCAGATTGCCTTCGTCGGCATCAAGAACGCCGCGCCGACTCCGACCCCGACGCCGCTCGACGAACTGTTTCCCGCTCCCGCTCCCGCAGGCGGCCCGAACGAAGGCGAAGCGACGCCCGCGCCGAGCGTCGCGCCGATAATCGCGCCCGTCCCCGTCTTCAGCACCGAACAGATTTACGTCTGCGACCGCGACGGGCTGCAAATCCGCCCGCTCACTTCGCGCGACGGACTCATCTATTTCTCGCCCGCATGGTCGCCCGACAGCCACGCCATCGCCGCGCTCGCCTGCAAGCCCGACGAGTGGGACGCGCGCCGCCGCGAAGATAAGACGGCGGCGGGCCGCCCGCGTTTGATTGACCTCGAAGGGCGCGAACGCCTGCTCTCCGACCGCCTCGCCGATTCCGCGCTCGTCTGGTCGCCCGATGCCTCGAAGGTCGCCGCCGCTTTCGACACCGACATCGCCGTCTACGACGCCGTCGGCCAGAGCCCCACCGGAGCCGACATCCCTCTGCGCGATGCGCTGCTCGCCGCCTCTGCGAAGTACGACGCCGACCAACGCTCGAAGAAGAACGCTGCCGCGCAATCATCCGACAACAAGACGCCGCCCGCGAACGCCCCGAACACGTCGCCGCAGGCGACAACCACCGACGCCCCGCCGCTCTCCTTCAATCCGATTGTGCGTCTCGAATGGCTGCAACCCGAGATGCTGCTCGTGCGGACGGCCTTCGTGCGTCTCTACAAAAACGGCGAACTGATCACCAACTACCCGCGCTGGCACATCCTTCACCTCAGCCCGCAAGCGGCGGTCTTGAGTCTCAAACGACAGACGCCCGCCCGGACAGACAAGCTCCCTGCACCCTCACGCGCCCGCACGGAGAGGCGCGGCCCGCGAGCGTCCGACTTTTCGCGCGCGTCCGTCGCAAACTTGAAATCATCCCTCAAAGGAGCACGAACTTCATGATTCATCATAGCGTCGCCGAAATCATCTCCGCGATTGACGACGCGCGCGCGCGTCTGACGAGCCGCGTCGAACACTTGAGCGACGCCGAGCAGAACTTTCGCGCCACGCCCGACGGCTGGACGGTCGCAGAGATTGTCGAGCATCTCTCGATCCTCGAACACCGGATGACGCAACTGCTCGGCGTCATGGTCAAGAAGGCCGAGGCCGGTGGCCTGCTGCGCGCGGGTGACGCAGCCTTCGCGCCCGTGACCATCGCCGACTTCGTCGAACAGAGCAACAGGGGAAAATACAACGCGCCGGAGAACGTCCGCCCGAGCGGGCGGATCCCCGTCGCCGATTCGCTCGCACGGATGCGCGAGTCGCGCGCCGCGCTCCACGGGCTTCGCCCCCAACTCGAACAGGTTGACGGTGTGGCCCTTCAGTATCCGCACCCCGCCTTCGGCCCGCTCAATCTCTATCAATGGCTCGCCTTCATCGGCGCACACGAAGAACGCCATCTCAAACAGATAGAAGCCCTCATGCGGTCGCCGGAGTTTGCGGCAAGCGCGACAGCCAGCAACTAGAAAACATCAAGCGAATGGGGGAACGGGTGAGCGGAAGATTAAATTTTGCTTTTCACCCGTTCGCCGTTTCCCCTTTCCCTTTTACCCATTTAACCTTTACCCCTTCTTCATTCATCCCTCATCCTTGCTTTTCATCCTGTCCATCCTGTTAGTTTTCTTTTACTCGCTGCTCGCTTGCGGGCGCACATGCGGCTCTCTATAATCGCCGGACACTCTTGCCGTATTCATGCCCTTGTAGCTCAACGGTTAGAGCAGCGGACTCAAGTTCTTTGAGAGGTCTAAGTGGAAAATGGCGTTCGTCCCGTCGCTCTGCTTTCGAGAGAGATGGGACGCCGACGCCGTTTCCATACGACCTTCAAAGCCGGGTTGCAGGCGCGTCACATCGAACGTTCGGCGAAGGCGCGAAGGTTCGTTTCAGGCGTGCCTGTAGAATCTGTCAAATTCGGGGAAGCCTAAGACGCGAAAGCGAGACGGTAATCCCGAGCCAAGCCCCGCAGCGTGTGCACACTTCAGCGGCGGGGAAGGTGTAGAGACTTGATGGCAGACGCGTAAAGCGAAGAGAAAGTCCAGACTACAAACTCCGTCGGCAATCCAGCGACGGAAGCGCGGCGAAAGCCGTAGTGGTAAGCATAATCCGTTGGTTGTAGGTTCGAATCCTACCGAGGGCATTAACAAAAGTGACAGTTGATGGGCAGCCGTTTCATTGGCTGTCCATCTTTTTTTGTGTCGCCGTTAATCGTCAGTTCACGCGTCTCCGCTCAAGCCTTTCGCGCGTCACGTAAGTTTCTACCAAAAAATTTTAAGCGTTAGTCCGAACCGTTTGCGGCGCGAGCGGGTCATAATAAGTGCATGACGGATGAAGCGAAACGTGAGCGGGAGAGTTGGTGGGTGCTGCGGGCGCAGTCGGGCGACCGCGAGGCGCTCGACGAACTTTTGAAGGCCGTCGAGGAGCCGCTCTCTCGCTACATCTACAGTCTGGTCGGGGAGCGTTCGCCGACGGAAGACATCTTGCAGGAAGTGTTCATGCGGATTTATCGCAAGCTGCGCTGGCTGCGCGAGCCCGCTCTGTTTCGCGCATGGGCTTACCGCATCGCGTCGCGCGAGACGTTCCGCCATCTGCGAGGCGAGCGGCAATGGCAAGAGCAGGTCAGAGACGAGGAGGCTTTGAAGTCGCTTCCGGCTGCGCCGCCCGCGCGAGAAGAGTTTGCGCCGGAGTTGCGTGCGGAGCTACAGCTTCGGGTCGCGGGTCTTCCGGCGGCGAGCCGCGCGGTCATCGTCCTACACTACCTGCACGAGATGTCTCTGGAAGAGGTGGCGGCGGTCTTGGAGATTCCTCCGGGAACGGTCAAGTCGCGCCTCTCTTACGGGCTCGCAAGTTTGCGGCGGCAGTTCGCCGAAGCACATTCGCAAGGAGGTCGCGGGTGATGAAAAAAGAGACGAAGCACAGCGGGGACGAGGCAGAGACGGACGAGGAGACGAAAGCCTTCAACCGTCGTTTCAAGTATGCGTTGATCGGATTCGCCATCGTCGAGTTCGTCGTGCTCGCATCGGTTATCTACTACAAGAGTCGCCGCTAGTTGCGGGAGACTCAAACGGCATCGAACGGAGGTCAAAACATGTCTGACAGAATCAATCTCGACGAAGTTCGCACGAGCGCGCTCGACCGCATCGAGCGCAGCGAAAGAAACTTCAAGCTGACGATTTATCTCGCGACCCTCTGGGAAGCCCTCTTTCTCGGCGCGTTCATTCTCGCCGCTGACTTCTCCGACCGCCTGCACCTTTTGCTCTTGATTGCGACCGTCGGCAGCTATTCGCTGGTTGTGCTCGGCATCGTCGCGCTCGGAGCCTACATGAACCGCAGTTTGCTGCGCGTCGTCAAAGCCGTCGAGTTGCTGAAAAGCTAGACGGGCGAAACTCTCAAACGTCTGCCGCGAACGCTTCGTAGGACGGCGTTCGCGGCAGGCGCGCGAGTCGTCCGTTTTAGCGTTGCGCGCGCCCGCGACGGGTGTATAATGCGCGCCTATCCGGTCGCGGGTACGAATCTCCCTTTTGCCATAGCTCATTCAACCAAAGACTCAAACGGCACGCCGCGCCGTGTCTCTTCGGTCATCTCCGCACAGCACATTTTCAGGGATGTAAGACAGATGCCCCCGTCACGCCCGAACGCGAAACGCTTCATCCGTTCCTTATCTGCCTGCCTGCTGCTCGTCCTCTGCGCGGGAACGACTGCCGCGCAGAACGCCGACACGAGCGCGCCCGTCCTGCTCACCGAAGCCGACTCGATTCGCGCCGTCGCGCTCGAATCCGTCAACTTCCTCCGCGACCCCTTCACGCACAACACGCACGTCGCCTTCAACGCCGACCGCCGGACGCGCGTCGCGCTCTTCGCCATGAACATCCAACTCTACGCGGGCGAGGGCGCGAACGCTTTCACGGCGGAGGCCGAAGACGGCGCGCGCCGCGTCTATCCTTTGGAGGTGGAACACGTCGGGCCTGTGCCGGAGTTTGGAGGGATAACGCAGATCGTCGTGCGTTTGCATGACCAGATGGCAGACGCGGGCGACGTTCTGGTGCGCGTCAGCTTGCGCGGCATGTCGAGCAACCGCGTGCGCTTGAGCGTCGGACACGCGGGGGGTGGGCTGCCCGACGACACGGGCGCAGTCCCGACTCCCGCGCCGCCCACGTCGCCTGCGCCGCGCCCGCAGGCTTCCCCAAACTCTTACACCGGCCCCGCCAGCGCGCCGGACGCCGTGCGCTTTCTCGAACAGGCCACCTTCGGCCCGACGCAGGCGCAAGTGGCGCGCGTGCAGAGCATCGGCATCAGGGCTTACCTTGAAGAACAGTTTAACGCTCCCGCGTCGGGCTATCCGACGCTGCCGCTCATGCCGCTCGACGCCAATCTCGGTTGTCAGGGCGGGGACGCGCGCGTCTGCTACCGCGACAACTACACGATGTACCCGCTGCAAATCCGTCTCTTCAAGAACGCTTTTTACAAGCCCGACCAGTTGCGGCAGCGCGTCGCGTTCGCGCTCCACCAGATTTTCGTCGTCTCGGGGCGCGAACTCAACGAGACGAGTTGGATGTCGCCCTACCTGCAAACGCTCGACCGCCACGCCTTCGGCAACTTCCGTCAACTGCTCTACGACATTACGCGCAACCCCGCGATGGGCGACTTCCTGAGCACCGCCGGAAACACGAAGGAGAAACCGAACGAGAACTTCGCGCGCGAAATCCTCCAACTCTTCACCGTCGGCCCCGACCTCCTGCACCCCGACGGGACGCCGAAGCTCGACGCCGGAGGCAACCGCATTCCCGTCTATAATCAGGCGACGATCACGAACTTCGCGCGCGTCTTCACCGGTTGGGGTCTGGCCGTGCCGCCGCCCGACACGCAGGGCATCCTCAATTTCGCCGACCCGATGATCGCGCACGAACGCCATCACGACACCGATGCCAAAACGCTGCTCGGCGGCGCGACGTTGCCCCCGAACCAGACGACCTTGCAGGACTTGAACGCGGCACTCGACAACATCTTCAATCATCCGAACGTCGGCCCCTTCATCGGCAAGCGGCTCATCCGTCAACTCGTCACGAGCAATCCGAGCGCGGCTTACGTCGGGCGCGTCGCCTCGGTCTTCGACAACAACTGCGCGGGTTTCTACGCGGACGCCGCGTGTCCGGGCGAGCGCGGCGACCTGCGCGCCGTCGTCCGCGCCATCCTGCTCGACCCCGAAGCGCGCGGCGACATCAAGACCGACCCCAACTACGGGCGGCTGCGCGAACCCGTGCAGTTTATCGCCGCCATGTGCCGCGCCTTCGACGCCAGAGGCATCGGCGCGGGCGGCGTCATCGTCGAGAGCGACGGGCATCTCGAACCCTACGCGACCGAGATGGGGCAGGACGTGTTGAGGCCGCCGACCGTGTTCGGATATTTCCCCGCCGAGCACATCGTTCCCGGCACGACGTTGAAGGGGCCGGAGTTCGGCATCCTTTCGAGTTCGACCGCGCTCAGGCGCATCGGTTTCACGGCGATGATGGTTTACGGCAATGGTATCTTCAGAGGCAAGACGATTGACACGCCCGAGGGCACGTTCATCTGGTTCTCGTCGTTTATGCCGCTCGCCTCCGACCCCGCGCGCGTCGTCTCCGCGCTCGACACGCTTTTGCTGCACGGCTCGATGTCGCCCAACATGCGCGACGCCGTCACGTCGGCGGTCGCCGTCATCCCGCCCACCGAGCCGAACTATCTTTTGCGGCGCACGCAGATGGCCGTCTATCTGATCTTAACTTCGCCGCAGTATCAGGTGCAGAGATGACTAAGGCAATGTCAGAGTCGAGAAGAAACTTCCTGCGCCGCTCCGGCTGCGCGCTGATGGGCGCGGGCGCGCTCGCCGCACACGTCGAGCAGTTCGGCTTGATTCACGCGTTCGCACGCGCGCAAAGCCTTTCGGACTACAAAGCCCTCGTCTGCATCTTCCTCGAAGGCGGCAACGACGGCAACAACACCGTCGTCCCCGTTGACGATTACAACGCAGCGGGCGGTTATGCTTCTGTGCGCGGCGCGTCGAATCTTTCGCTTCCGCAGTCGAGCCTGTTGCCTCTGTCGCCGCCTTCTCAGCAAGGTCGTAAGTATGGTCTGCATCCGAATCTCGTCGAGTTGCAGACGCTCTTTAATCAAAACAGGCTCGCCGTCCTCTGCAACACAGGGACGCTCGTCCAGCCGCTCACGCGCCAACTCTACCGCAGCGGCGTCGGCCATCCTTATCAACTCTTTTCTCACTCCGACCAAGTGGAGCAACAACAGACGTGCATCTCGGCGCAGCCGGGGCACACGGGTTGGGGCGGGCGCATCTCGGACGTGATGTCGGGCGCAAACGGCGCGGCCCCGCTCCCGCTCGCCATCTCGACGGCGGGCACGAGTCTTTTGATGAGCGGAGACGACACGCGTCAACTCGTCGTCAACCCGGAAGTCCGTCTCAATGAGTTGTTCAGAGTTGACCTCGGCAACGACTTCTCGCTGGCAAACACGGAAGTCCGCCGCATCGCCTTCAACCGCATCAGGGCCGATGCGACGGCGAAACTGAGCCGCGCGGCAGCCGAGACGGTCGAACAGGCCATGCAAGCCGGATTCGCGCTCAGCCTCGACCCCGTGCTGCCGCCATTGCAGGCCGGACAGACCGACTTTCAAACCACGCCGCTCGGCAAACAACTCAAACAGGTCGCCAAAATCATCAGCCTCCGCGCGCAACTCGGCGTCCGTCGTCAAATCTTCTTCTGCTCGCTCGGCGGCTTCGACCATCACAACAATCAACGCACCGCCGCCAACAGCCACGACGCGCTCCTCCTGCAAGTCAGCAAAGCCCTGAAGGCTTTCCACGATGCGACCGTCAATCTCGGAGTCGCTGCGGAAGTGACGACCTTCACGCTCTCGGATTTCGGTCGCACCTTCGAGCCGTCGGGGACGGGCGCGGGCGTCGGCACAGACCACGCGTGGGGCAATCATCAATTCATCATGGGCGGCGCGGTGCGCGGCGGCGACTTCTACGGCACGTTCCCCACGCTCGCGCTCGGCGGCCCCGACGACGCCGACGAACGCGGTCGCTGGATACCCACCACCTCCACCGAACAATACGCCGCCACCCTCGGGCTCTGGTTCGGCCTGCCCCACGCGAGCCTGCCCGCCGTCTTCCCCTTGCTCGGTCGCTTCCCCGCATCCAATCTCGGTTTCATGAGTTAAAAAGTTGATTTGAAAGTCCCGTCGGGACAAAATCATTCTATTTTCAGACGGCTTCCAAGTTGTCGAGATTGAGGTGACGGAGTTGGTCAAAAAAGATTATGTCGGCATCGGTATCATCGGCGCGGGCTTTGCGCGGACGACGCAGATTCCGGCCTTTCGTGCGTGCGCGGGCGCGCGGGTCGTGGCGATTGCGAGCGCGCATCGTGAGAACGCCGAAGCGGTGGCGCGCGAGTTCGAGATTCCGTTCGTCGGCGAGACGTGGCGCGAAGTGGTCGCGCATGAAGATGTTGACCTCGTGAGCGTCGTCACGCCGCCCGTGACGCATCTTGAGATGACGCTCGCCGCGCTCGACGCGGGAAAGTCCGTGCTCTGCGAAAAGCCGATGGCGATCAACGCCCTGCAATGCGAAGTGATGCGCGAAGCCGCGTCGCTCTCCGGCGCGCTCGCGCATCTCGATCACGAGTTGAGATTCTTACCCGGCAGGCGACGGATGCGCGAGATGATTCGCCATGGTGAGATTGGCCGCGTGCGTCATGCGCGTTTCACGTTCGCCTCGGACGGGCGCGCGAGCGCGGAGCGCGCGTGGGATTGGTGGTCGGACGCGGGCGCGGGCGGCGGCGTGCTCGGCGCAATCGGCTCGCACGCCGTGGATAGTTTTCTCTGGCTGCTCGACGCCGAAATCAGGGAGGTCTTCGGCTCGCTCGCCACGCACGTCGCCGCGCGCCCCGATAGTGAGACCGGCGAATTGATACGCGTCACGACCGACGACGAGGCCAACATGCTCGTGCGCTTCGCCGACACGGAGACGACGCAGGATGCGACCGGAAGTTTGTTGCTCTCGGTGGTCGAACCGGGACGCTACGAGCATCGCGTGGAAATCTTCGGCGAGCGCGGCGCGTTGCGCGTCGAAGACGGCGGTGCGCTCTGGCATGCGCCGCTCGGCGCGGGCGAGTGGCAAAAGGTCGAGGTCGAACGGGCGGGCCTCGCCGCGGGGTTGAAGGACAGCGGGTGGTCGCGCGGCTTCACGGAGTTTGCGCGCGAGATCGTCGCGGCCCTGCGCGAGGGACGCACGCATGTCCCCGAAGCCGCGACTTTTACAGACGGGTTTCGCATCCAGAAAGTGCTCGACGCCGCGCGCCAATCACACGAGAGCGGCTGTCGTGTGACGGTCTGATTTTGATTATCGAGTGCGCTCCCGCGAAAGATTAGCCGCAGAGGAAAGGCGGAAGGGAAAAGTTTAAAGAGCGAGGAAAAGTTTAAAGAGTTATGTTCGCATCAAATCTCATCTCCCCGTCGCCGCGCCTCCGATGCTGACGCGCGCGCGAGTTCTGTCGGGCCTCGCCGTGCTCGTCGTGTCGGGACTCGGCGCATTCTTTTTCGTCGTGCCCGCCGCCGTCGAGCGCAACTTCAACGCGATACACCAACCGCCGCCCTACGCGGCTTCGGCGCGTGCGCGCGAGTTGCACGCGCAACTGCTCATCGTTGACCTGCACGCCGATTCCCTGCTCTGGGGGCGCGACCTGCTCGTGCGCGGCACGCGCGGGCAGACGGACGTGCCCCGCCTGATTGAAGGCAACGTCGCGCTCCAAACCTTCGCAGCGGTGACGAAGACGCCGCGCGGATTGAACATCGAGCGCAACGACGACAAGTCCGACAACATCTTCTGGCTCGCGCTGGCGAAGCGTTGGCCGCCGCGCACTTGGCGCAGTTTGAAGGAGCGCGCGCTTCACCTGTCGTCGCGCTTGCACCGGATGGCGGCGCAGTCGGGCGGGCGTCTGGTCTTGATTAAATCTAAATCCGATTTGTCGAACTATCTCGCGCGCCGCGCACGCGAGGGCGGCGACAAGATGACTGCCGGGATGCTCTCAATCGAAGGCGCGCACGCGCTCGACGGCGACCCCGCCAACGTTGATGCGCTCTTTGAGGCGGGCTTCCGCATGATGTCGCACGCGCATTTCTTCGACAACGAGATGGGCGGTTCGGCACACGGCATCACGAAAGGCGGACTCACAGGCAAGGGCCGCGAGATGCTGCGGCGCATGGAGGCGCGCGGGATGATTCTCGATGTCGCCCACGCTTCCGCGCAGACGATTGACGAAGTGCTCGCGATAGCGACGCGCCCCGTCGTCGTTTCGCACACGGGGGTGCGCGGAACGTGCGACAACGCGCGCAACCTCTCCGACGAACAACTGAAGCGCATCGCCGCGCGCGGCGGACTCGTCGGCATCGGCTACTGGGACACGGCGACGTGTGGGCATGATGCGCGCTCAATCGCACGCGCGATGCGTTACACGGCCAACCTCGTCGGCGTCGGTCACGTCGCGCTCGGCTCGGATTTCGACGGCGGCGTCGCCGTTCCCTTCGACACCACGGGACTCGTCCTCCTCACCGACGCTCTCATCCTCGAAGGCTTCGACGACGCAGAGATTGCGCAAATCATGGGCGGCAACGCGCTCCGCCTGCTCGCGGAAAACTTGCCGGATTAAAACATTTCACAGGATGTGAAGAAATGATGAACGCGGAATGATGAATGATGAATGAAAGATAAGCGGACTAACGCGACGGTGAATGAAGGATAAGATGCTTTCTCTTTTCAATCATCTTTTATCGCTTCTCTTTCATCCTGTTTATCCTGTCCATCCTGTTGATTAAGTTATGAAGCGAACAACAGTCCGGCGCGTGCGTGTGGGGGTTGATACGGGCGGGACGTTCACGGATTTCGTCTATCAGGCGGCGGGTGGAGGCGTGCGGATTTTCAAACTCGCTTCGACGCCCGCAGACCCTTCGCTGGCTATCGTCGAGGGGTTGCGGCGCATCGCTGCGGAGACGGGCGCGCGTTTGCGCGACATCGAGGTCGTGCACGGGACGACGGTCGGGACGAACGCGCTCTTGCAGAGGCGTGGCGCGCGGACGGCGCTGGTGACGACCGAAGGCTTCGCGGACGTGCTCGCCATCGGCAGGCAGGCGCGGCCCGTGCTTTACGATCTGAACGCCGACAGGGCAGAGCCGCTCGTGCCGCGCGCGCTTCGTTTCGGCGTGCGCGAACGCGTCGCCGCATCGGGCGAGGTGTTGGAGCCGTTGGAAGATGCGACGCTTGCGAAACTCGTCTCGCAGTTGCGGCGCGCGCGCGTCGAGTCGGTCGCCATCTCTCTGTTGTTCTCGTTCGTTCATCCGGAACACGAACGGCGCATCGCGCGTGCGCTCGCCGCGCTCGATGTTCCGCTCTCCGTCTCACACCGCATCCTGCCCGAATACCGCGAGTACGAACGCACTTCGACCGTCGTCATCAACGCTTACCTGCAACCCTTGATGGGCGCGTACCTGCGACGCCTGAGCACGGATGCGCCGCGACTGCGCGTGATGCAATCTTCGGGCGGGAGCATCTCGGCGGGCGTCGCGGCTGACGAACCCGTGCGGACGATTCTCTCCGGCCCGGCGGGCGGAGTCGTCGGCGCGCTCGACGCCGCCCGCGTCGCCTCTGTCCCCGACATCATCACCTTCGACATGGGCGGGACTTCGACCGACGTGGCGCTCTGCGCCGGAGGACAGATGCGCCTGACGAACGAAGCGACGGTCGCGGGATTGCCCGTCGCCGTCGCCGTCTTGGACATTCACACGGTCGGCGCGGGCGGCGGTTCAATCGCGCGCGTTGACTTAGGCGGGAGCCTCCGCGTCGGGCCTGAATCGGCGGGCGCGAAGCCCGGCCCCGCGTGCTACGGTCAAGGCGAGATGCCGACCGTCACCGACGCCAACCTCGTGCTCGGACGCTTCGGCGGCGCGCACTTGCTCGGCGGTGATTTTAAACTCGACGAAGCGCGCGCCGTGCAGGTGTTAGACAAACTCGCACGCGAGATGACGACGGCGGGAGGAAAACTCGTGCGCGCGCGTGATGCCGCGCTCGGCGTCGTGCGCGTGGTCAACGCGGGGATGGAACGCGCGCTGAGAGCCGTCTCGGTCGAGCGCGGCCACGACCCGCGCGGCTTCGCGCTCGTCTCCTTCGGCGGCGCGGGCGGCCTGCACTCGGTCGAGTTGGCGTGTGCGCTCAGGGTGGCGCGCGTCGTCGTGCCGCGCAATCCGGGCGCGCTCTCGGCGCTCGGCGCGCTCTCGTCCGATGTCGTCAAAGACCAGAGCCGCACGGTGATGCTCGAAGCGTCGGACGCCGCGAGCCGCGCCGCGCTTGAGCGCGCCTTCCGCGAGATGGAACGCGAGGGGCGCGCGTCACTTAAGCGCGAGGGCTTCGACGCGGCGCGCGAGCAGCAGCGGCACGAACGCACCGTCGCCGCGCGTTACAAGGGCCAGTCGTTCGAGTTGGAAATCCTTTGGACGCCCGACGACGACGACTCGAAGCAAAACACGCTCGAACGGCTCGCCGCGCGTTTTCATCAAGCGCACCGTACGCGCTACGGTTACGCGCGGGAGATGGACGCGGTGCAGATCGTCAGCGCACGCGTGCGCTCCATCGGCATCGTGGAAAAGTTGAAGGATGATGTCTCGTCGTCCGCTCGTGCGCGCAAAACCGCGAAGGCGCAGGCGAGCGCAGAGGTCTGCCTGACGGACGGCAGCGTGCGTTCGATCCCCGTCTATGCGCGCGCGGAGTTGCCGCACGGCGCGCGCCTGCAAACGCCCTGCATCGTCACCGAATACTCTTCGACGACCCTTATTCCAGCGGGCGCGCGCGCCGCGCTCGACGCGCACGGAAACCTGCTTATAGAACCATGACACGCAAAAACAGTTTCGACCCGACGACGTTGGAAATCTATCGCGCGCTCTACACTTCGGTCGCCGAGGAGATGGGCATCGCGCTCCGCCGCACGGCGCACTCGCCCAACATCAAGGAGCGGCGCGACTACTCGTGCGCCGTCTTCGATAGCGCGGGCCGCGTCGTCGCGCAGGGCGACCACATGCCCGTCCATCTCGGCTCGATGCCGATGGCGGTCGCCGCCGCGCTCGCGCAGGCTACGCTCGAAGACGGCGACATCGTCGCCCTCAACGACCCCTTCGCCGGAGGCACGCACCTGCCCGACGTGACGCTCGTCATGCCGGTCTTTGCGGAAGTGGGAAAGGGGGAAGGGGTCAAAAGGGGAAAGGGTAAAGCAAGAACGTCGGGACATAGCGGCGAGGTGCGAGATAATCTTTCGTCCAAGCGTTCCGCTTTATCCCCTTTGCCCACTTCCCCCTTTCCCCCTTTCCCCCTTCATCTTTCCCCCCCTCTTTTCTATGTCGCCAACCGCGCGCATCATGCGGACATCGGCGGGGCGACGCCGGGTTCGATGGGGATGGCGACCGACATTTACGGCGAGGGCTTTCGCATCCCGCCCGTGCACATCGCGCGCAATGGGGAGATGTCGGAGGACGTGTGGCGTCTCTTGCTGGCGAACGTGCGCGGGGAAGACGAGCGGCGCGCGGATTTCGAAGCGCAGATGGGTTCGTTGAAAACGGGCGCGGCGCGACTGCGTGAAATCTGCGAACGCGCGGGAACTGCGGAAGCGTTGGAGTATGCCGCGCACCTGATTGACTACTCGGCGCGCGTGATGCGGCGCACGATTGCAGAGATTCCCGACGGCGTTTATGAAGCGTCGGATGCGCTCGACGACGACGGTGTGACGGATGAAGCGGTCGCGTTGCGCGTGCGCGTGTTGATTGATGGGGAGCGTGCTGTCGTAGATTTTTCGGGCAGCGCGCCGCAGGTGGCGGGGCCGGTCAACGCCGTCGAGGCGATCACGGCGTCGGCTGTCTCATACGTGTTTCGTTGTTTGCTCGGCGCGGAGGACGTGCCCGCGAGCGCGGGGCTGATGGAGCCGGTCGAGGTCGTCGCGCCGCGCGGGACGGTCGTCAACGCGGCGCATCCTTCGTCGGTCGCGGGCGGAAACGTCGAGACTTCGCAGCGCATCGTTGACGTGCTGTTTCGCGCGTTAGCCCGTGCTTTGCCCGCGCGGATTCCGGCGGCGAGTCAGGGCTCGATGAACAACCTGACCATCGGCGGACACGACGCGGCGCGCGGCGGACAGTTCGCTTACTACGAGACGGTTGCGGGCGGCATGGGCGCGCGCCCGACGCTCGCGGGCCTGAGCGCCGTGCACACGCACATGACGAACAGCCTCAACACGCCCGCCGAAGCTCTGGAATACGCATATCCTCTGCGCGTGCGCCGCTACGAGATCCGCGCGCGCTCGGGCGGCGCGGGCGCACATCGCGGCGGCGACGGCGTCGTCCGCGAGATCGAGACGCTCACGCCCGCGCGCATGTCGCTGCTCTCCGACCGCCGAAGGCTCGCGCCCTACGGACTCGACGGCGGCGACGATGCACAAACGGGGCGCGACTTCATCATCCGTCGCGGACGCCGACGCCCTATCGCCTCCAAAGGCACTTGGCAACTCGAAGCCGGAGACCGCGTCCGCATCGAAACGCCGGGCGGCGGCGGACACGGAAAAGAAGAAAGGGGGAAAAGGGGAAAGGGTTAAAGGGGAAAGCGAAGAAGAACGAAACATCTATCTTCTCCATTTACCCGTTTGACCTCTTACCCCTTTCCCCTTTCGTTTCTTATTCTCGTCCGACGCCGAGTGCGTCGGCGACGCGGTTGATGTAGTTGAACCAAGAGGCGATGAGCGTGATTTGCAGGATGGCCTGATCGTCGAATCCTGCGGCGCGGAGGCGTTCGTGATGCTCAGGCCCGATGCGCGTGGCGTCCTTCGTCAGTTGCACGACGTAATCGAGCATCAGGCGGTCACGCTCGGAGATGGGCGCGCGCGTGTAGTCCTCCTGCAACGCCTCGACCAGCTTTTCGTCTAAGGTGACACGACGCAGAAACTCTGCGTGAGATTCGATTCAATAATGGCAGCGATTGGTGACGGAGACGACCGTCGTGATCATCTCGTGCTGCGCGCGCGTGAGCGGCAGGTCGGGCGACATCAGCGCGCCGAAGGTGGCGAAGGCGTGATGGAGCGCGCCGGGGATGAGGCTATGCGAGGCGACGATGCCGGACGTGCCGCCGTCCGGCGTCGGGTGCACCGGCTCGGCATACTCGACCGGGTACAACTCGCGCTGCGCCTCCATCGCGCTGCGCAACTTCTCGTCCGCTTCCGCAAGCGGCACGGTCTTAATCCAAGTCATCTGTCAATTCCTTCCGGCAACGATTTCACGTCCGTCATGTTAACTATCAAAAGCATCTCTCATTTTCAACGTCGCGCTCAAGTGTGCTGCACGGCCTGCACGAGTTTGGTGAGCGAATCTTTGGCGTCGCCGTAGAGCATCCCCGTGACGGGTTTGAAGAAGAGCGGATTTTCGATTCCGGCGAAGCCGCGCCCCCGCCCGCGCTTGAGGACGACGACGGAATGCGCGCGGTCAACTTCGAGAATCGGCATCCCGGCGATGGGGCTTGAGGGGTTGTCGCGCGCGTCGGGGTTGACGACATCGTTTGCGCCGATGACGACGGCGACATCCGTCGCGGAGAACTCCGGGTTAATCTGTTCCAACTCGTAGAGCGACGAATAGGGCACGTTCGCCTCGGCGAGCAGCACGTTCATGTGTCCCGGCATCCGCCCCGCCACCGGATGAATCGCATACTTGACCATCACGCCCCGCGCTTCGAGCGCGTTCGCCAGTTCGCGCACGATGTACTGCGCCTGCGCGGTCGCCATCCCGTAACCGGGGACGAAGACCACCTGCTTCGCGTAGGCGAGTTGCACGGCGACATCTTCGACGCCGACCTCGCGCATCGTTCCCTGTTCGCCGTCGCCCGTCGCCGCGTCGGGCGCGCTGCCGAAGGCTCCGAACAGCACGTTCGTCATCGAGCGATTCATCGCGCGGCACATCAGGATTGAGAGGATGAAGCCGGAGAAGCCGTCGAGCGTGCCCGCGATGATGAGCACGTTGTTGGAGAGGACGAAGCCGGTCGCGGCGGCGGCAAGTCCGGCGTATGAGTTCAAGAGCGACATCACGACGGGCATGTCCGCCGCGCCGATTGGCATCACCAGCAGCACGCCGAAGGCGAACGCTAAACCGACCATCACGTAGAAGACCGGAGTCGCCGACGGCTCGACGAGCAGATAGAGGAAGCAGCCGACGGTGGCGGCAAGGAGCGTCATGTTGAAGACGTTCTGCCCGCGATAGGTGACGGGCGTGCCGCGCACCATGCCTTGCAGCTTGGCGAAGGCGACGAGGCTGCCCGTCGTCGTCAGCGCGCCGAGCATCACTTCGAAACCGATTGCGCCCATCTTGAAGTGGCCGAGTTCCGCGCCGTGCCGGAGGTATTCGGAGATGCCGACGAGCGCGGCGGCGAACGCGCCGAAGGCGTGCGAGAGCGCGGTGCGTTGCGGCATCGCGGTCATCGGAACCCAGTAGGCCATTGCCGCGCCGATGGTCGAACCCAAGAGCAGGCCCGCGATAATCCATTCGTAACTGATGATCTCCCGGTGCAGCAGCGTGCCGACGACGGCCAAAAGCATCCCGAACTCGGCCATGTGCATTCCGCGCCGCGCCGTCTCGGGATGGCTCAAGCCCTTCAAGCCGAGGATGAAGAGGATGGAGGCCGCGAGGTATGTAAACTCGATGAAGTAGGTCGTGTAGTTAGCCACGTCGTTATTCCGCTCTCAAGATTTTCGTTTGTCCTTCGTCGTCTCAAGCGCGGTCTCTTTGCGTTTGAACATCTTGAGCATCCGGTCGGTGATCATAAAACCGCCGACGACGTTGATGGTCGCGCACGTCACGGCGGTGAAACCGAGAATGGTGCTCAAGCGGTTGTACTGCGCGCCCGCCGTGACTATCGAACCGACGAGAGAGATGCCGGAGATGGCGTTGGTCGCCGACATCAGCGGCGTGTGCAGGAGCGGCGGCACGCGCGAAATCACTTGATAACCGAGAAAAGCCGCGAGCGCGAAGACGTAGAGCGCGGGCATTAAGACTTGCGGCGAGGTCAATGTTTCTGCGTTCATATTTCGATCACTCCAAACGGATTTGCGGTGCGGATTCACTTTCGAGCGTCGGGCATTCTTCTCACGTTGAGCATTCTGCTCAACATCCGACGCGACATCCCTCAACGGCTCGCCAACTCTTCGAGCGCGGCGGCGACGCGCGGGTGCACGTATTCGTCTCGATGCCTGACGCAGGCCGCGCCGACGATGTCGTCGGTCATGTCAATGTTCAACTCGCCGTCTTTGATTAAGAGTTGGAGGAAGGCCGTCACGTTGCGCGAGTAGAGTTTGCTTGCATCAACGGGCACGCTCGCGGGCAGATTGAGCGGCGACATAATCACGACGCCGTCGCGCTCGACCGTTTCGCCCGCCTGTCCGGCGGTGCAGTTGCCGCCCGTCGCGGCGGCCAAGTCAACGATCATCGCGCCGCGCTTCATCCCCGCCAACGCTTCGTCCGTGACGAGAACGGGCGCGCGCCTGCCCGGAACCTGCGCCGTCGTGATGACGACATCGGCGGCCTGCGCGTGCTTCGCAATCAACAGTCGCCCGCGATGCAAAGCCTCTTCGGTCAGTTCGACGGCGTAGCCTCCGGCGTCCTGCGTCTCGATGCCGCCGAGGTCAACTTCGAGAAACGTCGCGCCGAGCGAGCGCACCTGCTCTCCGGCTGCGGCGCGCACGTCGTAAGCCTCGACGACCGCGCCCAGACGCCGCGCCGTGGCGATGGCCTGCAACCCCGCCACGCCCGCGCCCAACACCAGCACGCGCGACGGCGCGACAGTTCCCGCCGCCGTCATCAACATCGGGAACATGCGCGGCGAACGCGCCGCCGCCAGCACGACCGCCTTGTAGCCCGCCACCGTCGCCATCGAAGAGAGCGCGTCCATGGCCTGCGCGCGCGTCGTGCGCGGAATCAGTTCCATCGCAAAGGCCGTCAGGCTTTGCTCGACGACCGGCTGCAACGCGGCGGGTTCGTCGAGCGGGCGCAGGAAGCCGAGCACGACCGCACCCGTCTTCAACTGCGCGAGGTCTAACAACGCCGGACGATTGACCGCGACCACGATGTCCGCCGAACCCAACAACGCCGCGCGCTCAAAGGCGACCTCCGCGCCCGCGTTCGTATAATCCGCGTCCGCCGCGCCCGCCTCCGCGCCCGCCCCGCTCTCGACCGCCACATTGACCTTCAAGGCCGCGAGTTTCCGCACCGATTCAGGCACGAGCGCCACGCGAGCCTCCCCCGCCTGTGTTTCTCGCAGCACCGCGATCTTCATCCCCACACTCCTCACCCACACTAACCGGATTGATTTAAGCTTCAAAGGCAGGACACCAACTCACGAACGCCAAAAGTATAACACCACCCGCAAACACCCCTCAAAACATAACGCCCCGCATGCTGCGAGGTCGCTCATTGAGCACGCCGAGCACACTTGCCATTCATAGCGAGCGGTTTTATAATTCCCTCGCAGTTAAGGCGCCTTGGTGTAGTTGGTTAACACGCCGCCCTCTCAAGGCGGAGACCACGAGTTCAAGTCTCGTAGGCGCTACCATTTAGAATGAAAAAGGCTGTCGAGATATTCGACAGCCTTTTTCGTTTGACTACTTAACCGTTCGCCTCTTCCCTTTCATCCCTCGACACCCATTCCGCGTGCGGCTTCGACGCGGTTGCGGCCCTGTTCTTTGGCGTAGTAGAGGGCCACGTCGGCGCGGGCGATCATGTCGTGGCCGGATTCGGTGTCGGATAGCTCGGCGACGCCGACGCTGAGCGTTAAGGGAAAGACGCGTTCCCCGCCGCCGAAGAGACGCGCGGCGGCGGATTGTCGAATCTTTTCGCCGAGCGCGATTGCGCCGTCGAGTTGCGTTTCGGGCGTGAGCACGAGGAACTCCTCGCCGCCGTAGCGACAGAGCACATCGGAGCCGCGCACGGCTTCAGCCAGGATGCGCGCCACCTGCATCAGCGCGGCGTCGCCTTCCGTGTGGCCGTAGGTGTCGTTGATGGTTTTGAACTTATCTATGTCAATCATCAGGCAGGAGAAGGGGCGCGCGTAGCGTCGCGCTTCGGAAATCTCGCGTTGGAGAGCGCGCTGCAAGCCGTAGCGATTGAGCAGGCCGGTGAGGGCGTCGGTCATGGACATCTCGCTGGCGGCCTCGGCGCGCTGGCGTGCCTCTTCGGCGCTGGTGCGGAGTTGGTCGCGCTCGCGTTTGAGACGAATGGCGACGCTCACGCGGGCGAGCAGTTCTTCGGTGCGGAAGGGCTTGCTGATGTAGTCGTTCGCGCCGATGGAGAGGCCGCTGACTTTGGTTTCGGTGTCGTCGAGCGCGGAGAGAAAGATGACGGGGATGTCGCGCGTCTCGGGCGTCCCCTTGAGAATGCGGCACGCTTCGAGGCCGTCCATGACGGGCATCATCACGTCGAGGATGATGAGGTCGGGCGACAACTCGCGCGCACGCTCGACGGCCTCTCTGCCGTTCTGCGCCGTCACGATTTTGTACTGCTCCCATTCGAGCCGCCGCTTGATGAGCGCGAGATTAACGGGCTCGTCGTCGGCGACGAGAATCAACGGCGGGCGTTCTTCCGTCAGGTCGTTCGCGTCCTGTTCGCTTGTGTTATCTATTTTCATAAACGTCGGGGAAATCGTGAGATGCAGGAGCTTTCACACACCGTTGTTTAACTACGAGTTTAGTGAGGCGAATGGATGTTCGTGGGGCGGATGAGTCGTCCGCGACGGATGATGGCTCCATCCGCCTGCATCTTAAAATAGATTTAGCAGCATCGCAACGGCGCGTCTTTGTGTTAAGCTTCGCCCGCCTCGAAGCGGGGACGGGCGCGGGCGGCGGCGAGAAAAATGCGGCGAACGCTCGGCTCTACTCGAACGCCTGTGGGCTCGCTTCACCTGATGCGAAAGGACGACGCCGGAATGCGACGACGCGAAGGAGACGGATGTCCGGTCACGGGCGCGTTGCAGCTTGTGGGTGATAAGTGGACGCTGCTAGTCGTCCGCGATCTGGCGCGCGCGCCGCGCCGCACCAACGAACTGCTCGCCAATCTTCATCCCATCAGCAGCCGCACGCTCGTCGGACGCTTGCGCGACATGGAGCGCGATGCGCTCGTCGAGCGGCGCGACTTCGGCGGCAGCCCGCCGCACGTCGAATACGTCCTCACAGAGCGCGGACGCCTCCTCATCCCCCTGCTCGACGCCCTGCAAAAACTGGGCGAAGCCCTCGACTGCAACGACTGCGAAGAACGCCTCCGACGCCTCGACTCCTACTGCGACATCTGCCCGCACGCCGCCGACCAGCCCGCCGCAAACGCGCGCGCGCGCCGCGCCGAATCCGACGATTCCATCGTCCTGCTGTAACCCTTCATCGCTTTAAATCAGTCCGTTACAGGTTGCGCGAAAGCTGCGGGGCAGAGCTTTTCCCACCCGTTATTCAACGCGTCGCCGCGTGCTCTTTGGAAAACATTTTGACGGAACTCTCCGCGCCCGTTCGCGTAGAGATTATGTGCGGGAGGAAACGCTGATCGGGCATGAGGAAGCGTTGATTTTGTCGCCCGCAGGCGCGCGTGATTTTCGAGAGGAGTTTGGCGGCGATGACTAAGTGGGACGATCTTGTCGAGAAGAAGATCAAGGACGCGATGAAGGAGGGCGCGTTCGATAACCTCGCGGGGCGCGGGCGGCCTCTGCGTCTGGAAGATAACCCGTTTGAAGACCCCTCGATGCGGACGGCGCATCGCCTGTTGCGCAACAACGGTTTCTCGCTGCCGTGGATTGAAGAACGAAAGGAGATCGAGTCGGCCATCGAGACGGCGCGCGATAATCTGGCCCGCTCGTGGGCCGACTACAGCGACGCGCAACGCTCGCGCAGCCGACGCGCCGCGCAGCCCGAGGGCGACTGGCAGCACGAGTTGAACTTCTTCCGTCGCCGCATCCTCGATCTCAATCGTCGCATCGCGAGTTTCAATCTCAAGGCTCCCTCCGAAGCCTTCCAGCGCATGCCGCTCGATGTCGAACATGAGATTCAAAAGGTCATGCGCGGCAAAACTTCATAAAGCAGTTCGGAGCATAACCGTCGCAACATTCCGTAAATCCGCAAAATTCATTGGAGACCGTTTTGAGAGACGCCGTTTGCCGCGTCTCTTTTTTCGTTCAACTCGGCGGCGCGTGCGCGCTACAATGTGCGCTGCGGCGAGGAAGCATTCAACGAATGAAGAGCGCGAAAAAATCAGAGACGGCGCAAGTCGAGTTGAGCGACGCGGAGGGGCGCACGGAGACGCTCGCGGCGTCGCCGGTTGGCCGGGGGTTGTACAGTCTGGAAGAGTCTCCCGCGTTCGCCTATTCCGTTTCGTTGCACGACGTGGTGCGCGCGCGGCGCGGGCGCGACGGGCGTCTGCGCTTCGCCGGGGTGGTCGAGAAGTCCGGCAACCGGACGCTCCGGCTCATCTTCGCGCGCCTCTCCATCCAATCCGAAGCGGCGCAAACGATTCTCGAAAGCCTCGCCGCGTTGGGTTGTCGCCACGACAACGCGCAGGCTGCCGTCGTCTCCATCAACGTGCCCGCCGAAGCGTCGCTCGCGGAGGTGGCCGGATACCTGAAGACGCTCGGCATGTGGTGGGAACACGCCGACCCGACCTTCGAGGAGTTGTACGCGGAGACGGACTGACGGCACGAAGGGAAGTGAGCAGTAAGCATTGTGCGGCAAAGAAATCGGATAGTTGCATAGAGGGTCAGTTTGAAATTCCAAGCCAATATCTATGCGGCTCGCATTTTCAAACTGACAACTAGGGATAGTTGGCGGTTGATGAAGTTGGGCGGCGCGGGGGCTTACGGCTCGCGGCGTCTGAAAGGATGCGTGCGGTATGATGTCTGTGAGACTCGTTCTGTTCGTGTTGTCGGGGCTGTTGGGCGCGGCCCTCGTCGTCCTCGGACTGTTCTCGACGCTGATGGGGATCAGCGTCGCCTTGCCCGGACTCGGCATCGTCGTGGGCGGCCCGTTCATTCTCATCGTCGGGCTGATCTTCGTCGGCTGCGCCGTCTGGCTCTACCCGCGCCGCAAGACTTACCGTTGAAATTTTCGTCACACGCACGGGCGCACGCGCCGCGCCGACGCGAACGCGAAACTATGAAACTCATCTCGCTGGCGGGGCTGCCCTCCGAGGGCGTCTCGCACAATCCCGAAATCCGGAAGCGGGTCATCTTGCAGCGCGGCGACGTGCCGCACCTGAACTCTTTTTCGCAGACGCAACTCAAGCCCGGACAGGTCGCTCGCGCGCACGCGCACACAGGGATGCACGAGGTCTTCTACGTCCTCAAAGGTTCGGGCCACATCAGAATTGACGACGGCGAGCACTCGTTGACCGCCGGAACTTGCGTCGCGGTCGCGCCCGGCGAGAGCCACGAGATTGCGAACACGGGCGCGGAGGATTTGACCCTCATCTATTTCGGCATCGAGGAATGAAACGATGGACGCGGGAAGGATGACCTACACAATCGAGTGTGAGCAGGACGCGACGGGGCGCTGGCTGGCGGAAGTGCTCGAACTGCCGGGAGTGCTCGTCTACGGCGAGAGCGCGGAAGAGGTGGTCAACAAAGTTCAGGCGCAAGCTCTGCGCGCCGTCGCCACGCTTATCGAGCATTGTCCGAACGCTCCCGTGCTCGTCAACGTCTCCTTCGCCTTCGCCTGAGAAGAGAATCGGATTGTGTTACCATCGCGCGGTCGCCCGCACAAGCTCGCCTGTGTCGTGTCCTGTTCTTCCAACTAATTTATACGCCGGACGCTTCGGATGATTTATCTCATCATTCTCGGATTGGTCGCTTGCTGCCTGCTCGCCTTGCTGGTCGTCGCCTATCTGGTGCGCACGCTGGCGCAAGCCTTGCAGTCGCAAACAGAGACGCGCGCGCGCGCGACGAAAGGTACGACGCCCGATGTGCAACCCGCCGTCGTGCGCGAGACGGACGTTGCAAGCGCGGACGCGGACGAGCCGAAGATCGTCTCCGGCGCGCAGGCGACGAAAGAGAACGACGACTCGCCGGAGGAAGACGATTCATCCCGCGTCGCACCCGTGCACGACGCTCCGGCGGGAGACGTTTCCGAGACCGATGCTCCGGGTGAGGTTGCGGGTATGTCTCCCGGTCTTTCGAGTTTTCCGATTGATGTTCCGATTGATGTTCCGGCGGGCGGGCTTTCGGCGGGCGACGGCAAAGCGGAGAGCATCTTCACCGTCGCGCAGAGCATGGAGGAGTTTTTCAACCAGAGCACGCATCCGAAGGATTTGCTGACGCATGAGAATTTCGCGCGCGGGTTGCAGTTTTTGCAGGGCACAGACTATACGCCGGACGACCTTTTGAGCTTCGCGGGCGGCTCTAACACGGTCGTCGCGTGCATCGCTCTGGAAGCGTTGGCGCGACGCACGGACGGCGCGGACGCCGTCAAGCAGCTTCTCCGCAGCATCAACACGATCTACTGGTGGCCGCGTTATTACGCGCTGCGCGCGCTCGACGCGCACATCAAACGCCCGCTCGTCGGCGAGTTGCTGGCGCAGTTGGAGGGCAGTTGGTCGGAGCCGATTCTGGCGAATTTTTTGCGTGAGTTTATCGGCATGCGCGCCGCCTCGGAGCCTGTCCCCTTCTCTTTCGGCGCGCATCTCGAAGGGCTCGACGCGCTCCAACTCTCCACGCTCGGCAATCTCCTCGAAGAACTCGGCGACGCCCTTCCCGAGAGCCTGCAAGCGGAGTTCAAGCGTTGGAAGGAGCAACGCGTTGACCTCGATTTCCTGCGCTCGTTCGGTCGCGTCTGGGAGCCGAAGGACGCCCACGCCGGAGAGCATGTGGTGATGCTCGACGCTTTCGATGAGAGCGTCGGGCAGTTGGAGACGGCGCTCAGGAAAAGCCCGCCGCGCTCCGTGATGCTCGCCGGAGAGCGCGGCACGGGGAAGACGACGCTCGTCCGCATGCTGGCCGCGCGTTTGCAGCGCGAAGGCTGGACGATCTTTGAAGCGAGCGCGGCGGACGTGATTGCCGGACAGATATACATCGGGCAGATCGAGGGGCGCGTGCAATCGTTGATGCGGCAGATTGGCGGCAAGCGCGTGCTCTGGTTCATCCCTAACTTTCAGGAGTTGGTCTGGGCCGGACGACACGAGAACAACCCGACGAGCGTGTTAGACCAACTGCTGCCGCGCATCGAGAGCGGCGAGATCAGGGTCGTCGGCGAGACTTCCAACGTCGCCTACGAAAAGCTGCTTCAGTTGAAGCCGCAAATCCGCAACGCTCTGGAGACGTGTCGTGTTCATCCGCTGCCGGACGCCGAGACGCTCGCGCTGGCGCGCGCTTGGAGCGCACACGTCAGCGCGGCGGATTCTCCGGCGCGCATCTCCGAGCAGACTTTGCAGGAAGCCTTCCAACTCGCCAAGCAGTATCTCGGCGAGAGGGCCGCGCCCGGAAACCTCTTGCAGTTTCTCGATTCGACGCACCGTCGCCTGACGACCGAGCAGGGACGCGTCGCGGGTGAAATCACGCTCGAAGACCTGCTCGTCACGCTCTCGCAGTTGACGGGCCTGCCCGTCCAGATGCTCGACGAACGCGAGGGCATCAACCTCGCGGAACTGCGCGCCTTCTTCGAGCAGCGCGTCTTGGGCCAGCCCGAAGCGGTCGAATGTCTGACGGAACGCGTGGCGATGATCAAGGCGGGGCTGACCGACCCGACGAGGCCGCAGGGCGTCTTTCTCTTCGTCGGGCCGACGGGCACGGGCAAGACCGAGATTGCCAAGACGCTCGCCGAGTTTCTGTTCGGCTCGCCCGACCGCATGATTCGTCTCGACATGAGCGAGTTTCAGTCGCCCGATTCGCTCGACCGCATTCTCGGCGAGAGCCGCGAAACCGGCGACAGCGAAGCCTTAGTCAACGCGATTCGCAAGCAGCCCTTCTCCGTCGTGCTGCTCGACGAGTTTGAGAAGGCGAACCCGAACGTCTGGGACTTGTTTCTCCAAGTCTTCGACGACGGGCGTTTGACCGACCGGCGCGGCAACACCGCCGACTTTCGTCATTGCGTCGTCATCATGACATCGAACCTCGGCGCGACTCTGCCGTCGGGCGTCGGGATAGGATTCTCGCAGGAGCAGGGCGGTTTCGCGTCGGCGAGCGTCGAGCGCGCCGTGACGCGCGCCTTCCGCCGCGAGTTCATCAACCGCATTGACCGCGTCGTCGTCTTTCGCCCTCTGGGGCGCAACGTGATGCGCGAACTGCTGCGCAAGGAGTTGAACGACGTGCTCAGGCGGCGCGGTTTGCGCACGCGCGCGTGGGCGGTCGAATGGGACGAGTCGGCCATCGAGTTTCTGTTGCAGCGCGGCTTCACGCCCGATCTCGGCGCGCGTCCTTTGAAGCGCGCTATCGAGCGTTACCTGCTCGCGCCGCTCTCGATGACCATCGTCAACCACCAGTTTCCCGAAGGCGACCAGTTTCTCTTCGTCCGCTCGCACGACACGGAACGTCTCGACGTGGCCTTCATTGACCCGGACGCGCCCGTCGTCTCCGGAGAGAAAGAGCGGGACGCGCCCGCGCCGTCGTCCGCCGTCGAGTCGGAAGAACTGCGTCTCGAAGCGATGATGCTCGAAGCGCGCGGGACGCTCGCGGAGGTCGAATTTTTACAGGAGAAGTTTCGACGCCTCGCCGCGCAGGTTGACGCCGACGAATGGCAGCAGCGTAAAAGCCATGCGCTCGCGCAGACCGTCGAGCCGGACTTCTGGAACTCGCCCGCGCGTTTCAGCGTGCTCGGCGTCGCCGAATACATGGACAGAATCGAGGCCGGACTCGACACCGCAGGCTCGCTCTTGAATCGTCTCACGGGTTCGCACGCGCGCGACCGCCGTACGCACTTCCCCTCCAATCTCGTCGGGCGGCTCGCCGAGCAACTCTACCTGCTCGACGCCGCCTCGCGCGGCCTCGCCGCAGGTGAACCGCGCGACGCTTTCATCCAACTGCGCGCCAACTGCGACGCGGGCACGGACGCCGCCGTCTGCAACGCTTTCGCCGCGCGTCTCGCCGCGATGTACAAGGCTTGGGCCAAACAGCGGCGGATGCACCTCGATGTTTTGGAGGAGACGGGCGGGAGCGTTGAGGCGGGCGCGCGTGTTGGGACTAATGCGTCAGGCGCGCACGCCGAACGAAGCGGCGCGGGCACGGCTGCAAGCGCGACGACGGAGCCTTACCGGATGCTTCTGGCCGTCTCGGGATTCGCCGCCTACAGCATCTTGAAAACGGAGAACGGGCTGCACGTCCTTGAGACGCCGCAGGACGAGAAGTCTTTCAACCGCGCGCGCGTGCTGGTGAGAGTCGCCGCGCAGCCGGACGAGCCCGCCGGTCACGGCCCCGACGCCCTCCGCGCACAGGCCGCGCGCGTCCTCGACGCCGACCACAACAGCAACAACGCCGCTCAAACAACCATCGTCCGCCGCTACCGCGAAGAACCCTCGCCCCTCGTCCGCGACGGCGTCCGCCAATGGCGCACCGGCAAACTCGAACGCGTCCTCGCGGGCGACTTCGACATCATGTTTGAAGAACAGACGATGGACGATGGACGATAGATGATGGACGGAAGAAAGCTTCCTTCTTATCAATCGTCCATCGTCTATCGTCCATCGTCT
>DATLMV010000124.1:0-18174 GCA_035537095.1 Pyrinomonadaceae bacterium
AACGGCGTCACACAAAAAGCGAGCACGCTGCTCCAACATCTGCCGGGGATTTATCAGGAGGATGAATTTCTCGGTCAGTACTTGCTGGCCTTCGAGTCGCTGCTGCTACGCCCGCCCGCCGGGGTGGAAATCCCGCCCGCGTCCGGACATGAGAAAGACGAAGCTCAGCGCGGTCTGGAGGAGATGATTGCGGGCATCGCTGCCTATTTCAGCCCGCTTGAGGTGGAGGACGAGGATTTTCTGCCGTGGTTGGCCGGATGGGTCGCGCTCTCGCTGCGCGCCGATTTGGACGTGCTGCGCCAGCGCGATTTCATCTCGCGCGCCGTCTGGCTCTATCGCCTGCGCGGGACGAAGCAGGGCTTGGAGGAGGCCGTCCGCATCTACACGCGTCTCGGCCCGACGATAGACGAACAGATGGCCGGTTTTCAGGTCGGCAAAACCTCGACCATCGGAGAAGACACGAGGCTCAGCAGCGGCGCGTCGCACTTCTTCCGCGTCCGCATCCTGCTACCGACGAGCAATCCGGAAGAACTCAGCAAGCAGAGTCAGGTCGTGCGCGACATCCTCGACATGGAGAAGCCCGCGCACACCAACTACGTGCTGGAAGTTGACACGCCTTCGCTGCAAATCGCCAAGCAGTCAACGGTCGGCGTAGATACTCTGGTCGGCATCGCCAAAATATAGTTCGCATTTGAGAAGGAGATAAATTCATGGCTGACATCACTAAACGCCTGCACTATTTCGACCACCAATTTCTTCGCGCCAACGATTTCAACGACGAGCAGAGCTACCACGTCAACCGCCTGCGGATACACAACCGCGCGCTCCATACGCCCGGCGTCGCCGAAGGCTTGAAGGTCATCTTCGAGACGGGCGCGACCGCCGTCACCGTCCAGAAGGGCACAGCCGTTGACGGCGAAGGGCATTTGATCGTGCTGACCGAAGACCGGCGCGTCGAGTTGGGCGACCAGCCCGCCGACGCGCCCGTCTACGTCACCATCGCTTTCCACGAGACGCAGACCGACATCTCCAAAGAGTCGGACGTGCACGACAACACCCGCTGGACGGAAGACCCCGATGTCCGCGACGTGACGAAGACGCCCGACAATCCGAGCATGCAGTTGATCCTCGCGCTCGTCGAACGCTCCGGAACAATCGTCTCCAAGATTGTCGAGAAAGGCCGCAGCGCCGCCGGGGCCGCGAGCGGCGATGTCACCACGCGGATGCTCACGCTGTTGCGCGAGGGCATTGACTCCAAAAAGTGGCCGCGCCTGAGTTGTACGGACGTGAATCAGGCCGCGTTGGAGAACGGCTCGCTCCGCATAGATGACGGGCGCGAGATTTTGTTCGGCGACAGAGGACAGATTCGCTCTCTCGATAACAATCATCGTATCGTCTTCAACCGCCCCGCCAACCGCCTTGAGTTCTATGAGTTCGGCGACATCTCTTTCAACACCGGCAACCCGCAGACGGAGAAGTTGAAGATTCTCGCCAACGGCAACGTCGGCATCGGCGCGCTGGGCGCAGACAAGTTGGAGGTCGGCGGCACGCTCCGCATCCTCACCGGCACAAACCCCATCCGCTTCACCTCCGGCTGGTCTGACTTTCCGGCAGGCGCAATCAATCAAGCCGAGATTTCCAACGACACCGGCACGTACAAAACGCTGATGATTATCGGCAACCGTTCGAACGAGGCGGGCGTGCGTCGT
Organism: Pyrinomonadaceae bacterium; assembly: GCA_035537095.1. Classification (GTDB taxonomy): domain Bacteria; phylum Acidobacteriota; class Blastocatellia; order Pyrinomonadales; family Pyrinomonadaceae; genus DASWNP01. The sequence goes on from DATLMV010000124.1 coordinate 1,710, forward strand.
GTCTCCGTGTGGGACAGGTTGGAGGTCAACGGCAATCTGCTCGCCACCGGCAGCGTTCAAGTCAACGTCGGCTTGAACGTCGGCGGCCCTATCAATTCGTCAAGCGGCGGGTTTAAGTTCCCCGACGGAACTATGCAATCTACCGCCGCCGGTTCGTCCCTCATCCCAGCCGGAAACATCGCTGCCGGTAGCTTCGGCTCGAAGGTGGGCGGCGGCAACTACGTCTTTCCGGGAACACTCTACTGGGGAAGCGGGGAGTCGCGGACGGAAACGAAAGACGATGCCGGACTCAAGGCTTCCAAGAGCGGCTTCTTCGAGACGGCTGCGCCAGCCAACTACTATACGGGAGCAAGCAGTTGGCAGCATCTCATCGAAGCGCGCCACAGCAACGCCGCCAACAACTATGCGCTCCAGATTGCAGGCAGCTTCTTCGACCAGAAGTTGTACGTGCGCAAGACGAACGACAACGCCGCGACCGCATGGAGTCAGTTCCTCCTGATAAACAGCGCCGGAAACGCAGGCATCGGCACAGCCGACCCCGACCGGCCTTTGACTATTCAAGGCGCGGGCGGCACGTATATGAACATCAAGGCGAGCAACGGCACGCAGGAAATCCTCGTCGGCGCGGACGGCTCGGGTGGTATCGTCTCGACGATGACCAATCACAACCTCGAATTGAGGGCTGGCGGAAATTCCACCAAGATGACTATCAAGGCCGACGGCAATGTCGTTATGGTCGGCGGCTTGACTGTCGCTGGCGCGATTACGCCGAGCGTCGGGAACGCCGCCGACAAGGGCATCTACTTCCCCGTCAATCCCGGCGGCGGCGCGGGCGACGAAGCCTTCATCCGCTACTCCGCCGCCGCAGGTGAAACAATGACGCTCAGAATCGGCATTGGCAACGACGGTGACGACACCCTCAATTTCTGGCAGTCCGGTGCCGACAGGTTGACGATTTACGATGGTAAAGTCGGCATCGGGACTCCGATTCCGGAGCAGATTCTACACGCGCATGGGCCTTCAGAAGTCCTTTCCACCGGCACGGGTGCCGGTTACAAATTTAGGGACAGAGCTTCGAAGGTCAACACAGACGATTGGGTCTGGTATTCGAGCGACAACATCGCGCGCTTCTGGCGTGCAACCAAGGGAGATTTGATAGGTGTCCTGCCGAACGGCAACGTCGGCATCGGGACGCTCAAACCGGAGGCGAAGTTGGATGTCAACGGCGCGATTCGTGCCGGTAATTCCGACATCTACTTCACCGATGTCAACCATAACCACTCCGGCATCGGCAACGCCGCCGGTTTCGCCGCCATTGAGAACGGAAAGGACTACAACACGTTGATGATTCTCGGTCGGAGCACCGGGGCAGCGGGGCGCCAGATTGGGATGTGGGATCATGTGACCATCTCGGGAAATTTGAAGGTCGGCGGAGCAAAGAGCGGCTACGTCGCCGACGAGTTCGTCAATAACATGGGAGAGTCGCTGGAACAGGGCGACGTGGTGGTGATTAGCAAGAATCAGGTCTCGCTCTTTCAAGGTAAAGACAATAACATTCCCGTTCCCGAAGTTGACCTCACGGCGACGGCCTATGACACGCGCGTCTGCGGAGTCGTCTGCGAGTTCACGGGCCAAGTGAAGTCTGCCGAATCCGAGAACGTCACAAAGGGCAAGGCGACGAAACAGTCCAAAGCTTCGGCTAAACAGGAACAGTCAGGCGACGTACAACCGGGAGCCTTCATGTCGGAGATGGTGGAGACGGAGAACCACAGACAGATTGCACACGGCCAGAGCGGCTTCATGGTGACGCTCGGCGCGTTCTCGCATTGCAAAGTGGACGCCGACATCGCGCCCATCGAAGTCGGCGACCTTTTGACGACTAGTTCGACGCGCGGGCACGCGCAGAAAGTGACCGACCCGGCGAAGGCCGTCGGCGCAATCGTCGGCAAGGCGCTCGGCTCTCTCAAAAAAGGGAAGGGCAAGATTCCCGTCATCGTCACGCTCTAACGGACGCGCGGGCGTCGCCCCGTCTATCGTGCACATGAACTTTGCGACACGGGCCGCCGCGCGCTTCCCCGACGAGTACACACAACCAGAAAGGGACGAACGAACATTGCGTGAACAACTTCAAAAACGACTCGACGAATTGAAACAAGAGTTTGAGACCGGACAGGCGCGCTTGCAGGAGGTGGAAGCGCAGGGAGCGCGCCTGCGCGAAACGATGCTGCGAATCAGCGGCGCGATTCAAGTTCTGGAAGAGACGCTCGCCGCCGAAGGACAGGACGCCGCAGGCGACGAAGCCGCACAAGCGGCGGGCTGAAAACAACGGCAGCCATCCTCCGGCGCGCGAGCGACCGGCAGAGCCGCGCCGCCGACTAACGAACCTTCTCCTATCTTAGGAAGCTGCCGCACGCGGAAATCAACCCTCCGCGTGCGGCCTCTCTTTGTGCGGCGGCGAATCGCGGATTGACTCGCGGGTGTGATTTATCATAGAAGTAGTTCGCCGCTTCAAGCCTTCCGCGTGCCGGGTCGAAAACGGCTCGCACGCTTCACGCGTTGACTGACAGTTGCGCCCGCCCGAGGGCAACGATTTTCTCCCTATGCGCTTCACAGAAGTTCTCTCACACACGCGCACGCTGCGGCGCGCGCCCGCCCTCATCGTGCTCCTGAACTGCCTGCTCTGCGCCGCGTGCACGACGCAAACATCCGACGCCGAATATTTCGGCAAGGTCGAGCCGCCGCGAGGCCGTGTGCTGCGCTACATCTCGGGGCCGGAGCCGGAATCGCTCGACCCGCAAATCGGCACGGGCCAACCCGAAGCGCGCGTCTACATGGCTCTCTTCGAGGGCTTGGTCGAATACGACCCGAAGACGATGGAGCCGATTCCGTCGCTGGCCGAAAGTTGGGATGTCAACTCGGACTCGACCGAGTTTGTCTTTCACCTCCGACGCGGCGCGCGCTGGTCGAACGGCGACCCGCTCAACGCGCACGATTTTCTCTACTCGTGGCGGCGCGCTCTCTCGCCCGAACTCACCTCGCGCAACGCCTATCTCGCCTACTACATCAAGTACGCGCAGAGCTACAACGACGGCGGCGTCTTCGTCCGCGACAAAACGACCGGCGAGTTTCTGTTAGACAAAGACTTCAAACCCGCCGCGACAACCGCGACGACGGACACGCCTCCCGCCGTCGAAACCGCGACAGCGAAAACAGCTTCCGCTTCATCAACAACCGACGCCCCCGCCCCGACATCCGCCGCTTCATCCGAAACTACACCCGTCGCTCCCGCCGCCGCTGCTACGACGACGCCCATTGTCCCCGCCGCCGCTGCTACTACTGCGCCCGACACCGCCTTTCACCAGTTCATCAACTCGCCCGCGCGTCTCGTCCTCTCCGGCAGCGAGAAGGCGCGCGCCAAAGAGATAGCCGCCGCCGCGCCCAACCTGCGCGCCGCGCTCGAAGGGAAAGAGTTTGTCTCCGTCCGCGCTGAAGACATCGGCGTCGAAGCGATAGATGACCACACGCTGCGCGTCACGCTCGCGCAGCCCGCGCCCTTCTTCATCGGCCTCGTGCCGCATCCATACTTCCGCGCCGTCCCGCGCCGCGCCATCGAACAACACAAAGACGATTGGACGCGCCCCCGCAACATCATCACCAGCGGGCCTTTCAAGATGCACCGCTGGGAGCCCTACAACGAGATCGTCGTCGTGCGCGACGACAATTACTGGGACGCCGCGAACGTCAAACTCGACGCGATTCACTTCGTCGCGCTCGACGAGACGACGACCATGATGAACCTCTACAAGTCCGGCGAAGTTGATGCCATCTCGAACCACACGGTTCCGGCCTCGTGGGTCGAGCGCATCGAGCCGTTGAAGGACTACATGAACGCGCCGGAACTCGCCATCATCTATTATCTCGTCAACGTCACGAAGCCGCCGATGAACGATGTCCGCGTGCGTAAAGCCTTCAATCTCTCGATAGATAAACGCGCGCTCGCCGAATATCGCCACGTCCCGCAACCGCTCACCGCGTTTACGCCGAGCGGCATCTTCCCCGGTTATCCGCAGCCGAAGGGCGACGATTTCGATCCGGCGAGCGCCAAACAACTCCTCGCCGAAGCAGGTTACAAGAACGCCGCCGGAGAGTTCGACGCCGCCAAGTTTCCCTCGTCTGACGTGGAGATCAGCTACAACACGAACGACTCCAACCGTCAGGTCGCGGAGTTTGTACAGGCCCAATGGAAGCAGAATCTGGGCATCACCATTCCGCTGCGCAACATGGAGTTCAAAACCTTCCTGACGCATCGCTCGACGCTCGAATACAAAGGCTTCGCCGCTTCCGGTTACGGCGGCGACTACATTGACCCGTTCACCTTCCTGAATCTCCTCTACGCGCAGGCGGGAGTTAACGGCACGGGCTGGTGGGATGCCAAGTATGTCTCGATGCTCGACGAAGCCAACGGCACACTCGATAAAGCGAAACGCTTCCAGTTGCTCGCCGACGCCGAAGCCTACATGCTCGCCGCGCAGCCCGTCATCCCGCTCTACGTTCCCTCGACCAAGTGGATGAAGAAGCCCTACGTCAAAGGCATGTATCCCAATCCCGGCACGCTCCACGCATGGAAGTTCGTCTCCATCGAAACCGACCCGCGCAAGTGGGATTAAATCTCTACAGCGTGCAATCGTGCATTTAACATCTGACGCGGCGCGCGAGCGTGAAACCTCGCCGACGCCGCGCGCGTACACGTTCGCGTCGAGATAGCAGAGTCGCCGTCGCTGCAAACGCCGCGCCTGAAGCGGTTCTCAGTTGTTCTCAAATCAAACCGTCGGACACGAAAATTCTCATGCATAATTCGACCGAAACTTTGGAACCCGCCGCGCCGCGCGTCGAAGCCGACGAACCGGCGCAAGATTTATGGTCTGCCCTGCGCGAGTCCGTGCGCGGCTCGCACCGCGACTACACGGAAGGCCCGGTCGGTCGGGCGATTTTGATGCTCTCGGTTCCGATGGTGTTGGAGATGCTGATGGAGAGCGTCTTCGCCGTCGTGGATGTCTTCTTCGTCGCCAAGTTGGGCGCGGACGCGGTGGCGACCGTGGGACTCACGGAGTCAATGCTGACGCTCGTCTATGCGCTGGCGTTGGGATTGAGCATCGGCACGATGGCGATGGTCGCGCGGCGCATCGGCGAACATGATGCCGAGGGCGCATCGCGCGCGGCGGGGCAGGCTTTGATTCTGGTCGTCGTCGTCGCGTTGGTCTTGGGAACCTGCGGCGTCGTGCTCGCGCCGAAGCTGCTGTCGTTGATGGGCGCGTCGAGCGGCGTCATCAATCAGGGCGTGGGCTACACGCGCGTGATGCTCGGCGGAAACGTCGTGATCTTGCTCCTGTTTCTGATCAACGCCATCTTTCGCGGCGCGGGCGACGCGGCGATTGCGATGCGCGTCCTCTGGCTCGCCAACCTGATTAACATCCTGCTCGGCCCCTGCCTGATTTTCGGCCTCGGCCCCTTCCCCGAACTCGGCGTGACGGGCGCAGCCGTCGCCACCACTATCGGGCGCGGCACGGGCGCGCTCTATGCTTTCTCGCGTCTGGTCAGACCGGGCGGTCGCGTCCGTCTCTTTAGCACACATCTCCACCCCGAACTCAAACTGATGATGCGACTCGTCCGGCTGTCGGCTTCGGGCGCGCTGCAAGTCTTCATCGGGATGGCGAGTTGGATCGGCTTGATTCGCATCATCTCAAGTTTCGGCAGCGACGCCCTCGCCGGTTACACCATCGGGATGCGCGTCATCCTCTTCGCGCTGCTGCCTTCGTGGGGCATGAGCAACGCGGCGGCGACGATGGTCGGGCAAGCTCTCGGCGCACGCAAGCCCGAACGCGCGGAACGCGCCGTCTGGAAAGCGGGCTTCTACAACATGTGCTTTCTCGGCGTGGTCGGCCTCGTCTTCGTGCTCTTCGCGCGGCAGATCATCGGTCTCTTCACACAAGACCCGGCGGTCGTCCCCTACGGCGTGGACTGCCTCCGCATCGTCGCCTACGGTTTTCTCTTCTACGCCTACGGCATGGTCATCTCCCAATCCTTCAACGGTGCGGGCGATACCTTCACGCCCACCATCATCAACCTTTTCGTTTTCTGGCTCTGGGAAATCCCCCTCGCGTACGTCCTCGCCATCACGCTCGGCCTCGGCCCGCGCGGCATCTTCCTCGCCATCACCGTCGCCTTCTCCACCCTCGCCGTCGTCTCCGCCGTTGTCTTCAAACGCGGACGCTGGAAGAGAAAGGTCGTTTGAAATCGTCCGCTAACAAAAAGTTCCGAGACGGATAACCGGAAACTTCCGAGACAAAAGCGGGCCGGATGCTTTTCAAAGCGAAGCGGGCCGGAGGACGTTTTGAGTGTCGTCCTCCGGCCCGTTTTGGTTGATGAAGGGTCTCGGCGTCGAAACCCGCTCGGCGAGTTAGTTCATGAAATCCGCGAACAGTCGTGCCGTCGCGGTCGGGTCTTTAGTGAACCTGAAGCACCGAATTGTTCAGCATGTGGAGGAAGCAGGGCGTGTGGACGAGGTTGTCGAGATCAATCGCCCTGCGTTTGAATTCGTTGAAGTTCCTCATAGGCGTCGGGTCGGCGGGGTCTTGCACCCAGATGCCGGTCATAAAGCCGGACAGCCCTGCGGGCGACCCGAAGGGCGCGGGCTTGATGTGCGTAAACGCGGTCATGGTTTCGCTGTGATGGCACGAGTTACAAGTGCCGAGCGAGAACAGGTGGCGCGCCTGCCGGTTGATGATGTTGACGGTCGGGCCGTTGTTCCAGAAGACGGTGGCGGGTGGCGGCGGGCCGCCCGGTACGTCGGAAGCATTGGTGAGGAACTTCTGCCCGAGCCAGAAGTCCGGCACGACGTATGTGCCGTTCAGGATGGCGGGGGTGTTGGCGTTGACGTAGTTGGCCGTCAAATCCGTGTTGCGGAGCGATTCGTGCGGCGTCTGTTTGGCGTTGGCCTCGAAGAGATGGCCGTTGCCCTGCGGCAGACGAAACTCGCGCAGTTGCCAGAAGGGGTCGGACGGCGGATTGCGGAGCGCGATTTCGTTGGTACGGAGTTGATTGAGCGCGCTGCCGTTGGGTTTGTGCGGCGCGACGTTGGGTTTGGTGAACTGGTCTGTGATGGCTTGCAGCGCGGCGTTGTAGCTCGGCGTGCCGAGGAAATAGTATTTCAGGTTGTACCACTGCCAGCCCCAGTTCTGGATAGCAAGGCAGCCCCGACGGTCGATGCCGTATTCGAGGATGACCGTAAACTGCGTCTCGGTGCAGGCCGGTGTCGGCTGTCCGGTGTATGGGTCGATGCCGCCGGTCGGACGCATGTCCATCACGCCGAAGACGAAGCGGCCCTCGCCCGCGTTGCCGCCGCCGTAGGCCGTGCCCGCGCTCCGCAGATCGACGCGGTTGACGATGGCGAGCAGTTTGAAAGGAGCCTTCGCCAGATTGAGCGGCGCGCCCGGCCCGCCCGACGCCGCCTCCCAGGGGTCAATCACGAGTTGCTTAATCGCCTGACGTTTAGCCGCCGTCCAACCGTTCGCGGTGGTCTGATCGGCCATCCACTTGTCGAGCCATTTACGCACGAAGGTGGAGGGTGGAATGCCCGTGAGCGGCTGGTTCGCCATATCCGTCATCAGGCGTCCGAACGTCCAAGCGCCCATCGGCGTACCCTTGCCCGAGCAAGGATTGAAGGTGCGCGACGGGTCTTCGACCACTTTAACGTGCGTGATGACGAGCGACTTCGTCGGGTCAACGCCCTTATATGTAGCGAGCGGAAAGAGCGGCACGAACTGCCCGGGCTTGAGATTGCGAAAATCGACTTTCGGAATCTCCTTTGTGCCCTGACGGTCGCGCCCGCTCTCGAAGGCAGGCATCAACACGGAATCCGAAGAAGCGAGCGACTCGTCGCCCGTGCCGTCGGTGGCCGCCGCACGCGTCGAGGCGCTGGCCGTCTCTTCGGACGTGTCGGCTTGGGCGTTGAGTTCGGAGACGCGGTCTTGATTGTCGGCCAGCGCGTTGAAATCGATGAAGGCGACAGTCGTGTATGTGCCGTCGCCTGCTGATTCGTCGCTCTCCTGACCGTCGTCGCGCAAGACGACATCACGGTCGCTGATGACGGTCTTGATAACGGGTTCGACCTTCTGATCCGGCATGAAGCGCACGAGCACGAGCGCGTTACCTTCTTCGGTTTCGCGTTCCAAGGGTGTGGCCTCGATGGATTCGGCGCGCGGCGTCGCGCCTACGCGCTCCTCTTGGACGGTCGCGTAATTGGCGGCGCTGGTCTTAGCGGGCGCGGTGCCGAACATCAGAGTACTGGCGGCGAGGGCCAACGCCAGAGCTAGAGTGAAGAGTTTGAGAATTTGTTGTCCGTTGTATTTCATGGGTCTCCTTCCGAACTGTGAGAACAAGTAGTGAGAAAACTCTGTCGCCCGAGTGGAATCAGACCTCGCCTTGCGAACGAGCGCAAGCGGTGCGGGATTCCATCGCCGACATAAGAGACCGGCGACGAGCAGCCTTTATGCAACTGCTTCGTATGCCCCTTGAAGATCGAAAGCTCTCCGAAGAAATGAAGCACTGAAAAAGTTCAAAGAGCCCGCGCGCGAATCAAGACACAACTCTCCCGTCATGCCGAGCCGTGCTTTCGATCAAGCGTTTCGGCAAGGATTCCGAGAGTCAAAACGTCCGGCGGCGATTGGCGGGGAGCAAACGCCTATTCAGACATCCTGCCTATGATTCATCTGTGAGGTTTAAGGGCGTAAACTCCGTCAAATGAACCGACCGCATTGAGTCTTTGGATTGAAGACATCCGAGCAGCAGCGAGAAATCAAAAGCGTGAGAATTTATCGTTGCTATATCAACTTAGCAGGCTTGCTTGGGGGGTGTGGGCCGCGTCGAAGCTATCTTGGGGTGGAAGGATGATACACCCTTTCGCAAAGGTGTCAATTTAAATTTTTGAATCATAGCTTGCTCCGCTCAAAACCCTAAATTTCACGACTCGAACGCGTGACGATTGCCTGCGAACGCGACTCGAAGCCGCGACTCTGCGCGGCGACGCAAACGAATGAGCGACGATTTCTGCGACAGCGTTTCGCAAGGGAACGGGCACATCAGAGTTCGCCGATTCGTGCGGCAGCGTATCGCGTGGCGCAGCACGCGGGCGTGAGTTCGTGATTTGCGAAGAATTTGCGAGTGTTCGTTTGCTGTTGAGCGCTTCCGTAAATTTTATCAATCGTTTGCAAAATAGTTGAGCAAAACTCCTGCAACCCTCACGTCTCTCTGACAATCTACCGGCGCGCGTGTGACGTTGACTTGTCGGAAGAACATCTATATAAATCCCCCCCTACTTGAGGGTTGCCACGCTACACGTTTGACTTTCTTAGAAGGAGTTTCCAATGAAAATTAGAGCGAATGCCTCGATTTTGGCGATGTTTGTCTTAATTCTCGTCACCCCGCAGTTGGCCTCTGCGCAGACAGTCGGGCCTGCCTCCAACGGGGCCTTCCGTTTTTCTTTAGAGGACGGCTTGGCAAAGTACGTAGAGTTCGACGCCAGAACGGACAAGGAAGGCATCACGACGGGTTACATGGCTTTTAACGACACGACGAAGCTTATCCATCAGGACGTGGACGGCACGGGCGACGAAGGAGACCCGCCCACGGAGTTTTATCTCAAGGCGGATTTTGATTGTATGACGATAGAGAAGAATCGCTCGGTGATGAGCGGAACGGTCAGGGATTCCAGCTACCGCAGCTACATCGGCGGGCGCGTCCTGCTCTTCGTCGAAGACGGCACTCCCATCAGGGAAGTGGACAAGCTGACGTGGGGTGTTTACAAGCCGACCTCGGGCGGATGGATTCCGACCGATTATGAGGTCAAAGGCGACGACGGCGCGTTCATGCGTTGGTGGGCGACGGACGCCGAGCGGCGCGACGACGTGGGCATCCCTTCGCGCAACCTGCTCACTACGGAAGTGATGCGCTGCGAGAGTTTCGTTTTCCCGGCCTACGCCTTCCTCGACATCAAGAACGGTGAAGGCAATATTCAGGTTATCCCCTAAGACATCGCTCTTCCGGTTGCGGCAAATGGCTTCTGAGATAAATTCAATCTCGGAGGCCATTTGCTTTAACTGTCGCCGCCTGACTTCTGAGATGCGACTCCGCTTGACCTCCCCCGCGAGCGTGCTTCCAAAAATCCTTCCTTGAGCGTCTCGTTTTTATCTGGGCGACGTTCGGCGTGTGATTGACGCGGCAACTGATGACTGCACTTAAAACAATACTCTGGTCTGTTTTCGTCCCCGGCACTTTGACCACATTAGTGCCCTACCTGTTGCTGGCTTCCAGATTTGAGTTGTTCCCTTTGGAGTTATCGGTTTTTCGTTTCGCCGGACTGATTCCTATCGCGTGCGGGGCGGCGTTGTATCTGTGGTGCGCGTGGGATTTCACCTTCAGCGGCAGGGGGACGCCTGCCCCCTTCGACCCGCCGAAGGAGATCGTGTTGAGAGGTCTTTACAGGTATGTCAGGAATCCGATGTACGTCGCCGCTTCGCTCGTACTGATTGGCGAAGCGATACTGTTTGAATCCGTCGTAATCCTCATCTACGGCGCAATCGTCTTCTCGTTCTTCCACCTGTGGGTCGTCTTCTATGAAGAACCGGCCCTGCGGGGAAAGTTCGGCGAGTCGTACGAGAATTACTGCCTGAAAGTGTCGCGCTGGATTCCGCGCACGGGAAAAGCGCGAGCCTGAAGTTGAATGCCGCGACGCTGCGCCCGACAACTCGTCGCGCGCGACACGCGAGGCGACCGCCTGCTCATCCTCTGAGTTGATTGCGCGGGTGAACGCGTCGCGTCCGTTCGCACGCGTTGTCACGAGGCGACTCATATAGTAAGTTGCCTCCAACTTTATCAGGGAGGGCTTGTCTATGTCCGGCAGGAAAATTGATCTGGGTATCAGGGATGAGAAGCTTTCGAGCGGCGATCATGTCGCGTATTTCTGGCAGACCGAAGAGGAGTTTACAGAGGGCGTGAATTTTCTGGAAATCGGTTTGCGCGGCGCAGATCATTGCGTGCTCTTCGGTTTTGAAGAGGCGAACGAAAAAGTTTGCGGCGTTTTGCAAAGGCACGGGTTCGACGTGGGCGCGCTCATGGCCGCCGAAAGGCTGACGCTTCTGAGCGGCGATGCGGACGGCGACTTGATGCTGGCAAACATCGGAACGACCTTTGCCGCCGCATTGGAACGGGGCGCGAGGCTGATTCGTCTGTTGGGCAACATCGGCTGGGGGCGTGCGAACTGGCCGAACGAAAAAGATATCCTCGCGTTCGAGGCGAAGGTGACAGGAGCGGCGAAAGGCTTCCCGAGCGTCGTCGTCTGCATGTACGACGTGAACAGCCTCTCCGGCAATATCATCGTGCACGGCGCATACGAAACCCACCCCCTCACGTTTTGCCGGAACATGCTGCGCGAAAATCCTTACTACGTAGGGTTCGACGAGTTCATCTCAAGCCTTCCGAAATAATTTAACCAACCCTTCCGCTCGCAACATCCTTGCGCGCTCAAGCCGCAGGCGGTTCTTAACAAACCACCTGCGGCGGACGCGCGTCCGCCGGTTCTCAGTCCAACCCTCACCTCTGGCATGAGCCGTGCGTAGAGACGCGTGGAGCGGCGCGAGTGGCGCGGAAAAGGCGTCGCTGTGGGGCGAAACGCACGTGAGAGACGGCAAACTTCCGTCCCGTTTCGCCGCGCCCGTGGGAAATGTCTCCACCGACGCGCCCGCCAGCCAACCCCGCCGCGCCGCGCGTGAAAGCATCTGGAAGCCTTCAATTCGAAGGGTAAATTCTGTGTCATACGTCCTGAATAAAACGACTACCCTTGCGCCTCAACAGCAGCAGCAGAGCGGCGCACGCGTCGCGCCGGAGACGGACGAGCGGCGCATCCTGATTGTTGACGACGAGGACTCCGCGCGCCACCTCTTCGCGGATTGCCTAAGCTCGCGTTATCTCTGCACGACGGCGGCCAACGCCGAGGAAGCCTTCGCGCACCTGTCGAGAGAGTCGTACGCGCTCGTCCTGACGGACGTGAACATGCCCGGTTTGAGCGGCATCGAACTGCTGCGTCAAATCGTCGTCCGTTATCCTGACACGGCTGTCATCATCATCTCGGCCATTGACCGGACGCAGCGCGTGCTCGACGCCGTGCATCTCGGCGCGTTCAACTATCTGATCAAGCCTTGCGATTTGGACGTTTTGGAACTCTGCGTCGAACGCGCTCTGCAACGTCGCGCGCTCCTGCGCGACGGGCGACGCTACAAGCAGGATTTGGAACGGCGCAACGCCGAACTCGCGCACCGCAAGGCCGAACTCGAACGCTTGCAGGCGCAGATCGTGCACAGCGAAAAGATGGCGAGTCTCGGCCAACTCGCCGCCGGAGTCGCGCACGAGTTGAACAATCCGGCGAACTTCATCTACGGCAACATGGAACTGCTCGTCGAATCCGTGTGCGGCATCGAACGCTTGATGACCGTCTATGATGCGTTGGCTTTGCCTCCGGCGGTCTAGTCGCAGGTCAACGCGATCAAGGATGAGATCGGTTATGAAGGCGCGCTCGAAGATTTGCGTTCCATCGTCGCGGATTGCCACGAAGGTGCGGAGCGCATCCGCGATGTCGTGCAGAACCTCCGCACCTTCTCGCGTCTCGACGAGGCCGAGTTTAAGAAAGTGGATTTGCACGAGAGCATAGACTCGACGCTCCGCTTGCTCTCGCGCTTCTATTCGTCCGACCGCATCACGCTCGAACGCGACTACGGCGACCTGCCGCCCGTTGATTGCTACGCGGGCCAACTCAATCAGGTCTGGATGAACCTGCTCGTCAACGCGGCGCAGGCCGTGCAGACTGATGGCGGGAGCGTGCGCATCAAGACGCAGACGAAGGAGGGCCGGGTCGTCGTCACCATTAGCGACACGGGCTGCGGCATCGCGCCCGCGAACCTCAGCAAAATCTTCGACCCCTTCTTCACGACCAAACCCGTCGGCGAGGGCACGGGGTTGGGGTTGTCCATCACGTACAGCATCATCCAGCGACATCGCGGCCAGATCAGCGTCGCCAGCCGCGTCGGTCAGGGCACGACCTTCAACGTCACGCTCCCCGTCAACGTCAAAGAACTCATCAAACAGAAGAACGCCTGAAGCGTTTCCCGCGTGTCGCCTGCGGCCTCGCGCAAACTCACAGAACATAGTTGGGAGTCCCCGAAATTTATGCCTTACAAAATCATGGTGGTGGACGACGAACCCGCCAACCTGCGCCTGCTCGAAAGACTCTTCCGCCGCGACTACGAAGTCCTCACCGCCGCCTCCGGCGCGGAAGCCCTGCGCCTGCTCGAACAGCACAACGTCGCGCTGCTCATCACTGACCAGCGGATGCCCTCGATGACCGGGCTTGAGTTGCTCCAGCGCGCGTCAGTCCTCCGCCCGCACATGGTTCGCATCATCATCACGGGTTATACGGACGTGAACTCCGTCATCGAAGCCATCAACTGCGGGCAGGTCTACAAGTATGTGACGAAGCCTTGGAACAACGAAGACCTGCGACTGACGGCGAGCCGCGCGCTTGAGCACTACGAATCGGGCAAGGCCCGCTACGAGTTGACGCTCGCCAACCAACGTCTCGACGCGCAACTCAAAGAGATGGGGCGCGGCTTCGTGCGCGCCATCGCCGACGCGCTCGAAGCGAAGGACGAACACATCCTCGGCCACGCGCGCCGCGCCAGCGGTTATTCCGTGAGCATCGGTCGCCGTCTGGGGCTGGACGAGGACGCGCTCGAACAACTCTCGCTCGCCGCCTTTCTCCACGACATCGGGAAGATCGGCACGCCCGAGAACATCCTCTTGAAACCCGCGCCGCTCACGCCGGAAGAACGCGCCGTCGTCCAACTCCATTCCGAGCGCGGCGCGCGGATGCTCGCGAGCGTTCCGGGGATGGCGGATGTCGCCACCGCCGTCCGGCATCATCATGAATTTTACGACGGCACGGGTTATCCCGAAGGCTTAGGCGGCGAGTTGATTCCGCTCGCTTCGCGCATCATCCTCGTCGCCGACGCATACGACGCGCTGACGAGCCCGCGCCCGTTTCGTGAAGCGTGCGACCACGAGACGGCCCTGCAAACGCTCGCCGCAGGCGCGGGCACGAAGTTTGACCCGGCGGTCGTCGCGGCCTTCAACGAACTCGAAGCCTTCGCGCTCATCCGTCGCAGCATCGTGCCGGAAATCTGGGGCGCACCGGCGCTGACGGGCGCGTCTTCTTTGGAGGGGCGGCGTTTGAGTTTCGCGGAGATGTGCCGCGAGGTCGAGATGGAGCCGGTGCTCGCCGCGTGCGTGCTGCGCGAGGCCAACATGCGCGGCGATCATCGCCCGACGACGAAACTGCCGGAGGCTTGTGCGCGACTCGGCGAAGGGATGCTCGGCGCGCTGACCGAGAGCCTCGGCGCACAGAGCCGCGCGCCCTTCCGCGAACACTCCGTCCGCGCGGCGGCGGCTGCGCGCCTTCTCGCCGAGCGCACGTCCCTGCTCGACGCCGACGACGCATACTTGCTCGGACTCCTGCACGATGTCGGCGAGATGTTGCTGCACTCCCTGTTCCCGGCGGAGATGCGGGGGATGGAAGGTCTCGAAGAGGACGCGCGGCTCGCGCGCGAAGTGGAGGCTTTCGGGGTTGACCACGCGCAGATCGGGCAATGGGTTTTGGAGTCGTGCGGGCTGCCGCGCACGCTGACGGCTATCGTCCAGACGCATCACGACGTGCTGCGCGTCAACGCGCCTTCCGCGCTGTTGCTGCACGTCGCCAACGTCATCGCGCGCGCCGACAGTTCACACAAGGCCGCCTCGCTCGACGTGCTCGGCTCCGACCGTCTCGCCATGCTCGGACTCAACCGCACAGACCTCGCCACTATTCACACAGGCGTCAACGAGTATATCGAGCGCGAACTCGCCGTCCTCGGTTAAATCAACAACGGACGATAAAGGCGGAGCAGAAGGGAAAGGGATGATAAGAGCATTCGTGCTCGACGCCCTTTCCCTTTCTCTCTTTCTTCCTTTCCCTTTCCCTTTTCTCCTCTTTCCCTTTTCCCCTCTCCTTCTTCTGTCTTGCGTCGGGAGCGTGTTGCCGTTATCTTTCGGGCAAACGTCGAAGTAAAACGTATGCGAGAGGTGAGGGGCTGATGGCGGATTCGGGCGAACTCAGGGGCGATGCTCTGTGGTACAAGGACGCGGTCTTTTATGAAATCTACGTGCGCGGCTTCTATGATTCCAACGCCGACGGCATCGGCGATTTTCGCGGCTTGATCGAAAAGCTCGACTATCTCGAATGGCTCGGCGTCAACTGTCTCTGGCTGCTGCCGATGTATGCCTCGCCGCTGCGCGACGGCGGTTACGACATCGCCGATTACTATTCGATGTTGCCCGAATACGGCACGCTCGAAGACTTCCGGCGATTCCTCGACGCCGCACACGCGCGAGGGATACGCGTCATCGCCGACCTCGTTATCAATCACACTTCCGACGAGCACCCTTGGTTTCAGGAGGCGCGGCTGTCGCCCGCGTCGCCGAAGCGCGACTGGTATGTGTGGAGCGACACGGCGGCGGAGTATGCGGGCGCGCGCATCATCTTCACCGACACGGAGCATTCAAACTGGACTTGGGACGAAACCGCGAACGCTTTCTACTGGCATCGTTTCTTTAGTCACCAGCCCGACCTGAACTACGACAACCCCGACGTGCAGCAGGCGATGCTCGATGTCGTCTCCTTCTGGTCGGAGTTGGGGATTGACGGCTTCCGCGTTGACGCCGTGCCGTATCTCTACGAGCGCGAGGGCACGAACTGCGAGAACCTGCCGGAGACTCACGCCTTCTTGAAGCGTCTGCGCGCGCACGTCGAGGCGAATTATCCGGACTGCCTGCTGCTCGCGGAGGCGAATCAATGGCCGGAGGACGTGGTTGCGTATTTCGGCGACGGCGACGAGTTTCAGATGGGTTATCACTTCCCGATTATGCCGCGTCTCTTCATGGCGCTGCGGCAGGAGGACAGGCGGCCCATCGTCGAGATTCTCGAACGCACGCCGGAGATTCCCGCCAACTGTCAATGGGGGATGTTCCTGCGCAATCACGACGAACTGACGCTTGAGATGGTGACGGACGAGGAGCGCGATTATCTCTACAACGAGTATGCGAAGGATAGGCGGATGCGTCTCAACGTCGGCATCCGTCGTCGGCTCGCGCCGCTGATGGAGAACAGCCGACGACGAATAGAACTCATGCACGGGCTGCTGTTCAGCCTTCCCGGCAGCCCCTTTCTCTACTACGGCGACGAGATCGGGATGGGCGACAACATCTATCTCGGCGACCGCGACGGCGTCCGCACGCCGATGCAGTGGTCTGCCGACCGCAACGCGGG
>DATLMV010000125.1:0-7150 GCA_035537095.1 Pyrinomonadaceae bacterium
GGCTTTGACCTGCTGATGCAGTTCAAAGCCTCTCTTCGTGTCTGCTCGCGTCGGCGCGTTTTCAGTTGATGCCGCTGTTGCGCAGTTTGATGATCTGTTCGAGGTCTTGGAAGCCGCGCGCCTTCATCTTGCGGATGTAGTCGGCGGAGACGCCGTGATCTCTCAGGCGAATCATCTGCTCGATGGAGAGATTATCGTAGCCCTCCGCTTTGAGTTCACGGATGTAGCTCGGGCCGACGCCGTGGTCGCGCATGGAGACGGCCTGCGCGAGCGGCAGCCGACGATAGCCGAGCGCGTCGAGTTCTTTGAGGAAGTCGGCGCTGACGCCGTGATCTCTCAAGCGGACGAGTTCTTCGAGCGGGAGACGCCCGTAGCCCATCGCTTCGATCTCGCGGATGAAATCGGTATTGACGCCGTGGTCGCGCAAGCGAATGAGTTCGGGCATCGGCATCCGGTTGTAGCCGAGCGATTCGATCTCGCGGATGAAGTCGAGACTGATGCCGTGGTCGCGCGTGCGGACGAGGAGGTCAATCGTTTGCAGGTTGTAGCCGAGGGCTTTGAGTCCCCGGATGTAGTCGAGGCGGACGCCGTGCGTGCCGATGCGGACGAGTTGTTCGAGCGTCGGCTGATCGTAGCCCTGCGACTTCAGTTCGTCTATCAGCGCGAGGCTGACATCGTGGAGCGCCATGCGAAACTGTTGCTCATCCGAGGGCGTTTCGATGCCGCGCCTGCGCAGTTCGGCGGCAAACGATGGGTTCGACCTGAACGTGAAGTTGCCCGCGCCCCTCCCCTGCTTGAACCAGCCCTCGCAGTCGAACGTGCCCGCGTCCTGCACGATTTGAAAGCGGACGACCGCGCCGCTTGCCGACATCGCCTGCTCGCGCGTCAACCCTTGCAAACGCTCCGGCGCGATATTGAAGGTCGTGTTGCTGTAGCCGCCGCGCCGGTGCATCTGCTTGAAGGTGATGGAGACGTTCGTCTTCCCCGTCTCGAACCCGACGAGCCATTGCCCCTCGTTCGCTTCTCCCTGCGCGGCGTTCGTCGAAGCCAGCAGGCAGCCCGACAAAATCAAGAGCGCGCCCAAAACTCCCCACAGGCGTATTCCGGTTGCGACGAGTGATGCGTGCAACTGACCGGATGCTTGATGTGTCTTCTCTCTGTTCATCGTTTCGCTCCCTTCGGTGCTTCGCTGCTATTCGCCGATGCCGTGAATCCGCATGTCAACGAGTTGTTCGATGGAGAGGTCTTTGAAGCCGCGCTCGCGCATCTTCTGGATGTAGGAGACGGTGACGCCGTGAATCCGCATGGCGACGAGGTCGTCAACGTCAACGCTGTCGTAACCGATGGCCTTGAGGTCTTTGATAAACTGCGTGGAGACGCCGTGAATGCGCATCGAGACTAAATTGTCGGCGGGCACGCGTTCGTAGCCGAGCGCGTTGAGTTCGCGGATAAATTCGGTCGTCACGCCGTGAATGCGGAAGGCCACGAGTTCGTCGAGCGGGAGGCGTTCATAGCCCGCCTCTTTCATCTCGCGGATAAACTCGGGCGTCGCGCCGTGGATGCGCAGCGCGACGATCTGGTCAATGGGCTGGCGTTTGTAGCCCGCGCTCTCCATCTCTTCGATAAACTTGAGCGTGACGCCGTGAATCCGCATCGCCACCAACTCGTCCACCGGGAGATTATCGTAGCCTCTGGCTTTGAACTCCCTGATGTATTGCGGCGAGACGCCGTGGATACGCATGCCGATGAGGTCGTCTAAATCTATGCGGTCGTAGCCGAGTTCTCGTAGCTCCTGAATGAAGCCGGTGCTGACATCATGGACGGCGAGCGAGAAGAATTTCTCCTGCGAGAGATTGCTGTAGCCGTTGCGGCTCATCTCGCTCGCGTACGACTGGTTCGCCGTGAACGTGAAGCTGCCCGCGCCCTTGCCACTCTTGAACCAGCCCTCACAGTTGAGCGTGCCCGCGTCGCGCACGATCTGGAAGCGGACGACCGTCCCCGCGTTCGAGAACATCTGCTCGCGCGTCAGGCCGCTGACGATGCTGATGGGATAGTTCGAGGATGATTGACTCATCCCGCCGCGCTCCGAACGCCGCGAGATGCTCAGGTAAATCCTGTCGGAGTTCTCCTTCGCCTCAATCGTCCATTGTCCCGCGAACCCTTCCTGCGCGACGACGCTTGTGAGCGCGGCGTGGACGACGTTCGCGGCGGGCCTGTTATCTAAAACGAAGGTGTCCAACTTGTCGGCGCGCGCAGACATTCCGGCGGCGGCCCAAGCGTAGCAGGAGACGGCGACGGCGGCGGCGGCGATGAGCGCGCCGAGACGCAGACGCGAGGCGACGGAAGTTTGACGCGCGTGAATATTCAAAGGCCGCGTCTCGTTTTTTGCATTCATCTTGAACCTCCAAAGATAGCTCTCGCCCGTACGGGGCGAAATTCCCGAAATCCGATGTCGAGTTGTGATGAGCCGGAGCGGGCGGCGCGCGCGTGATAAGGTGCGCGCCGCGAGCGTTTGCCGTCGAACGTTTACTTGATAATGCCCAGACGGCGGAGCGCGATCAGTTGTTCAATCGTCAGGTCTTTGAACTGTCTGCTCTTGACCTGCCGGATGAACTCGGGCGTGACGCCGTGGATGCGCAGAGAAATCGCCTCGCCGGACGAGAGGTCGAAGCCCTCGGCCTCGACCGCGCTGACGAATCCGGCGTTGACGCCGTGAATCCGCATCGAGATTAAATCGTCAGACGAGAGATTTCGCATCCCCGCCTGCTTCATCTCGGCGATGAAGGCGGGCGTGACGCCGTGAATGCGGAAGGAGATAAAATCGTCGAGCGAAGGATTGTCGCTCAGGTGTTGCCGTATCTCGCCGATAAAGGCGGGCGTGACGCCGTGAATCCTCAGCGAGAGCAGCTTCTCGCTCGTCGGATTCGGAAAGCCTTGCGCGCTCCAACCGCGTATGAAGTCGGGCGTGACGCCGTGAATCCGCATCGAGATGAGCGTGTCGGGCGAGAGATTGTTGTAGCCGAGCGACCTGAGTTCGCGGATAAACTCGCGCGTGACGCCGTGAATTTTGAAGGAGACGAGTTGATTCGCCGTCAGTTTCGGATAACCCGCGTCGGCCATCTGGCTAATGAAGTCGCCCGCGCCCGGCGCGCCTTCGATAACGTCCTGCTTCTCTTCCTTCGTGTCTTCGTCAACGTCCTTTTCAAGCTGCGCGTCTCTCTGTTTCTCCTCCTGCGCCGACTGCGCGGCATCTTCGGCGCGGTCTTCTTCCGTGTCCGGATCCAACTGCTTATCGAGCGGCGCGCCGAGGTCTGCGGCGAGGTCGGCTGAGAGATTGCGTTCGTCCTGCGCGTCGAACTCCCTGTCTTCGGTTTGCGGAGACACGGGCGCGCCCGTCTCGTCCGGCGTGTCGCGCCCTTCGCCCGACGCGCCGCGCGCCGTCTCGCTGGCCGCGATGCTGTCGGGGCTTTGGTCGGCGACGAGGATGGTCGTCCGCGCGCTGGCCCAGATGCTGAAGACGGTGGCGATGACGATGACGCTGGCGAGCCACGCCGACGCGCGATGCGCGGGCGGCGGCGGAACTTCGATGAGACGACGGATGCGCTGCATCAAGAGACCGCCCCCGCCGCCGTTGGCCGCGACGGCGAGTTGCGGCGTGTCGCTGCGGAGTTGTTCGAGTTCGGCGAGCGCGCGTGCGTATGTGAGCACGTCGCCGCAGGCGGCGACCGCCAGATCGTCGCAGCAGTTCTCCCGCTCGGCGCGAATCCGGCGCGACACCCACCAGACCGCCGGATGATAAAAGAGCAGCGTTTCGACCGCCGTTTGCAGAAGGTTGACGAGATAATCGTGGCGGCGGATGTGCGCGAGTTCGTGCGCAAGCAGGGCTTCGAGTTGGCGCGTGCTCATCCCCGTGAGCGCGCTCGCGGGCAGGAGGATGACCGGACGCAGCCAGCCGATGACCGTCGGCACTTCGACCAGAACCGATTCGCACAAGCGGACGGGGCGCGACACGCGCAACTGCGCGGCGAGACGTTCCAGCGTCTCCTGCATGGCACGCGTCGGCGCATCCAGCGCGCGGCGCGCGAGTCGTTGCGTCAAGGCCCAACCGCCGAGCACGCGCAGGGAGAGCAGCAGCACCCCGGCGAGCCAGATGGAGACGAGCCAAGGCATCAGCAGCGAGAACCAACGATTCGGTCTCCAAGTCTCCGCCGCGACCGGCCAGACGAGCGCGGTATAGACGTATGAAACCTGGGTCGCTGCCGGAGCAGTAGAAGCGTTGGCGACGGAGTTGTCCGGCGCGTTCGCTGTCGTCGCGTTGGCAGCCTGCGCCGCCTGTGTCGAGCGGGCGTGCGCGCGTCCTTCGATATAGACGGCGGTGGCGACTGGGAGGGCGAGCATCCAGAGCAGCGCGGCGCAGGAGACGAGATAACGTGCGCTAGCGTTGGCGCGTTTGAGCAGGAGCGAGTTGAGGACGAAGAGGAGCGACGCGACCAGCGCGCCCTGCCAGATGAAGTGAATCAAGGCCCACCCGATAGCCTGAAAGACCGCCTGTGAGAGCAGCATCTCCAATGAGTTCATTTCGCACCTCGCTCTTCAAATTCGTCCAGCATCTGCCTGATTTGTGAGAGTTCGGCGGCGGAGGTTTTCTGCGTCGCCAGAGCTTGCATGACGAGTTGGGTGGCCGAGCCGTCGAAGGCGCGCTCAAGCAGGTCGCCGAGCAGTTGGCGCTGCGTCTGTTCCTGCGCCAGATGCGCCGCATAGACGTGCGCGCGCTGGCTCTCGTCGCGGCGGACGAGCCCCTTCTCCGACATGATCTGCAACATCTTGAGGACGGTCGTGTAGCCCGTCGGGCGCGTCTCGTTCAAGGTCTCCTGCACTTCGCGCACCGTGCACGCCCCGCGCTGCCAGAGCACTTTCAGGATTTCCAACTCCGCGTCGGTCGGTCGCGGCATCCCTTTAAACTTCGTCAACGGCTTTCACGTCCTTTCCAGATAACTCCCCGCCTTTCAATAACGCGCGCACCTTACTACGAAGGTCTTCGTAATGTCAACGAAATTTTTCGTAGTGAGGTTCAGAAATTTTTCCGCCACGCGAGAAAAGAGAGAAACATACGGAGAAAAGAGAGAAAGCCTGTTGAGAACAAGGAGAAGCCCGCCGCCGTGTCGCTGTCTATTTGACAACGAGACGGGGCGGGCTTTTGTTCGGACTGTTTAAGAAAGGGACGCGAGCTTTCGCGCGTCGCGCTCTTTCGTGCGTTTGCCTCTTTACGGGCGCGGCGCGGGCTGGCCCGCTTCGACGCCGCGCAGTTCGAGCGTCAAAATGTCGCGCGTCGGGCCTTCGAGAACCTCGATGCGCGTGGCTTCGATGCCGCGCTCGTTGACGACGTAGTCGCGCGCGCGGTTGGCGCGCATCCGCGCACGACCCGCACGACTGCGCGTGCCCTGATAGGCGAGGATGTAGCCGTGCGCGCCCCGGTGGCTCTGCAACCAGATGACGAAATCGTCGAGCCGCGCCTTCTCGTTGTTGTAGGTGATGTCGTTATAGACATCGAAGACCTTCGGCGGCTCGTCCGGCAGCACGCTGACGGTGCAACTGGCCGGACACGGCTTGTGATAGCCGAGCACTTCAAAGTTGGCGGTGATGGTCTTGCCGCCCATCCCCGTGGTGTCAACGGTGATCGAGGTCGTGCCCTGCCCGGCGGTGATCTGTCCGCCCGTGACCGTCCATTGATACGTGGGCGTGACGCCCGGTGTGCCGCCGGTCGCTTCGGCGGTGAAGACGACGGGCGTGCCGACCTTGACCGTGTCGGGGCAGGTGCGCGAGATGCTCGGGCAGACGGGACGCGGCGGCAAGCATTCTCTGACGACGACGAAAGCCGAAGCGAAGGCCATGCAGCCCTCGCCCGCGATGCTGCTGCTGTCGGCCTCGACCGTCGCGCGATATTTACCGGGCGGGACGCCCGTCAAGTCCCACGTCGGCGTCGCCGTGTTGGCGTTCTCCAAACGCCCGACGCTGGCTCCCGACTCGTCTCTCGTCGTCCAACGATAGATCAAGTCCCGGTTCTGCGGGCTGCGCCCGACGGCGCGCAGTTGGAGTCGCGCGGTTGATTGCGCGGGGTCGTTCTGGCAGACGGTGATGTGCGTCATCTCGGGTTCGACCGTCACGCTCGGCGGCAGGTTCGGAGGTGGAAGATTGCCCCTCTGTTTTTTGGCCTGCGACACCGGGCCGACCGCTGCGGCGAGCGCCAGCAACGCCGTCAGCATTGCGCCGAAAAGATATTTTCGCGGAAGCATTCGTCTCTCCTTCAAGTTTTCGTGCGGGCTAGATTTGAACGGTTCGGAGTGTACGTCTAAACCGCAGCCGACATCAACCACCTTTTCCTAATTCTCGCGCGTGCGCGGGGGACGCCGCGAGGGATTTCGCCCCGCTGCCCCTGCCCGCGCGCGCCTTACGCGTCGCCGCCGCGCCACCTGCGCACCCTCGAAGCGCACAGCATCAGCCCCGCTCCGAGCAATAGAATCAACGTGGGTTCGTTCATCGAAATAACTCCTGCCCTCTCTCGTTTGTTTCACTCCGGGAGACGAAGGGGAGAGCCCTGCGTTCTCTCGTCTCCCGAAGTGTCCTTGCGGAATCTCTCATGGGGACAATTATAGAAAAACGCGTAATCAACGCCGATTTCCATCCCCCCGCGCATCATTTCAGACATCCGGCCCCGTCCGCACGCCGGGACGCAGGCGCGCGCCGCCGTCGCCGTCGAGAAACGGACACGCGACGCACGCCGACAAACTGCCCGACCATGCTCCGAAGGTCAGACGCCATCGAGGATATTTTTACACGGCACGCGCTCTCACAATGCACCCGGCAAGCGACCGTCAATCCCCTTGATGCGACCGAGAATCCCTGCGTGCTCAAGCCTTGAGCGGCAAAAGTGCTCGTTTCTGTGAGAATCCTCTCCGAACGCGCAAGAAGTGTTTGCCCTTCGTTTAGCTTTGCGTAATCGCTCTTGCCAACCGGCGTTTTCGGTGCTAAGGTGCGTGCACATCGCATTTTTCCCCAATGCGGAAAGAATGTGAGAAGTCGGCGGGCCACCAGCGTAGCGAGGGCGTAGGTGGCCCGTCGTCTTTGTGTAAGGGATGAGGGCGGAGGGATG
>DATLMV010000126.1:0-15113 GCA_035537095.1 Pyrinomonadaceae bacterium
CAGTATATTGCCAAAGTACGGTCGTACATCCGAGAAGTCCTTTCCCTTTACTTTTTGTGTGGTAACAAAAGTTTAGGAAAGGGCTTTTCGTTTTCAAAGAGCAGCTAAGCTATAACTAGCAACTTGGGTTAAATAGATAACTGCATTAAGCAAGCTTTCTATTTACGATTTACGATTCACGATTCACTACTCACGATTCTTCCGGCGACGATGGTGGCGACGGGTGCGCCGCGCATCGCGCGTTTGTGAAAGGGCGTATTGCGGCTCTTTGATTTGGAGTGGGCGACATCGAAAGTCCATTCGATGTCGGGGTCGAGAATCGTCACGTCGCCCCAAGCGCCCCGGCGCAGCGTGCCACGTCCTTCGAGATTGAAGATGCGCGCGGGATTGACCGAGCAGAGTTCCACCAGACGCTCAAGACCGATGTGACCCCGATGCACCAAACCGTCGAGCGCAAGCCCGACGGCGGTTTCAAGTCCGGTGATGCCGAAGGGCGCGTGGTCGAATTCGAGTCCCTTCTCGTCGGCGTGATGCGGCGCGTGGTCTGTGGCGATGGCGTCAATCGTCCCGTCGCCGATGGCTTCGAGGACGGCTTCCAGATGTTCGCGGCTGCGGAGCGGCGGGTTCATCTTGTAGTTGGTGTCGTAGTCTTTGACCGACTCGTCCGTCAGCGTCCAATGGTGCGGTGCGACCTCGCACGTAACGCTCACGCCGCGCGACTTCGCACGCCGCACGGCTTCGAGCGCGCCGCGCGTCGAGACGTGTGCGAGATGGACGCGCGCTCCGGTCAACTCCGCGAGCGCACAATCGCGCGCCGCATCCGTTTCTTCTGCGAGCGCGGGGATTCCGCGCAAGCCCAGACGCAGAGACCAACTCCCCTCGTGCATCACGCCGCCCGCCGCGAGCGAATGGTCTTCGCAATGATCCATCACGGTCAAATCGAACCCGCGCGCATACTCCAACGCACGCCGCATCAACCCCGTCGAAGGCACGCTGCGCCCGTCGTCCGTCACGGCGACGATTCCGGCGCGCTTCATCTCGCCCATCTCGGCGAGTTCCGCGCCCTTCGAGCCCTTCGTGATCGCGCCGACCGGAAAGACGTTCGACAGCCCGACGCGCTGCGACTGCTCGACGATAAAACTCGTCACCGCCGGATTATCGTTGACGGGGTCAGTATTCGGCATCGCGCAGACGCTCGTCCAACCGCCCGCCGCCGCCGCCGCCGCGCCGCTCGCAATCGTCTCCTTATACTCCTGACCCGGCTCGCGCAGGTGCACGTGCAAGTCAATGAAACCGGGCGCGACGACCAATCCCGTCGCGTCGAAAACTTCCGCGCCCTCCGGCGTCGCTTCGCTGCGTTCCAGAAGCGCGGCGACGCGCCCGTCTTCGAGCAGCAGATTTTTACCCGCGTTGATTCCCTGCGAAGGGTCAATCAGATAACCGTTGGCAATCAGGAGTCGCATGATGTGTCAGGAGTCGGAGACGGCGGTGAGCGGTTCGCTAACGGTTGCGCTCTCTTGCTTCGCGGTGTTGGCGGTCTGCGTTGCGAGCGCGGGGATGGACGCGCCGCCCGCGAGTTGATAGAGCACGGCCATGCGGACGGCGAGGCCGTTGGCGACCTGATCGAGAATCAGCGAGCGCGCGCCGTCGGCCACGTCGGACGCGATTTCGATGCCGCGATTCATCGGCCCGGGATGCATCACGATGGCGTCGGGCGCGGCGGCGCGCAGGCGTTCGAGGTTGAGCCCGTAGTGCACGGCATACTCGCGCAGGCTCGGCAGATACGCGGAGTCCTGTCGCTCGCGCTGGATACGCACGACCATCACCACGTCCGCGCCTTCAATCGCACGCTCGATGCGCGGTTCAACCGTCAAGCCCGCCTGCTCGACCAACTCGCGCAAATCCGGAGGCACGAGCGTTCCCGGCCCCGCGAGCGCGACCGACGCGCCGAGCTTGGTCAGGAGATGCGCGTTCGAGC
Source organism: Pyrinomonadaceae bacterium (assembly GCA_035537095.1). Lineage (GTDB taxonomy): Bacteria > Acidobacteriota > Blastocatellia > Pyrinomonadales > Pyrinomonadaceae > DASWNP01. Next base: position 1,979 of record DATLMV010000126.1, read on the forward strand.
GCGCGACGCGTGAATGGAGGATGTCGCCGATGATGGCGACCTTGAGACCTTCGATGCGCCCCTTTTGCTGGCGCATCGTGAGCGCATCAAGCAAAGCCTGCGTCGGATGCTCGTGCGCGCCGTCGCCCGCGTTGACGATGGACGCGCTGCAAATACGCGCGAGCGCGTGGGGTGCGCCCGCCGAAGGATGACGAATGACGATCAGGTCGGGCGACATCGCTTCGAGATTGCGCGCCGTGTCGAGCAGCGTCTCGCCCTTCGTGACGCTCGAAGTCGCGGAACTGATGTTAATGACATCCGCCGAGAGGCGCTTTCCGGCAATCTCGAAAGAGGTGCGTGTGCGCGTCGAAGCCTCGAAGAAGAGATTGATGACCGTCCGCCCGCGCAAGGCCGGAACCTTCTTGATGTCGCGCTGCGAAATCTCGCGAAAGGTCTCCGCCGCGTCGAGCAGATGCGTGATCTCGGAGGCGGAAAGCCCGCTTATGCCGAGCAGATGTTTATGCACAAGGCCCGTCGTCGTCATGCTTGCCACCGGGAAACCAAACCGTCTTCGTCGAGTCGCTTTTCCGGATACAAAAAAAGCGGCCAACGCTGGCCGCTTTCCTCAATCCTCGGTCGAGGGTCGCTCGACAATGGCGACCGCCTCTTCCCCGTCAAAGTCGTCGAGCATCACCTTGATAATCTCGCTCTTTTTCGTCGGCACAAACTTCCCGACGAAGTCCGCCTGAATCGGCAACTCGCGGTGCTCCTTCCCCCTGTCAATCAAGACGGCGAGTTGCACGCGCAACGGGCGACCAAAATCTATCAACTGGTCGAGCGCGGCGCGAATCGTGCGGCCCGTGTAGAGCACGTCGTCAATCAAGAGCACGTTTTTGCCCTCGACGTTGACCGGCAACTCCGTCCGGTTAATCACCGGATTCGCGCCGACGGTCGAGAGGTCGTCGCGGTAGAGCGTGATGTCGAGAATGCCGACCGGCGGGCGCTGCCCTTCGAGGTCTGCGATCTTGTCGGCCAGACGATTCGCCAGCGGCACGCCGCGCCGCTGAATCCCGATCAGATACAGCAAGCCCGCGCCGTGATTCTCCTCGACAATCTCCGACGCCAACCGCGCCAGCGCGCGATTAATCCGCGCCCCGTCCATAATCCGCGCTTTTTCCACTAATTCCATCGGCGCGGATACTAGCACACAGCCGCCTCAGGAACAAAGATGCGACGCGCTTAGATAATGGCTCACTTTGAAAACGGAGAGCGACACTTATCGGCTCTCCGTTTTCAAAGTGAGCTACTACGCGCGTTTATCAGTTGAACAACTTCGTGGTAGAAGACTGTTTCGACAATGCAAAAGCCGCTCTTGAAGGGGAGTCGGGTTTTCGGTAACGGACTGTCGTCCGTACGGAAACCGCGTCCTTCGAGGGGCGGCTATTTTAGACACAAGGAGGCCGCGTGCGGCCTGTTTTGCGGAAAGCGCGGGTGAGTCCTGAAACCGTTGGCGCGTTTCGCGGACTTTTCGCGGAATGACGGGCTTGCCGGTCGCTCTCAGACGCGCCCGTGGATGAGGCGGCGGAGGCGGTCGGAGAAGAGCACGTCTATCTTTTGGGGTTCGATGATGGCGGTCACTTCGCCCATGCCGTAGGTCGGATGGAGGAGCGTCTGGCCGGTGCGGTATGTGCGCGTGCGGTCGTAGGGCAGGCCCGCTTTGGTCGAGGAGCGTTGGCCGGAGCCGACGAGACCGCTTTTGAAACTGCTGCGCGTGCCGCACTTCGGACACTCGACGCGTGAAACCTGTTCGCGCTTCGTGACGGAGACGACCACATGGCCGCGCTCTTCGCCACACAAGGCGCATTCCTTCTCGACACGCGCGCCGACTGCATACGTCTGTTTCTCCAGTTTCTCCATTCGAGTCCTCTTTCTTCTCAATTCAGGCTGGCGGTTTGACCGCGAAAATCTCAGGCTCAAAAAGTTGACCGCTTCGGTGAGCGGACGACACGGACGGTCTCTAGCGAGGTTCGCACAACCGTCCGTGCAATCTGACTTGCTTGCGCGCTTACCTGCTCGCGCGGCGCGGGCGGAATGAACGGCGACCGGGGCTGCCGCCGCCCGAACGTTTGAACGGGACGGGAGCTTTCGCGCTTTCGGTTCGCTGCGTTCCGCCGAAGGTGGGCAGCAGCACGCGCTCGACGGATTGACCCGTGAGGCGTTCGATGGCGCGGATCGAGAGTTCGTCAACCGGCGTCATCAGAGTGATGGCGTGGCCGCGATTCCCGGCGCGTCCGGTGCGTCCGATGCGGTGCACGTAATCTTCGGGCGCGGTCGGCACGTCGTAGTTGATGACGTGCGAAACGGCGTCAACGTCTAAACCGCGCGCGGCGATGTCGGTCGCCACGAGGACGCGCGTCTGCCCGTCGCGGAAGCCACGCAGCGCGGCCTCTCTCTGTCCCTGCGTGCGGTCGGCGTGAATGCGGTTGACCTTGTGCTCGCGCGCTTCGAGAATGTGCGAGAGGCGTTCGGCCCCGCGCCGTGTGCGCGTGAAGACCAGCACGCGCTCGAAGCGTTCGCGTTCGAGCAGTTCGAGCAGGAGCGCCATCTTCGATTCGACCGCGACCGGATAGACGGTCTGCTTGACGGTCATCGGAGCGTGGCCGCGCTGGCTGGCTTCGACGAGTTTCGGTTTGTTCATCGTCGAGCGCGCGAGTTCTTCGATTGAGGGCGACATCGTCGCCGAGAACAGAAGCGTCTGCCGTTTGACGGGCAGCACGGCGAGCAGGCGACGAATGGCAGGCCAGAAGCCCATGTCGAACATGCGGTCGGCTTCGTCGAGCACGAGCGCGTCAACCTGCGAGAGATTGATCGAGCCGCGTTCGATGTGGTCGAGCAGGCGTCCCGGCGTGGCGACGACGACTCCCGCGCCGCGCCGCAGACCCTCGACCTGTCGGCCAATGCCGACGCCGCCGATGATGCTCACGCAACGCGGGCTCTTCTTCGGCGCGAGTTCACGATAGCTGGCCTCGATCTGCGAAACGAGTTCGCGCGTCGGCGCGACGACGAGCACGCGCACGCCGGGGCGCGGGTTCTCGGCCATCCGCTGAATGAGTGGTAAAAGAAAGGCGGCTGTTTTGCCTGTGCCGGTTTCGGCGCAGCCGATTAAGTCCGAGCCGCTCAGGACGATGGGAATCGCCTGTTGCTGAATTGGTGTTGGTTCGGTGTATCCGAGGGCCTCGCAGCCACGCACAAACGCGGGTTGGAGTCCCAGTTCGAGAAAATTCATTAAGTTCCTTTGCGGCGCGCTCGCTGTCACATGCAGAGAGAGCGCGGGTTGTACTGAAAAACCGAAAAGCGCCCCTGACCGATGTTGTTTGTCAGGGCCAGAGGCGCTTTATCTCAAGTGTCGCTGGTCGCAAGTAGAGCAGCTTACCAGCGGGGTTCGCGGTTGCCACCGCCGCCGCCGCCGAAGCCGCCGCCGCGATTGCCACCGCCGCCGCCGTAGCCGCCACCGCCGCCACGATTGCCGCCGAAGCCGCCACGACCACCGCCACCACCGCCACGTCCGCCGCGATCTTCGCGCGGGCGCGCTTCGTTGACGGTCAGGGCGCGACCGTTAAACTCTTTACCGTTGAACTGAGCGATAGCCGCTTCGCCCTCTTCCTTCGTAGACATCTCGACGAAGCCGAAGCCGCGCGAACGTCCCGTCTCGCGGTCTTCCACCACGGACGCGGACTCGACCGTCCCGGCCTGCGCGAACAGCTCCTGCAAGTTCTCACTCGAAGTTTGGAAAGCGAGATTGCCGACGTAAAGTTTCATAGACATGTAGTTGTACCTCTCCCCTGCGGGAGTATCATTGAGAAGCTTTGGAATCTAAGTGGCTTCGGTGAAACGGTAGCAGCGAAGGCTCGTGTCCGGGTGCTCTAAAAGGAGCGGCTTCTAAGTTGAAATCAGCCTGCTCTCGAACCATCCAGAACGCCGCCGCCAGTTTCGAGGCACGGGGCGCATCACCGTTGATGCGCGAGAGAAGGAATAGCTGAACGTTATGATGCACTATTTCGCCCTAAAGTTGCAAGCTGCAAACCTCAACGGGCGACGTAAAGTATGATAAATTCGACGCTTACGTTAATCTGTTGTGATGATTGGAAGCGCCCGGCGGGTGCATGATGCGCGCTATGACCGACAAAACAAACGACCCCAGAGAGATTTACAACGTCGCGGCCAACGAAGCGCGCGTCGCGGCGGCGAGAGCGCGCGAGGCCGCGGAAGCTTTTGAAGCGTTCGCCGAACTACTGATGGCCGGAGACTACACCGCCGCCAGCGACACACATCTGAAGGCCGTTGACCGTCTTGTCGCCGCCGACGAGGCCGCCGCCGCCTGCGACGAATGGCTGATGAAAAGCGCCGACCCCGCCTGAGTTCGCCCGTTTTCCGCCCCTAACTCTGCGAATCGTCAGACGCTTCGAGCATCCGTCTGAGCGTGACGAGCACGCCCAGATGATACGCGTTATGGTCGGCGACGAGCAGCGCCTCGCGCAGGAGCGTCTGCCCTTCGCCGTGCGGAAAGGGTGTGAACAGATCATTTGCGGGGTCGGCGACGTAATCCGTGAACGCCTTGAGGTCGGCGCGGAAAGCCTCGACGCTCTTGTCCCACGCGTTCGCATCCAGAACGACATCCTTCGCGCGCCAGTAGCCGTCCGGCCAAGCGGGTGAGACGTGCGCGGGATTGCGGCTGAACTCGAGGATGTCCCATTGCGCGATACGCATGTGTTCGAGCACCTGCCACGCGCTATAGGGCAGATGCTCGACGCGCCTGTTCATCTGCTTGACGGGAAAATCCGCCACCGCCTTCTCGAAATCTATGTGCGCGCCGCCGCCGCGCAGCAGATAGAGCAGGTGTTCGCGCAACGCTCCGTCTTGATCGGTTGCCGCCCTTTCGTCCTGTTCCATAAACTTCTCCGTTTCGAGCGTTCTGACGAGTCCAAACCTTACGCGCTGGCAGCAGCACTCCCGACGTGTTTATCAATCATGCGCGAGATGGCTTCCTTCGAGGTCGCACCCACCACCCGCTCCTCCTCTTTCCCGTTCTTAAAGAGAATCAGCGTCGGAATCCCCTTGATGCCGTAACGCTGCGACACCGACGGGTTATCGTCCACGTTGAGTTTGACCACTCTAGCGTTGGCCGCGTACTTCTCGGCGACGGCCTCGACCGTGGGAGTGAGCATCCGGCAGGGAGCGCACCACGGAGCCCAGAAGTCCACCAGCACAGGCCGCTCCGATTGCAGCACGTCCGCCTCGAAATTGGTGTCGCTGACTTCGTTGACATATTCGCTCATCATTTATCTCCTCTGCAAATAGAATTTGTGACCGCTCCTGTTACAAATAGCCGCGCGCCGCTTCCCGTCTCAATTCGACGGACGCCCCCTGCTCGTAATAAACGCGCGCTCGACCAATCGCGGAGGGCATGGCATTCGTAACAATTATAGTTACAAAAGGGATTTTGTCAACCTTTATTATTGACCCTCAAGCGCGACGAGAACACCCCCGGCATTCGAGATTTTGCACGCTGTTTTCGCGCTCTTTCGCTATCTTTTGCGCGCTGTTTTGCGCCATTTCGCTATCTTCAGGCCAGATCGAAGAGAAGGATTTCGGCGGCCTCTGCGACGCTGATGTTCAGCGTTTCTTCCCCGCTGGCGGCAGCGCCGTCGCCCGCGCCGAGCCGCGTGCCGTTGAGCGTGAGCGTGCCTTTGACGACTTGCAGCCACGCGTGGCGTCCGGCGTCGAGAGGGTGAGAGACTTCCGCGCCCGCGTCGAGCAGCGCGTCGTAGAGCCGCACGTCCTGTTGAACGGTGACGGAGCCCTCGCCGCCGTCGCGCGATGCGACCAGACGCAGTTTCCCCTGTCTCTCTTCGGCGGGAAACGCGCGTTGCTCGTAGCCCGGCGTGAGGTCTCTGCGTTCGGGCTGAATCCAGATTTGCAAAAGGTGCGTCGGCTCGTCGGACGAAGGGTTAAACTCGCTGTGGCTGACGCCCGTCCCCGCGCTCATCCGCTGCACCTCGCCGGGACGGATGACGGAACTCGTGCCCATGCTGTCGCGATGTTGGAGCGCGCCCGAGACGATGTAGGTGATGATCTCCATGTCGCGGTGCGAATGCGTCCCGAAGCCCTGCGAGGGCGCGACGAAGTCTTCGTTGATGACCAGCAGTTGACGGAAGCCCGTGTGCTGCGGGTCGTAATAGCGATTGAAGGAGAAGGTGTGATAGCTTTCGAGCCAATGAGTTTGCGTCATGCCGCGTTCGTCGGCGGGTCTTCGTTTAATCATCGTGTGTGCCCCTTGTGCAAGCTCGCGTGCGAAACGTCGGGGAGCGGCGGCGGCGCGGTCGCCCGTTCTTCCGCTCACGCGTAAGCTGCGATATTCTATCGGAAATTTTAACGGAGGATACTTTGCACGATTCTCCGCGAGGCCGCAACCGGCGCGAAAACATGAGAGACGTTTCGACCATTCACGAGCGTACGGCATTCTCGAATTGAGCACGCGCGGGCCTACAGATTTCGACATCAAGCGGGCTCAAGTTTTAATTCCAACAACAAGCGGGCCTGAGTTTTATTCAACTCATAAACGGAGAATAAGCATGTCCGAACAGCAACCGCCGCCGCCTTCGCCCCTACATTTTTTCGAGACCGTCAACGCCTATCAACGCTCTGCCGCCATCCGTGCGGCGATTGAGTTGAACGTCTTTACCGCCGTCGGCGAAGGCCATGCGAGCGTCGAGGAACTGGCGCGCAGGTGCGCGGCCTCCGAGCGCGGGATGCGTATCCTTTGCGACTATCTGGTGCTCCACGACTTTCTGACGAAAGACGCGGGCCGCTACGGGCTCACGCCCGACTCCGCCGTCTTTCTCGACCGACGCTCGCCCGCATACATGGGCGGCGCAATCGAGTTTCTACTGTCGCCGACTATCACCGAGGGATTCAAAGACATGACGAACGTCGTGCGTCGCGGCGGGACGACGCTCGCCGGGGATGGCACGGTCTCGCAAGAGAATCCGGTGTGGGTCAGTTTCGCGCGCGCGATGGCTCCGATGATGCAGATGCCCGCGCAGTTGATGGCGCAGATGCTTGACGGCCCGCGCGACCGAAAGTTGAAGATACTCGACGTGGCCGCCGGTCACGGCGTCTTCGGCATCGCCTTCGCGCGCGAGTTTCCCCGTGCCGAAATCGTCGCGCTCGATTGGCCGAAGGTCTTGGAGGTCGCGCAGGAGAACGCCTTGCAGGCCGGAGTCGGCGAGCGTTATCGAACGCTCGCGGGCAGCGCCTTCGAGGTTGAATACGGCGAGGGCTACGACCTCATTCTGCTCACGAATTTTCTGCACCACTTCGACCCGCCGACGTGTGAGACGCTGCTGCGGAAAGTTCACGCCGCGCTCGGCGACGGAGGACGCGCCGTGACGCTTGAGTTTGTCCCCGACGAAGACCGCGTCTCGCCGCCCGTCGCCGCCGCCTTCAGCCTGACGATGCTCGCTTCGACGCCCGCAGGCGACGCATACACGTTCGCCGAACTCGAACAGATGTTTCGCAACGCCGGATTCGCGCGCAGCCGAATCCAACCGCTGCCGCCCGCCATCCAGCACGTGATCGTCTCCGGCAAATAGCATCCAAATTTTCGCGCGGTCGAACGGACGCATGAAACAATATCAAGAACTGCTGCAATCAATCCTCGCACACGGTACGCGCCATCGAGACCGGACGGGCGTCGGCACGATCTCCCACTTCGGTTTCCAGACGCGCTTCGACCTGCGCGCCGGTTTCCCCATCGTCACCACCAAGCGAGTTCCCTTTCGCTGGGTGGCCGAGGAGCTTTTCTGGTTTCTCTCCGGCGACACCGATGAAGCCAACCTGCGCGCGCGCGGCGTGGACATCTGGGCCGAGTGGGCCGACGCCGCGCACACCTCTCGCTTCGGTCGCGCCCCCGGCGACCTCGGCCCCATCTACGGTTATCTCTGGCGCTCCTTCGGCGGCCACTATCCCGCGCGCGACGGTATAGACCAGATCGCGCGCCTCTTGGAGAACATCGAGCGCAACCCGAACTCAAGACGCTTGATCGTCACGGGTTGGAGTCCGCAGGATGCCGAGTCGGTTGATTTGCCGCCGTGCCACACGCTCTTTCAGTTCAAGATTGAAGCGGAAAAGATTCTGCATTGCCAACTCTATCAACGCTCTGCCGATGCGTTTCTCGGCGTGCCCTTCAACATCAGTTCGTATGCTTTGTTGACGCACTTGATAGCGCACGTCTGCGGGTTGGAGGTCGGAGAGCTCGTCTATACGCTCGGCGATTACCACATCTATCTGAATCATCTGGAACAGGTGGAAGAACTGCTCTCGAGAGAGCCGCTGCCGCTGCCGCGCTTAGAGATTCTCGACGCGGGCGGAGACTTGCGCGGACTCGAAGGTCTTCTGCGGGTGCGCTTCGAGCACCTGCGTCTCGTCGGCTACAGGTCGCACAGTAAGATCGCAGCGCCGGTCGCCGTCTAAGAGATTGACGTGCGAGAGTCTATTTTGAAGAGTTGTGAGAGTTTGGTTCAGAGAGTTATGTCCAACATCATCGGCATCGTGGCGATTGACAGGAGAGGGGCTATCGGGCGGGGCGGCGCGCTCCCTTGGCATTACTCCGCCGATCTGAAATTCTTCAAACGGCGGACGACGGGAAACGTCTGCGTGATGGGCTACCGGACGTGGCTCTCTCTGCGGAAGCCTCTGCCGGAGAGACTCAACGTCGTCTTGAGTCGCGCGTCGCGCGTCGAGCCGCAGGAGTCGGTCGTCTTGCTGCGCGACAAGATGTCGGTGCTGTCTCTGAAAAAATATCTGGCCTGCGACATCTACGTCATCGGCGGCGCGGAGGTCTTCCGCAGTTTCCTCTTGGAGATAGACAGGTGGCTCATCACGGAAATCCCGCTCACGGTTGAAGACGCCGACACCTTTATGCCCGCCGACTTCCTGCGCGGCTTCGCGCTCCGCGACACCGAAGAGATTGGCGACGATCTCAAGGTTTCAACCTACGAGCGCATCCAAAACGAAGCGACGACGTAAAACCAACCACAGCGATAGGCTAGAGGCGACGCGGTGATGCGACGCTCTCAGGCATGATTTGTTGAGATGGTCGCGTCGAGCAGGTCGTGGCGTGTGATGATGCCGGTGATGCGCCCGTACTCTTCGACGAGGACGGCGGGGCTGACCTGCAACTGTCGCGTCACGTCGCCCACGCTATCATCCACGTCAACGACCGGAAAGCTCTTGTCCATCACTTCGCCGACCGGCGCTTCGAGCAGTTCGCGGTTGCCGAGCACCTTCGCCAGCACGCGGTTCTCACGCAGCGACCCGACCGACTGGCCGTCCTCCAAGACGGGCAGTTGCGTGATGCCGAGTTCGTCCATCTTCGCCAGAGCTTCGGCGACGCGCTCGTCCGGTTTGGCGACGACGAGCGTTTGCGGCGCGCTCTGATTCTTCGTCTTGTTGATGAGGCCCGCCGTCATCCGCTGCGGTTCAAGCAGACGCTTCTCCTTCATCCACTCGTCCGAGTGATGTTTCGTCAAATAACGCTCGCCCGTATCGCAGACGATGAAGACGACGACGGCGTTCTCGTCCAGAGGCCGCGCGACTCTCAGGGCGGCGGCGAGGTTCGTGCCCGTCGAACCGCCGCAGAAGAGTCCTTCTTGCCGTCCGAGTTGGCGCGAGAGTTCAAACGATTCGCGGTCGGTGATGTTATAGACCTCGTCCACGTATTTGAGATGCGCGTTTTCGGGGACGACCTCCTGACCGATGCCCTCGACGAGATAAGGCGTGACCTCGTGAGTCTGGCCCGTCTCCTTGTAGGTCTTGAAGACCGAGCCGTAGGGGTCTGCGCCGATGACTTTGATGTCGGCGTTCTTCTCTTTGAGGAAGCGGCCCGTGCCGGAAATCGAGCCGCCCGTGCCGAGTCCGGCGACGAAGTGCGTGATGCGCCCGTCGGTCTGCTCCCAGATTTCGGGGCCGGTCGTGCGGTAGTGGGCTGCGGGGTTGGCGGGATGCGCGTACTGGTTCGGATAGAAAGAGTTCGGAGTCTCGGACGCGATGCGTTTGGCGGTGGCGACGTAATGGTCGGGCGTCCCCGGCTTGGCCGACGAGGGCACGACCACCACGTCCGCGCCCAACGCCTTGAGATAGCGAACCTTCTCGGTGGACGCTTTATCCGTCATCACGAAGATGCAGCGATAGCCTTTGACACAAGCGGCGAGCGCCAGCCCGATGCCGGTGTTGCCCGATGTCGCTTCGACGATGGTTCCGCCCGGTTTCAAAGTCCCGTCGCTCTCCGCCGCCGAGATCATCGAAATCCCGATGCGGTCTTTGACGGAGCCGCCCGGATTCAGATTCTCCATCTTGGCGAGCACCAGAGCCTTGATGCCCTGCGTGATGCGGTTGAGTCGCACGAGCGGCGTGTGCCCGATGAGTCCCAGAACATTCTCGTAATATTTCATAAACGTCTCCCGTCGAATCTCCCTAAAGCGTCAAAGCTGATAACTCTATTTATACAACGAATCTCCCGCCGCGACTATTTGCGGCATGACGGGGGCATCTAAATTCGCGCCCGCACGCGAAAAAAGAACGACGCGGGGAGCGTGTGTGCTCTCCCGCGTCGTTCTTCTTGTTGGGCCGCGCTTCGTTCGGTTTCAGTTTACGTCAATGAGACAGGGCGCGCGCTTTTCAGGCTCGCTTGAGGTTGCGCGTGCCTTGCGGACGCGTGCTGGCATTCGCGTCGCTGCTCGCGGCAGACGCCTGCTTGGCGGCGGGTTGCGCGGCGTCCGTCTGTGTGTCGCGCATCTTCTCGATGCGGGCGGTGATGCGGCGGTCGAGGTCTGCGACCTGTTCGGGCGTCAGGCGGTAGATGTTCGGCTGGTTGTGATAGACCTTCGCGCCCGTGACGATGTCCGCCATCTTGAAGCCGTGCTCCTCGGCTTTGGCAATCAACTCCTGAATCGTGATGGTGTTCGGCACAATCGAGAGCGGCGAGGCTTTCTCTTCGAGGATTTCGGGAACCGCCGAAGGCTTCGGCGCTTCGACGGGCAGGTCGGTCGTCGTCTCGCGTTTCATGTGTTCGATAAAATCCTTGAACGACACGTCGCCCGACATCTCGAAGCCGACCTCGAAGGCGTCGCTGTTGCTCTTGACGATTTGAAACACGCGGACGATCTCGCCCTCGCGCTCCTGCAACGAAACCTCGACCATGATGTCAACGAAGTATTCGAGGCCGCTCGCCGTCATCGGCAGCACGCGCCCGACCTCGTTGTCTTCCTTCGCCTCTTTGCCCTTCGCCGGAATCTGGTCAACGATGACGACCGACTTGCCGCTCTCGATGCAGAGGCGACGCAGGACGCCTTGCAGAATCATCTGGTCGGCGGCCAACTCCTCGGCGCTCGGCTGCGCCAGATGGTCGCCCGTGCGCTCGCGCACCGCCGCCACCATCTCGCTGTGCTTGGCGGAGAAATAGGAGGCCCAAGAGTCGAGCGCGAAGCAGCCGTAGTTCTGTTCGCGTCCCTCGCCCGACAAAGCCCAGTCAATAAACTCCGGCAACTCGTCGGCGTGTTCGATTTCCAGCGCGTCGAACTGTGTCCCGACGCCGCGCAGAAGACGCGCCTTGCGCTCCACGTCGAAGATGCAGAGACGACCCAGACCCGCCTCCGACATGCTCCGCACAAAGAAACTCTTACCGACACCGGCCCCGCCGCGCACCGCCATCACCAGACGCTGCTGCCTCGGACGGCGGCTCAAAGGATTCACCTTCGGTTTGCTTGTTTGACTCATGTTTTGCTCCTCATGTAGCCGGATACGGCCCCATCTTTAACTGCGCGAACCGCGCGCCCTCGAAAAATTTTCTCAAAGCTTCCAGACACCCGCCGTGCCCTACCCACCTGTCTGGCCGAGCACTTTAGCAAATTTTTCCGCGAGAGTAAAACAAAATTTCATACATGAAACACTTTTTGGATAAAGATTTTCCCCGCACGACTTAAAGCCCACGCCTTGAGAAACAGAATTAACCGCGTGCGGCGAAGCCGCCGGAACTGTAAACCATTGTAAGAGTATAGGTTATCGCTTTACCGTCCTGCGTTATCGGACGCATATAATCAGTTTAGATGGGCGGATGGCCCGTGTGGTCTATGCCAGCGAAGATTTATGAAACGCTCGGGGAGCAGGACTTGACGGCCCTTCAAGGCTCGGCGGAAATGGCGACTTGCACTTCGCGGACGGGAAGGACGAGCCGTAAGTCGTTGGGGTTGATGGAGATAAGGAAACCGCGCTTGCCTCCGTTGAGGTAGATTCGGGGAAGCGCGAAGATGGTGGACTCGACGCAGACGGGCATCCGCGTGCGCGTCCCGAAGGGGCTGATGCCGCCCACCATGTAGCCCGTCAGTTTTTGCGCCGTCTCGACCGGACAGGGCGCGACCGTTTTGGTTTCGAGCGCCCGCGCGAGTTGTTTGGTCGAGACTTCCCTGTCGCCGTGCATCAGGACGACGAGGGGCTTGCGGGCGTCGGTCTCCATCACGAGCGTCTTGACGACCGCGTGTTCCTCGACGCCCAGTTCGGCGGCGGCGCGCGCCGTCCCGCCCTTCTCCTCCCACGCGTAGAGATGCGGCGCGAACTCAATCTTGCGCTCGCGCAGCAAGCGCACGGCGGGCGTCACCGGATAGACCGTCTTCTCCATCGCTCAATTTAACAACAACTCCCCGCCCCGTGTCATCGAATTTATACGCCGACCGCGACGCGCACGCGCGACGGCTACACGCTTTCGTCACACGGCAGCCCTTTTCGTCTTGAAACAGGCGGAAAATCGCCGAAAGCCCGTATTTACGGCGTGATTCGGCCCTTTTTTGACGGCACGGGGCTTGCAGATATCGCTGTCTATGAGCATCACAAACGCCGCCACATTCCCGCTGTTCCAGAAGACGAAACGCGAAAAAGCAGTCGTCGCCCCGGCCCCGCCGAAAGACCACGCGCTGGCGCAGTCAGCCGCCGCAGGCGACATCGCGGCGTTTGAACAACTCTACGAACGGCACAATCGCCGCGTCTATTCTCTCTGCCTGCGGATGACCTCAAACACCGCCGAAGCCGAAGATTTAGCCCAAGA
>DATLMV010000127.1:0-13544 GCA_035537095.1 Pyrinomonadaceae bacterium
GAACTCGTGGCCGACGGCCCGGCGGGACACTTCGAAGGTCTGAGCCTACGTCTATACAACCCGCAATCACGGCAGTGGAGCCTCAATTTTGCCGGCGCGAACAGCGGCGTCATGAGCACGCCTACAATCGGCGCCTTCAAAAACGGGCGCGGCGAGTTTTACTCCCACGAAACATATAATGGCCGAACCATCTTCGTGCGATTCGTGATCTCGGACATCACTCCTGATTCGTGCCGTTTCGAACAGGCATTCTCGGATGATGGAGGCAAGACGTGGGAAGTGAACTGGGTGGCAACAGATACGCGTGTGAAAGACGAATCTGACAAAGCGCATTGAATTTCACTACCTGCCAAATACGGGAAGAGAAGCGATTGCCGCGACGCTACCAAATTGAGCAAAGAGTAGTTGAACGCTCGTCTGTGGTTGAACGCTTATCTAGAGATACTTCCTGACAATGTCGCTCGTCGGAACCCGCGCCTTCAGCCTGTGCAGCGTGTGATAAAGACCCATCTCGGCGCGCGCCATGAAGATGTATTCGATCATCACGCCTTTCGTGCGGAGAAGGTTTTTGGATTCCCGCAGATAATCTTCCAGAAATCCCTTATCGGCGAAGTCGAACGGCTGCCGTTTCTCCGGCCACGGCGAGTAGACCTTGCGGTAGAAGTTTTCCGCGAAACTGACGAGCGCGCGGCGCGTGGCCGGATGCAACTTCTGTCCGGTGAGACGGTAAGGCTTTTCGAGCAGCCGTTGAAAGTCCGCCGAGTCGGTTGCGCCGGGGTAAAGAAAGACGCTTCGCAGATACGCGACCGTCTCGGGGCTGAGATATTTCGCGCAGCCGAAATCAACCAGCCAGACGCCGCCGTCCGGCAGGAAAAGATAGTTTCCCCAATGCGGGTCGGCGTGCAGAGCCTCGACCTTCAATACCTGAAAAAAGAATAGCTCGCAGAGGTTCGCGCCGAGTTGGTCGCGCAATTTTTGCGAGGGGCGGCGGGCGAGGAAGTCTTCGAGGTGCTGGCCGCGCATCAGGGACATCGTCAACACTTTGTCCGACGAGTATGCACGAAGAACGCGCGGGATATGGACGAACGCAAGCGGCGTCAACTGTTTTCCAAAGAACTCGATATTTTCGGCCTCGCGCCGGTAGTCGGTCTCGGCGATGATCTGCTGCTCCATCTCGTCAATCGCCGCCTTCGGGATATGCCCCGAAGCCTGCGCGGGCTTCGAGACGGCGCGGAATAATTTGAAGTCGTTCGTGATGGCCTGCCGGATGCCGGGGTACTGAACCTTGACGGCCACATGTTCTCCCTCGCGTGTGACGGCGCGGTGCACCTGCCCGAGCGACGCGGCGGCGAACGGTTCCGGCGTGAACTCCTTGAAGATGTCTTCAGGCTCTCCTCCGAGACCCTGCTTGATCTGCACGCGCACGAGCGACGGGTGCATGCCGGGCGCTTCCATCTGCAAGGAGGCCAATTCGGCAAGCACCTCGTCGGGAAGGATGCCCGTCTGGAGGCTCAACATCTGGCCGAGCTTCATGGCGGGCCCGCGCAACGCTTGCATCTCGTTGCGCATCCTCCGGGCCGCGCTGGCGTGCGCGGATTTCAACTTGGCCTCACTCTGCGCGTCGCCCAGAAACGCGCGCTGCAAGACGTAACCGAGGTAACTGCCAGCGATGCCCGCCCCCATCGAGGCGACGGCGAGCGCGCGCCGCGTGGGAGTATTCTTCTCAGGACTCATCTACAGCCACCCCCGTTTGAACATGGAAACGCCGACGTTCAACGAACGATCAAGGAAAGCCAGCGTGTTCTGTTTGCCCTCCGACGAATCGTTGAGCCAGTAGAGCAGCACGCCGAGGTAGTAGATCCAAAAAACCTCCGGCGCAAAAAAACTGAGCGGGCCGCGCTCGTGCTTCGGCGACGACTCCTCGATGAGCTCTTCGACGAACCCGAGGTAGCGGTGTCGCAGTTCCTGCGAGCGATGACTGAAGGGGCCGAGAGGCGAGGCGGGCTTGAGCGCGTGGATCAATGCCGCGCCGATGAATCGCTCGTGGCGTGCCAGATATTCGAGTTGGCTGTGCACGAGCGCGAAAAGTTTCTCCTCAAGGGGCGCATTCCGCAGCCGTGGGTTCTCGCGGACGGTCGCCATCGCCTGATCAACTTCCTGCTCGAAGAAATGGAGGGCGATGTCGTCCTTGGTTTTGAAGTAGTTGAAGACCGTGCCCTCGGCGATGCGGGCCTTGCGGGCGATGGCCTTGGTCGTCGTGGCATCGAATCCCTTTGTCTGGAAGAGGTCTAACGCGGCACGCACGATACGTGCGCGGATATCCAGCTTGTTCTGCGCGCGCCGCCCCGAAGGGCGCGGCTTCGCGGCACGCGCGCGCTTCTTTGTGACCGATTTGACTGTTTTCTTCGTCGCCATATGATAATCCGTGAGTGCGCTCACCAAATATATGAGCACACTCACGAATTGTCAAGGCTGTTGTGACCCCGAGCGTGACCCGGTCGCGTGCTTTCAATTTTCCTGTGTTGGATGGCCGGTTGCGCGGAGGGGAAAGATAACCGTGTGGAGATTCCTCGATGATGTGGTCTTGCTAATTTTGAAACCCTACTCGTCCGGTGACGGTTGGAGTTTCGGAGTTAGAAGGGATAAGCCGCTGCTTACTTTTCGGGAACAGCGACGAGCGCGAGGCGGTCGCCCTTGGGGCTGATGGCGAGGCGTGTGATGTTTTTGAGGCGTGCGGCGGAGAAGTCGGCGAGTTCGCGCCAGATTGCCTCGCGCGCGGGATACATGATGAAGAGTTTGCTCTCTTGAGCCATCAGGAGCGCGCCGTCGGGCGTCCATGTCAAGTCTTCGCTGCCGTCGAGCGTCTTTGTGACGGTCGTTAACCGGCGCGTCTTGAAGTCGAGCGACTTTATCATCCACTCTTTTTCACCGATTTTGTGCACGACGCTCATCGCCTGACGTTGGGGGATGCGTTGCAGCGAGCGCCCGATGTTTTCCAGCACGACGGATGCTTTCTCCGTCCCCGTCTCGACCACTTGCAGCGTGTTCGGCTCGCCCAAGATGAACAGGGCGAGCGTCCGCGCGTCGAGCCAGAGGTGATAGCCGACGGGTTTTATCTTCTCCAAGACCGGCGCGGGCGTGCCGCCGCCGCGCAGGGGAAATTTCCAGAGCCGCTGCGTGGAGTCGGCTTCGACGCGGATGACGGAGAAGTATCTGCCGTCGGGCGTCAATGTCGGCGAGTATTCGCTCTCGGCGGTCGCGGTCAGGCGCGTCTCGGAAGCGGCGCGGTAATCGTACCGGTAGATGTCGGCCTGCTTGTCTTCGCGGATTGAAGTGTAGAGCAGCGTTCGCCCGTCGGGGAGAAACGACGGCTGGTTGTCGTAGCCTGCGCGCCGCGTGATGTTGAGGGGCTGGCCCGCCTGCCAGCGTCCGCCGCGCTTCTGCAAAGAGACGAGAAAAATATCGGTCGCGGGCGGGGCTTGCGTCGAAGGGGCGGGCGTGGGCGTCGGCGTTTGACCGTTGACGGCTATCGAGCAGATGAAAACTGCGGCGACGATGCGCGCGAGTGTTCGGGCAATAGTGATCTTCATGGAGGTTTCCTGACGCGTGTTGAGCAGAATTTTTATATAATCCGTCGCCAGCGAGAGCGCATGTAAGATACTCGAAGGCTGTCGGCGCGTCGAATCAGATTTTTGTATGCGCGGGAAATGTCGCGGGCGAGCGGATGAAGATTGCGGCGGTGAGGCGAATCGTGATGCGCGGGCTGCGGCTGAGATGCCCGGCGTGCGGCGAGACCGCGCTTTACCGCTCGCTGTTTAAGATGCGCGAAAGTTGCGCCGCTTGCGGGCTCGTCTTCGAGCGCGAGCAGGGCTACTTCATGGGCGCGATTTACGTCAACGTAATCGTCACCGAGATGCTCATCCTCGGCACGTATCTCGGCTCGCTCCTGTTCACCTCCGGCACGGACGACCGCGTCTATTACGTCATGTTCGCGCTCGCCGTCGTCCTCCCGCTCGCCTTCTTTCATCACAGCCGGAGCCTCTGGCTGACGCTCGACCAGATTGTCAGCCCGCCGCCGACGCCGAAAAAGAGAAGCAACTCCAACCGCCCGCCACTTCGCCGCGACGACGGAAAAAAGTGAGTTTTTCAGCATGAAAATCCACATTTACGTTCGTGCGCGGGCGTCCGCACCGAGTGTGCGGAACATTCTTGAGGTGTGTAGAACATTCCTATTGACATTTGTTCGCAGCCATCATACGCTCTCGTCTCCGCACAAGTAGGGATGATTTGTTAAGAGTTCTATTCCTCGACCTGTCCGACTCTTACCGTTGTAATTGACATCAGCAATCATTTTCTTTGCAGAGCGATTGGTGCAGCCTCGCCTTGCCCTGAACCACTTCCAGCCGGAAAGCGTTCTCCTGCTTTTAACCCGTGCATGGTGTCTCGGAGCGTATGCGTATCGCGCCCATCGGTATCCCTTTCATCCAGCGTCAGAGCGGTTCCTTTTAAGAGGCGATGGCGAAACCCTTAGAGGCCACTTTTAAAGAGCACAGAGGCGGCGACGGCGCAGATTCGGCGCACGACGAATTGCTCGCCGTGCTGCGTCGTCTCGACCGGATGTTGGAGCGCGCGCTCGCCTGTTTCCAGACTTCCTCCGAAGGCGAGCCGCACGCCGACCCCTTTCGAGGGCTCTATACCAGCCCGCACGAACTCACACGCCTGCTCGCGCAAGACCCTTGCGCGCCCTCTTTTGCTACAGGTGACGCGGGCGGCGTCGAGTCGCTGTTTGACGCGGAAGGCAGCTATCCGGCGCGGCTCGCGGCGTTGGCGGCAACCTTTCAACTCTCGGTCTTCGACCTCCATCTGGTCGTCGTCGCGCTCGCGCCCGAACTCGACCTGCGTTATGAAAAAATCTACGCCTCGCTTCAAGACGACGTGACGCGCAAGCGTCCGAGCGTTGACCTCGCGCTCAATCTGCTCTGCACGGACGCCGCCGAAAAGTTTGCGCGCCGCGCGCACTTCGCCTCCGATGCGCCGCTCATCCGTCACGGCCTCGTCACGCTCCTGCCCGACCCGAACCAGTTTCAACCGCCGCTTCTGGCTCACTATCTCAAGCTCGACGAACAGGTCGTGCATTTCCTTTTGGAAGAGCGGAGTCTGGATGCGAGGCTGGCGAGATTCTGCCGGATGATCGAACCGGCGCAAGGATTGGATGAACTGCCCGTCTCGGACGAGATGAAGCGCGCGCTGCCCGTCATCGTCACGCGGGCGCATGAAACTAACGATGCGCTGACGCTCTATTTTCGGGGCTTACGCGGGACGGGCAGGCGACGGACGGCGGAGGCTCTGGCGGGCGTCGCCGGTGCGCGCCTGCTGCACGTTGACGTGTCTGCCGCGCTCGCGTCGGGGATGGAGTTTGAGCAGGCGTTGCGGCTCGTCTTCCGCGAGGCGCAGTTGCAGAGCGCCTTCGTTTATCTGGATAGCATGGACGCGCTCGCCGGGATCGAACTCGCGCCCGTCGCGTCGCGCTTGAGCGGCGCGCTGGCCGAATCTGCGTGCGTCACGATTCTGGCGGGCGAGAAGTCGCTGGCGGCGAGCGGTTCGCCGAAGGCTCTGGACGTTCATTTCCCCGTGCAGAATTTCGCGCAGCGCCGCGCCATCTGGCAAGCGCGACTCGCCGAACGCGGCCACGCGCTCGACGCGCCGAACCTCGACGCGCTCGCCAGCCGTTTTCGTCTGACGCATGAGGAGATCGGCGCGAGCGTCGCCGCCGCCTCGGAGCGTGCACGCTGGCGCGACGCATCAACGGCGGACGCCGCAGGAGATGTGAGCGTTCACATCAATGCGGACGCGCGCGTCAATCCGAACTCTCACGCGCGTGCGCTGTCGAACTCGCAAGCGTCGCTCGAAGAGTTGTTCGCCGCCGCACGCGCGCAGTCGAGCCGTCATCTCTCGACGCTGGCGCGGCACGTCGAACCCGTCTATGGCTGGGACGAGATAGTCCTGCCGCCCGACCAACTCGCGCAACTGACGGAAATCTGCAATCAGGCCAAACACCGCCACATCGTCTACGGCAAATGGGGATTCGACCGCAAGCTCTCGCTCGGCAAGGGCTTGAACGCGCTCTTTTCCGGCCCTCCGGGGACGGGCAAAACCATGTCGGCGGAAGTCATCGCAAGGGAACTGCGGCTCGCGCTCTACAAGATTGACCTCTCGCAGATCGTCAGCAAGTACATCGGCGAGACGGAGAAGAATCTCGACCGCATCTTCCGCGAAGCGCAGTCGAGCTATTCGATTCTGTTCTTCGACGAGGCCGACGCCCTTTTCGGCAAACGCTCCGAGGTCAAGGACGCGCACGACCGCTACGCCAATATCGAAGTGGGCTATCTCTTGCAGAAGATGGAGGAGTTTGAAGGCATCGCCATCCTTGCGACCAACCTGCGGCAACATCTGGACGAAGCCTTCGTCCGGCGGATGCACTTCATCGTCGAGTTTCCTTTTCCCGACGAGGAATATCGCCGACGCATCTGGGAAGTGATGTTTCCGCAGGAAGCGCCGCTCGACCCGGAGGTTGATTTCCAACTGCTCGCGCGCGAAATCAAACTCGCGGGCGGACAGATAAAAAACATCGCGCTCTCCGCCGCGTTCAACGCCGCGAGCGACGGCGGCGTTATCAATCTCGCGCACCTGCGCCGCGCCGCACACCGCGAACACCAGAAACTCGGACGCTCCTGGAACGAAGCGGGATTGACTGCGCCGCCCGTCGCGGCTGTGCAAGAGAGCGGACAAGAAATGGCGGTTGAAGAGAGATGATCCGCGACCTGAGCGAAACCCTGCGTGCCCTTCTGGACGATGCTGCGCTGGCGGCGGCGTTCCCCGAACTGGCGAGCGCGCAAATCCTGTTCGAGCGTCCGAGCGAAAACTTCATCCCGTCGCAGACGACCATCAATCTCTTTCTCTACGACGTGCGCGAGAACATGGAACTGCGCAGCAACGAACCCGTCATCACGCGCAACAACGGTCAGGCCACCATCGGGCGGCCCCCGATGCGCGTCTCCTGTTCCTATCTCGTGACGGCGTGGCCCGTCGGCGGCGGCGAGTTGGCCTTGCAGGAGCATCGCTTGTTGAGTCAAACGCTGCAAGTGCTCTCGATGCATCCGAGCGTCCCCGTGAAATACCTGCGCGGCACGCTCGTCGGGCAAGACCCGCCGCTTCCTCTGATGACCTCGCACGCCGACGGGCTGAAGAATCCGGCGGAGTTCTGGACGGCCATCGGCAACAAGATGCGCCCCTCGCTGAACGTGACGGTGACGATTTCGATGGAGACTTCCGAGCCGTTCACCGCGCCGCTCGTCACCTCTTCGGAGATACGTCTGGGCGAGCGTCTCGACGTGCGCGCCGGAGCGACGCGCGCGCTGGCGGGCGAGTCGCAGCTTGCGCCCGATACGGTGCACCATTTCTATCGTCTCGTCGGGCAGGTGACGGACGCGCAAGGGACGCCCGTCGCCGGTGCGTCGGTCGTCATCTCCAGCCGGAACGTCAGAACCATGACGGACGCCAACGGTATCTATAGTCTCGGCGTCGTGCGGCGGGGCACTTATACCCTGCGTGTTAAATCGGGCTCGCTCGCGCAGAGCTTCAAGATTACTGTTCCAGCCCCTGCTGGAAGCGATTTCAATGTGAAGTTGACGGGATAAAAAATCTATCCCCAAGGAGGACAAACATGCCAGTCTATCAATCTCCGGGAGTCTACGTCGAAGAAGTTCCTTCGTCTATCAAACCCATCGCAGGGGCAAGCACGAGCACGCCCGGTTTCATCGGCATCGTGCCCGATACCATCACCCTCGCCGCCTCGCGCAAACCGACGCCGAACAATCCGGCCACTACCAAGTACGTCAGCTACGACGTGACGACCCCGGCGGACAAGCCCGTGCTCATCACCAACTGGACGCAGTTCACAAAGGCTTTCGGAGACTTGGTCGGCGACGCCGACGCGCCCGAAGTCGGCGGCGGCTCCCCGCCCAGTTCGCCGCCCGACGGCGATATTGACATGGGCCATCGTTATCTCGCGCACGCCGTCTATGGCTTCTTCAACAACGGCGGAAGCCGCTGCTACGTCGCGCGCATGACGAGCGTCGGCGGCATCGGCGGAGTGCTCCGCGCGTTTGCCGCGATTGACGAGATTGCGCTCGTCGCCGCGCCCGGTATCGTTGACGACGCCGTCCGCAGCGCCATCGTCTCGCATTGCGTCAACACGGGCGACCGCTTCGCCATCTTCGACGGGCCGGAGACCGCCGCCGATTTGACGACGCTGACGAAGATCGGCGCGAGCGGCGGCGTGATGCCCGCGCGCACCGACTACGCCGCGTGGTACTTCCCCTGGATTCGCGTCTTCGACCCCTCGACCAAGATGCTCGCCCCGACCTCCGACGGGCGCATCTCCGTTCCGCCGAGCGGTCATCTGGCGGGCATCTACGCGCGCGTTGACACCAATCGCGGCGTGCACAAAGCGCCTGCCAATGAAGTCGTGCAGGGCGCGCTCGACGTGACGCAGGCCATCAGCAAAGCCGAGCAGGACGGATTGAATCTCCGGGGCGTCAACTGCATCCGCATCCTGAACAGCAACATCCTCGCGTGGGGCGCGCGCACCATCGGCGGCGACGACAACATGGACTTGAAATATATCAACGTCCGCCGGACGCTCCTGTTCCTGCGCGAGTCAATTGACGAAGGCACGCAATGGGTCGTCTTCGAGCCCAACACGCCCGCGCTCTGGCAGACCATCACGCGCAACGTGACTGCTTTCTTAACCAACGTCTGGCGTTCCGGCGCGCTCTTCGGCAACACGCCCGCCGAGGCTTTCTACGTCAAGTGCGACGCGGAGACGAACCCGCCCGAGTTGCGCGAACTCGGTCAGGTGGTGACGGAAATCGGCGTGGCGATTGTCCGGCCCGCCGAGTTCGTGATCTTCCGCATCAGCCAATGGTCTGCGCCGAGCAAGTAGTGTCCGCGTGAGTTTATGAACTTCAACTACAGAGTTCCGGGCGTCTATAAGGAAGACCTGCTGGTGCAGGCCGTGCCGCCCTTGCCGACGGGCGTGCCCGGCTTCGTCGGCTTCGCGGACGCGCGCAACGCCGGGAAAGATTACTTCAATCAGGTCGTCGAGCTATATCGCAAAGACGAGTTTGATGCGAAGTTCGTGGCGCGCGCCGACAGCTACCTGTCAGAGGCCGTGGCGGGATTCTTCCACAACGGCGGCACGCATTGTTACGTGGTGCGCGCCGCGACGGTCGCAGTCAAAGACGCAGACGCGAAGGCGGCGTCTCTGACGCGTGCGCTGCAAGCTTTGGAGTCGGTGCTGAGTCTCGACCTGATCGCCATCCCCGACGCGATGACGCTCTACATGTCGTCCGACCAGTTGGACACGGCTGCCGTCGTCCGGATGCAACAGGAGATGTTGAGGCATTGCGAAGCGCAGGGCGGACGCCTCGCCATCCTCGACAGCCTGCCCGCCGCGACGACCGAAAGCGTCCGGCAGCAACGCACCAATCTCGCGCTCGGCGTGAACGAACCCTTGAACGGCGCGCTCTATTATCCTTGGATAAAGGTCTTGCCGAACACTTCGACGTTGACCGGGATGAGCAGCACGGAGACGGGCGCAAACACCGACCGCTTTATCCCGCCGAGCGGTCACGTTGCGGGAATCTTCAGCCGCAGCGACAACAATCGCGGAGTCTTCAAAGCGCCCGCCAACGAGGAACTCAACGGCGTTATAGATTTGGAGACGCCGGTAGACAATCGCATTCAGGACGAACTCAACCCCGAAGGCATCAACTGCCTGCGGGCCTTTCCCGGACGCGGGATTCGCGTCTGGGGCGCGCGCACCCTGAGCCGCGACCCCAACTGGCGCTACATCAACGTCCGCAGACTTTTTCTCACGCTCCGGCGATGGATTGACGCCAACATGACGTGGGCAAACTTCGAGTCGAATACGCCGCTGCTCTGGGTACGCATCGCGCGCGAGTTGGGACACTATCTCGAACAACTCTGGGTCTCGGGCGCGCTCGTCGGGCGGACGCCCGCCGAGGCTTTCTACGTCAAGTGCGACGCCGAAACCAACCCGCCCGAAGTGCGCGAATTGGGACAGACCATCACGGAGGTCGGGCTCGCGCCGAGCAAGCCCGCCGAGTTCATCGTGATGCGCGTCATTCATCACGTCGGCATCGAGCCGCGCTAGTGCTCGGTCAAGCAAAGCTACAGAGTTTGAAATCTAACGTAGAGGAGAATCTTTTATGGCTACAGGAACGAGAGTTGATCCATATCGCGGCTACAATTTTTTGGTCGAGATTGACGGCATGACGCAGGCGGGCTTTCAAGAGGTCGGCGGTCTGGACATCACCGTTGACTCGGTTGACTACCGTGAGGGCGGCGACCCGACGCACCTGCGCAAACTGTCCGGCCTCACCAAGCATTCAAACATCACGCTCAAGCGCGGCATCACGGATTCCACCGAGTTGTACGACTGGATTGCGACCTCCGTCGAGGGCAAGACCTCGCGGCGCAACGGCTCGATTATCCTGATGGACGAAACCGGCACGGAGAAACTGCGCTGGAATTTCTTCAACGCATGGGCGTCGAAATGGACGGGCCCGGCCTTCAACGCCGGAAGCACCGCCGTCGCCATCGAGAGCCTTGAGATTATTCCCGAAGAGGTGAAGAAAGCCTGACGCGCGCGCGGCCCGACGGCAAACCGCGAACGACCAACGGACGCTGTGAACGCTTCACTCAAGAAGCCCTCGCGTCGCGTTTGAACTTGCGGATGCTTCGCCGTCGCCGCTCACGCGTTCGGCACACTTGCGCTGTCGCTTGAGTGGCAAGCCTTGCGCGCTCGCGTCACGAGAATTGCACTCGAAGATTGTCGTTTCAGACGGCACACAGGCGCGCGGGTGTTTTCAACACGGTTCGGGGTTGGAGAATTATGCAGCAAACGGAGTTCGCATTCACGCTGCCCATCGGCTACACGGACGCCGAAGGGGTCACGCACACGGAGGGCGCGATGCGCCTCGCCACCGCTTTCGATGAGATTGCGCCGCTCAAAGACCCGCGCGTCCAGAGCAATCCGGCGTACCTGCTCATCATCCTTTTGTCGCGCGTCGTGACGCGGCTCGGCACGCTTGAGTTCATCAACCCGAAGGTCGTCGAAGGTCTCTACGCCGCCGACCTCGCGCACCTACAGGACTTCTACCGGCGCATCAACGAGAACGGTCACAGCCGCGTGCGGACACAATGCCCGCATTGCGAGCAGACGTTTGAATTGGAGTTGAACAGCGTGGGGGGGTCTGGCGCTACCCCGTAGAGCGGCTCTACGAAGAGGTAGCGTACATTGCATATCACTTCCACTGGCCGCATGAACAGATTCTCGCGCTCGAACATCGAGAACGTCAGAAGTGGGTGAATGAAATCGGCAAGATCAACCAGCGACTCAACGAACAGGGCACGCGTTCTTGAAGTCGTGTTATCGCACGCGACGCGTTCTTGATTGAGTCGGTCGCGCACGAAAGTTTTCAAAAGCCGGACGCATCAGTTTCTCATCAGGCGTCGTTTGGTAACGTCAGCACGGAAGGAGAGTTGAAAGATGGTTGTGCCGCTCAACGCCGGTTTCGGTCTGGCGAGCAATCTGCTCGGAGTGCGCTTAGACCCCTACCCGTCGTTCAATTTCTGGGTGGAGATCGAGGGACTGCTCACCGGAGGCTTCTCCGAATGCACGGGGCTGCAAGTTGAAACCACCGTGAAGTATTACGAGGAGGGCGGACTCAACGACTACAAGCATTCCTTTCGCGGGCGCACCAACTACCCGTCGCTCATCCTGACGCACGGCATCACGTTGATTGACACGCTCTGGATGTGGCATCAGGACGTGCTGCAAGGCACAGCCGAGCGCAAGAACGGCACGATCTACCTGCTCAACCGCGCGCGCATCCCTGTTCTCTGGTGGAACTTCAAGGGCGCGCTGCCCGTGAAGTGGACGGGGCCGGATTTACACGCCGAGAACAGCCGCGTCGCGGTGGAAAAAATCGAACTCGTCCATCAGGGCTTGAGCCGCCCGACAGCCGCCGGAGTGCTCGCGGGCTTCGGCGCGGAACTCATCAGCTAGACGAAAACTTCCAGACCCTTTAACCCTCTATCCGAGATGGCAGACTACCCCGAACAGACCCCCGAACGGCGCGACGAAATCTTGCGCACATCGCCGCTCAACGCGCGGCTCGGCGGTCGTTTGAGCGAAGCCATCGGCGTGATAGATGTCAAGCACGTCCTGCGTCATCACGCGCGCCTGACGCTCTGGATGGCGCACAGGTTTCCGCTCCTCGCCCGTTTCCAAACGCGCTACACCGGCGACGAACTCTCCGGCGCACAGCAGTCGCTCGTCATGCAGCAAGCGCAAAGGGAGCAGGTCAACCCCTTCGCCGAATCGCCCGCGCAGTTCTCCCAACAGCCCGCGCCGCCTCCCTTCAACGCGACGCCGCCGCCGCCGCCGCTGCCCGCGCCGCTCCCCGCCGCATCTTCGCCCGCGCCGCCCGGCGAAACGCCGCAGGGCAAACTCCGCATCAAGCGTCGCCCGCCGCAAGGTTCGCCGAAATACGCGACGGCTGAAACGCCGGGCACGCGACGCGCCGCCGCGCCGACAGAAGGCGACAGGGCGGGCGAACACATCGCGCGCGCCGCCGAGCAAGCGTCGCCCGCTTCGCAAACGCCGACGCCGCCGCCGCCGCTCGTCCTCTCGCCTTCGGCCAGCCACGAGAACACAGGCGCGGGCGCGCCTCCCGCCGCGACCTCCGACGCGTCAGCCAGATCACGCGACACCGCCAACGGCGGCGAAGTCTCAAGCGCGACGACGACACCCGCGTCGAACCCTGCACGCGAGCCTGATTCTTCAGGTGAGCAGCGTGCGCGCGAAGCGCAGACACAACGCAGCGAGCCACAACGCAGCGAGCCGCGCGCGTCCGAGATTGCGCGTGATTCCGTTTCCGGCGGACAAACTCTCCCGCCCTTGCCGCTGACGAAAAGAGCGGGCGACGCCGCCTCCGTTTCTCACGAAGCGAGAGCGCCGGAGATGTTTGACGCGAACGCGCCGCGTGACACGCGCGAGGCGCGAGGGACGTTCGCCGCGAAGGGTAGCGAACTAACGTTGCAGAGAACCTCCGCGAGCGGTACGCCGCAGGGAGATGCGTCGGCAGCCGGACGCGTGACTTCGTCAAACGCTATTCAGCCAGCAACGGAAATCAACGCCGCGCGCGAAGCGGGCGAGCGCCGAACCGGATTCATCTTGCGCGACGACGCGCGCAGGAGCGAGCCGTTGTTGCGCGCGCAAGAGGCGACGACTTCACGGCGGGCAGATTCTTCCCACAACGCCGCGAGCGCGCAAGCATTCGCCGGAACCGTTAGGGCGGAAGCGCGCCAGTCGTTGCCGCTCGCGCAGTCAACGTCAACGTTAACGTCGTCGCGTCCGGCGTCGGACGCACCACAGGCTGACGTGCGGAGCGTCG
>DATLMV010000128.1:0-1750 GCA_035537095.1 Pyrinomonadaceae bacterium
GCCGAGAACGTCATCGCGTCGGAGACGATAAAGAGCCACATGCCGAGCTTCCGGTGGCCGACGTGATAGGGCAGCCTACCGCCGCTCCAATCGTCGGCAATCTTGATCTGGTCAACAGCGTGCGCAGCTTCGGTCGCCAACTCTCACCTCCAAAGGAATAGGAGTAGAAACAGGTAAATCCAGAGCCCGTCCATGAAATGCCAGTAGAGCGTGACGGCATCCACGGCCCGCAGCCGTTGCGCTCTCATCCCGGACTCGCCCGCCAGATTCGACGTGCGGAGCAGCAGGTAGTTGAGCCCGAGGATGCCGCCGAGCACGTGCAGACCGTGCATCCCCGTGAGCACGTAGAAAAAGGAACTGTGCGGGTTCGACCTGAGATAGATGCCCGCCCCGACCAGTTGCCGCCACGCGAGAAGTTGCCCGCCGACGAAGCCGAGGCCGAGCAGCAAAGTGACGAACAGCATCCGCCTCGACGCCTGCACGTCGCCGCGTCGCAAGCTTTTGCGCGCGCGCTCGATAGAGAAACTGCTGGCGAGAATCAAGAGAGTGCTCGCCCAGAGAAACGGTGGAACGTCGAAGGCGCGCGCGTCGTTTGCGCCGCCCATGCGGACGATGTACGCGCTCGTCAACGCCGTGAACATCATCAGGATGGAGGCGAGCGCGACCCACATCCCCAGACGATAGCGTTCCGGCGTCGGCTCTTTGCGCCACTTTTCGTCGCGCCCGCCGCCACCGCCGCGACCGTTCGGCCCGCGCCGACCATTCGGCCCGCGACCGCCCGTGAAGTCTCCGTGCTTGCGTCCCGCCGGAGCGCGCCCGATGGTCTTCTCGCTAGTGGTTGTGCCCGTTATCGCCATTGCCGCTACTGCCTTTGCCCTGTACTCCCGCTTGCCCGCCGACTGTTGGAACGTTCTCGTCTTCGGCGTCCGGCGTCGTCTGCAAGACGTAATCGTCGGGCGCACCCGGCACGGAGAACTCGTACGCGCCGCGATAGACGACGGGGACGCGCCCGCCGAAATTGTCGTGCGGCGGCGGCGTCTCCGGCGTCACCCATTCGAGCGTCGTCGCCTCCCAGGGGTTGCCGCCCGCCTTCTTGCCGCGAAAGATGCTGACGAAGAAGTTGTAGAAGAAGATGAACTGGACGAGCGCGGTGATGATGGCCGCGATGGTCGCAAACTGCACGAGCGGGTTGGTTGATTGCAGGAACGCGTACTCGGTGAACGCATAATAGCGGCGCGGCATGCCGACGATGCCCATCGTGTGAAACGGGATGAAGATGGCATAGACGCCGATGAAGGTGGGCCAGAAGTGAATCTGCCCGAGACGTTCATTCATCATCCGTCCGAACATCTTCGGGAACCAGAAGTAGGTTCCCGCGAACATCCCGAAGATGGCCGCCACGCCCATCACGAGATGAAAATGGCCGAGCACGAAATAGGTGTCGTGCATCGAGAGGTCGAGCGACGATTGACCGAGCACCAGCCCCGTGATTCCGCCCGCGACGAAGAGCGAGACGAAGCCGATGGCGAACAGCATCGGCGTCGTGAAGCGGATGCGCGAGCCCCAGAGCGTGCCGAGCCAGTTGAAGGTCTTGATCGCCGAAGGGACGCCGATGGAGAGCGTCAGGATGGAGAACGCCATCCCCGAATAAGGACTCATCCCGCTCAGGAACATGTGATGCCCCCCGCGACGAAGAGCGAGACGAAGCCGAGCGCGAAGAGCATCGGCGTCGTGAAGCGGAGCTTGCCGC
>DATLMV010000129.1:0-42157 GCA_035537095.1 Pyrinomonadaceae bacterium
CGACGATGCGATAGTGCATCCACTTGCCCTCGCGCCTTGCCGTGACCACGCCGGCCCGCCGCAGGTAGGCCAGATGGCGCGAGATTTTCGGCTGGTTCGTGCGCAGCACTTCGACGAAGTAGCAGACGCACACTTCGTCGCCACCCAACAGGTTCAAAAGTCGCAGGCGCGTCCGGTCGGCCAGCGCCTTGAAGAGTAGTTCCATCTCGTTAGCTTTGTTTGTCGCCATCCTCTTAATCCGCTCCCACGATTCTGCTCCGGCGTTCGAGCAGAACCGTATCACGCCAGACCCCGCGCATCCGCCCGATGCGTTCGCGCCGCCCCACCTGTCGAAAACCGCAACGCTCGTGGAGCGCAAGGCTCGCAACGTTCTCCGGAAAGACCCCGGCCTGTAGCGTCCAGATGCCCTGACGCTCCGAAGACTCGACGAGCGCGTCGAGCAGCGCGCGCCCGACGCCCGCGCCGCGCGCCCTCTCGCCGACATAGACGCTCACCTCCGCGACCCCGCCATACACGCACCTGTCGGAGACGCGACTGAGCGCGGCCCAACCGAGAACCGCGTCGCCCGTGAGCGCGACGAGTCGGCTGTGCGCGAGATGCGACGCGTCCCAACGCTCCCACTCCGGCGCAGCCGTCTCGAAAGTGGCCTCTCCGGTCGCGATGCCTTCCAGATACACGCCCCGCACCTGCTCCCAATGTCTCTCAAGCAAAGGCTCAATCGAGTAGTTCATCTCGTTCCGTATCTCTCAAAGTCCGACCCGCGAAAAATATTTTAGCACGACGCGACAAATATGTCTTGACAGATATGTCTCTCATGGTTAAGATGCACACATTCGCTTAGGCGAATGTATCATCGGAGGCAGTAAACTAAGGAGAAAAGAGATGCAGCAAGAGACGACAAAAGCGGTCGAGGTTTTGAAGGCACACGTGGCGATCAACGTCCGCAACGTTGAAGTGAGCACGGATTTTTACAGGAGAATGTTAGGGGTCGAGCCGTCGAAGGTGCGTCCGGGCTACGCCAAGTTCGACGTGCAGAATCCGCCGCTCAATCTGACTCTGAATGAAGTCGCAAACGTCGGGCGCGGCGCGCTCTCACACATGGGCTTGCAGGTCGCGTCCACGGAAGACGTGCACAGTTTGCGCGCGCGCTGGGCCGAAGCTGGACTGATCACGCGCGACGAGATGCAGACCAACTGCTGTTACGCGTTGCAGGATAAGACGTGGGTGCACGACCCGGACGGCAACGAGTGGGAAGCGTTCGTCGTGCTCGAAGACAACCTCGCGGAGACGGGCGCGTGCTGCGCGACTGAGGGCGTCGCGTCTTCGCCGGTCGTGATTTCGCGTTGAAGATGGACGAGCGAAAGAGCTTCGGAGCGTCGCAACGGGCGCGGCGCGCGACGGCGGAGGCGTTGGGGACAGCGGTTTTACTGGCGACCGTCGTCGGCTCCGGCATCATGGGCGAGCGTCTGGCGGGCGGCAACGTCGCGCTCGCCCTGCTGGCTAACACGCTGGCGACGGGCGCGGGACTCTTGGCGTTGATTCTGACGTTCGGGCCGATTTCCGGCGCGCATTTCAATCCGGCGGTGACGCTGGCCGACGCGTCGCAGGGCGGCCTGCGCTGGCGCGAAGTGCCCGCGTATGTGGCGGCGCAAGTGTCCGGCGCATTCGCGGGAGTGGCGGCGGCTCACCTGATGTTCGGCGAGGCGCTGTTTACGGCTTCGAGTCATGCGCGTGAGGGCGCGGCGCAGGTGTTCAGCGAGTTCGTCGCCACGTTCGGCCTGATGTCGGTCATCTGGGGATGCGCGCGGCAGCGTTCGACGCTGGCGGGGCCGCTCGCCGTCGGCGCATACATCGCCGCCGCCTACTGGTTCACGGCTTCGACCTCGTTCGCTAATCCGGCGGTCACGCTCGCGCGTGCGGCGACCGACACCTTCGCGGGCGTGCGACCGCGAGACGTTCCCGCGTTCGTCTGCGCGCAGTTGCTCGGCGCGGCGGCGGCAACGCTGCTCTTTCGCTGGCTCACGCCGCGCCTCGCCGAAGATGCGCCGGATGTCGTCGTGCCGCGTGCGGATGACGAAGACGGGAAAACTCGTTGAAGGATGAGGACGGGAAAACGTGTCGGAGTTTGACGCGTCGCGCGCGCGTCCGGAAGTTCAAAGGAGACTTGAGATGAGCGAGGATGTGTCGGAGCAGGCGGGCGCGGCAGACGCGCGGCGCGTGTTGATTCTCTGCACGGGCAATTCGGCGCGGAGCCAGATGGCGGAGGGCTTACTGCGGCACGACGGCGGGCGACGCTTCCGGGTTTGGAGCGCGGGGACGAATCCGGGCAGCGTCCGCGCGGAGGCCGTCGAGGTGATGCGCGAGATCGGGATTGACATCGGCGACCAACGCTCGAAGTCGGTCGAGGAGTTTGCGGGACAGGAGTTCGACTACGTGGTCACGGTCTGCGACAACGCGCGCGAAAACTGTCCGGTCTTTCCCGCGCGCACGCGCCGCATCCATTGGAGCTTCGACGACCCCGCCGCCGTCGAGGGCGAAGCAACAGCGCGTCTCGCCGTCTTCCGTCGCGTCCGCGACGAAATCAGGGCGCGACTCCGGAAGTTTTTGGAGAATTGAGAGAGAGGAAAAAGACTTGTGCCGGAGGGAGTTTGAAGACAAAGAGCTTTGTCTTCAAACTCCCTCCGGCATCTTTTGTTTTCGGATTGAGTTGCTATTGCTCGTCGTTCTGCTGGCGCAGCATGCGACGCTCGCGGAAGCGTTCGCGCATCTGCTGGCGGCGCGCTTTGCGTTCCTGTTTGAGTTGCTCAAGCTGCGTGCGCTGTCCGGGCGTGAGGACGGCGACGATTTCGTCGCGCAGGCGTTGTCTGGATTCACGAAACTCCGCGCGGAGTGCTCCGGCGCGGGCAAGCTGTTCGGCGGTCAGGGTCGCGCCCGAACGGCGTTGCTCGACGAGGCCGCGCATCTCCTCGCGCTTGGCTTGAGAGCCTGCTTTGAAGCGTTCGCGGATGGCCTGAATCTGCTGCTTCTGCGCGTCGTCAAGATTGAGTTCGGCAAAGGCACGCTTGATTGCGCGCCGTGCGCCGCGCCCGCGATGTTTCCGCCAACGCTCCATCCCTTGCTGTCGCTCCGTGCGTCGCCCGTCACCCTCTTCCTGCGCGCTCGCGCCCGGCTGCTGCGCGATGGCGGCGGAGGCCGCGAGGCCCGCCGTGAGTAGGAGCGTCAGTCCTGCTTTCGTCAAAATGTTCTTCAACATAACCTTTAAAACTCCTCGCTGAAATTTACCGAAAAAATCGGCGACGAAACGCGTTTCGTCGCTGCTCGAAACATTTAGACGAGGGCGACACGGGTTTGGTCTGAAAAGTATCAACGTGATGAAAAGACTGAAAAGGGAAATGTGGAAGGGGTAAAAGGGAAAAGGGGAAAGGGCGAAAGGGAGGAAGCAGTTAGCTCCTGCCATTTCCCCTTTTAACCTTTCCCCATTTCCCCTCTTCTTATCTTGTCCGTTATGAGTTTGTGATCTTTTCTTGAGATGCAAAACGGGCGGGTGCGCGCTACAATGTGGGCCGATGAAACTCTTACAAGACATTGACTCGCCGGACGACCTGCGCCGCTTGGGGCTGGAACAGTTGCCGGATGTCGCGGGCGACATTCGACAGTACATTATAGACACGATGTCGCGCGTGGGCGGACACACGGGCGCGAGTCTGGGCGCGGTGGAGTTGGCCGTCGCGCTGCACTACGCGTTCGACACGCCGCGCGACCGCCTCGTCTGGGACGTGGGTCATCAGGCTTACGCGCACAAGATTCTGACGGGGCGGCGCGACGCGCTGCCGACCGTCAACCAGGACGGCGGCATCAGCGGTTTCCTGCGGCGCGACGAGTCGCCCTACGATACGTTCGGCGCGGGCCACGCTTCCACGTCGCTCTCGGCGGCGCTCGGGATGGCGATTGCGCGCGACCAGCGCGGCGAGTCGCATCACGTCGTGGCGGTCATCGGCGACGCGTCGCTCGCGGGCGGGATGGCGATGGAGGCCGTCAATCAGGCGGGACATTTGAAGACGCGGCTGATCGTGCTCTTGAACGACAACGAGATGTCCATCGCGCCCGCCGTCGGCGCGCTGACGGGTTATCTCAACCGCATCCGCGAGGCGCAAGGGTATCATCGTTTCAAGGACGAGGTGGGCGCGTCGCTCCGTTCGATTCCGACCTTCGGCGAGCGTCTGCATCAGGCGGCGAAGACCGTCAAGGACGCCATCGCGGCGGCGGTGCTGCCGGGCGCGCTCGTCAACGAACTCGGCTTCAAGTACGTCGGCTATGTTGACGGGCACGACACGGCTGCGCTCGTCCGCGCGCTCGAAGAGGCCAAGCAGGTGCAGGACGGCCCCGTCATCGTTCACGCCCTGACGACCAAAGGCAAAGGCTTCCCTTCGCGCGAGAAGAACTACTACGCGTGGCACGCGACCGGCCCCTTCGACCCCGCGACGGGCGCGGCCATCAAGTCCACGAAGCCCGCGCCTCCGGCCTACACGGCGGTCTTCGGCGAGACTCTGTGCGAACTGATGGAGCGCGACGAAAAGATCATCGCGCTGACGGCGGCGATGCCGGACGGCACAGGGATAGACAAAACCCTTGAGAGATTTCCCGAGCGCGCGTTCGATGTCGGCATCGCCGAACAGCATTGCGTGACGTTCGCGGCGGGGATGTCGTGCGAGGGTTTGAAGCCGGTCTGCACCATCTACTCGACCTTCTTGCAGCGCGGCTTCGACCAACTCGTCCACGATGTCTGTTTGCAAAACCTGAACGTCAAATTCTGTATGGACAGGGCAGGCATCGTCGGCGGCGACGGCCCGACGCATCACGGCCTGCTCGACATCGCGTACCTGCGCGGCATCCCGGAAATCATCCTGATGGCCCCCAGAGACGAGGGCGAGATGCGCGACATGCTCTACACGATGCTGGAACACGCGGGCCCGGCGGCGATGCGCTACCCGCGCGGCAACGGCATCGGGGCCGACATCAAACGCGCGCCCGAACTGCTCGAAGTCGGCAAGGCCGAACTCCTGCGCGACAGTCAGGAGGGCGGCGACGTGGCGATTATCGCCTATGGCTCGATGGTGCACCCGTCGGTCGCGGCGGCGGAACTGTTGTCGAAGGAGGGCATCGAAGCGACGGTCGTCAACGCGCGTTTCGTCAAGCCGCTCGACTCGGGACTCCTGCTCGCGCTGGCGCAGACGAAGCGTCTGCTGGTGACGGTCGAGGAGGCGTATCTCGCGGGCGGCTTCGGTTCCGCCGTGATGGAACTCTTGGAAGAGAACGGGCTGCTCGACCGCGTCCGCGTCGTCCGCATGGGCGTCCCCGACCGCATCATCACGCACGGCGACCCCAAACTCCTGCTCGCCAAGTACGGCCTCGACGCCGACGGCATCTACACGCGCGTCAAAGAGAGCATCGAGGTCTTGGAGGAACGACGCACGGGCAACCGCCCGTCGCTGCGAAGCTGAGGATGAAATAGTGAATCGTAAATCGTAAATAGATAAACGCATTAACTTTCGTCATCTATTCACGATGTACTGGAAAATGTAAAAGGCAAAAGTGAGGACGGGAGCGAGCCGCCCATCCTCACTTTTGCCTTTTATTTGTCAATCGTGAATCGCAAATTTCGTCAATAGATAACTGCATTAACCGCGTTTCTATTCACGATTTACGATTCACGATTTACTTTTTTGCGTTCGGTATTGATTCGTCGCAGACAGCCGCAACGGTATTTAATGCATCTTAAAAAGCGCGAAACCCTTTGAAACTGCGAAGGTTTCGTCGTGCACGCGATTTGCAATCAAAATATCGTAACGAGTTGTCGAAACCCGGCGTCTTTAAGATAGAGAGCACGTTTGAGAAGCCTTTCAAAAAGATGATGACGGAAGATAATCAGCAAAACTTTGGCGCGGACGAGGACGCGGACGCAACTCTGGTCGCGCCGCGATTCGACGAGGCGGCGGCTGAGACGGCACGCCCCGTCGTGCCGCTCGCCGAAAGCATTAACCCTTACGACGGCCAGATGCTCGGCCCCGCGCCCGCCTACAGGCAACCGCCCGTGCGTCGTTCGTGGGTGATCGCGCTGGTGCTCGTCTCGGCTCTCGTCGGCAGCGTGCTCGGCGGCTTGGGCCTGCGTCTCTACCAGAAACGACAGCGCGCCTCGGCGCAGACAATCGCGCCCGCACAGACGGCAGCCGCGCCCGTCGAAACCGAGACCGCGCAGCCGCAGCAGGAAGTCTCCGCGACGACGCGCGACGCGTCGGCGGCAAGCGAGACGGCGACAGCGCAAATCTCCGAGACACAGCCTCCCAACATCATCGAGGAGACGGAGACGACTCCCGAGCGGGCCGCAGAGGACATTGTGCGCATCGGCGAGACGCGCAAGCCGGACGACTCGAAGAAACGCGACGAAGCCTTGTCGGACGACAGGCGCAAGTCGAATGATGTTGACGACGATGACAAAGACGGCAAGCGCAAAAAGGGGAAGCGCGGCGGCGTTGACGACGACGATGCCGAGCGCAACGAACGCGCCGAGCAGCCGCGCGCGCGCCGGGTCGGAGTGATAACGTATTCACAGCCGCGCCGCGTCGAGCGCATACGCGATTCCGAGGGCGACTACCGCCCGCGCCGCGAGCGTCCGCGCCACGAACAGCAATCGCGCGACCGCGTGCGGGCCATCTTCGAAGGCCAGCCGCCGAGATAGACCAAAAGGGAAAAGGTTAAAAGGGGAAGGGGTAAAAGGGATGAGAACCTTTTACCCTTTTCTTTTGTGTTCTTTCCTTTTGACCGTTTCCCCCTTACCCGTTTCCCCACCGGTTTGTGTATTCTGTGCGTGAGCGATGAAGCGTGAGCGGATAGACAAGTTGCTGGTGGAGCGCGGGCTGGCCGCATCGCGCGCGCGTGCGCAGGCGCTCGTGATGGCGGGCGCGGTGCTCGTCGGCGAGCAGCGCGTGGAGAAATCTTCGGAGACTTTTCCGCCCGACGCTCCCTTGCGCGTGCGCGGCGCGGACGACCCCTCGGCGCGCTACGTCGGGCGCGGCGGTTTGAAGTTGGAACGCGCGCTCGCGGAGTTCCAACTCGACGTGCGCGACCGCATCTGTCTCGATGTCGGAGCCTCGACCGGCGGGTTCACCGACTGTCTTTTGCAGCACGGCGCGCGTTGCGTCGTCGCCATAGATGTCGGTCACAACCAGATTGACTGGCGCATCCGCACGGACGAGCGCGTCGAAGTCCGCGAAGGCGTCAACGCGCGCTACCTGCGGCGCGAAGACTTCGACACTCCGTTCGACGCAATCGTGATGGACGTGTCCTTCATCTCGGCGACCAAAGTTCTGCCCGCGCTCGTGCCGCTGCTGGCGGCGGACGCAGGGTGTATCATCGTGCTGATCAAACCGCAGTTTGAAGTGGGTCGCGGAGAGGTCGGGCGCGGGGGCATCGTCAGCGACCCCGCGCAGCACGCACGCGTCGTCGAAGAGGTGAACCGCGCCGCCCTTGAGTTGGGACTCGACCCGCGCGGCGTCGTCGAGTCGCCCATTCAGGGCGCGGACGGCAATCGAGAATTTCTCGCCCTATACGAACGGAAGACAGATGTCAGAGGTTAGATGTCAGGTGTTGGAAAGATTAAAAGAGATGTCTTCATCTAACATCTAACATCCGACATCCAACCACTTTTTTTGATTATGCGCAGACTATCCGAAGCAGAGGCGCTGGCGCGTTTGCAGCGCGGCAAGACTGCTTATCAAAGCCACGTCCGCGTTCATTTCGAGCCAGCGGCGCGCGCTTGCCGGACGTGCCCGACGGCGGGCGTCTGCTGCACGGACGCGCATTTCGTCAACGTCCACATCACGCGTCTGGAAGCCGCCGCCATTCGTGAGACGCTCCGGCGCACGCCGCGCCTCGACGAAGATGCGCGCCGCGCCGTCTATGCACGCGCGCACGCTGCGGTCGCGCGCTACGGCTTGCAAACGACCGGCGACACCTTCGCGCAGACCTTCTCCTGCCCGCTCTTTGAAAAGGGGGTCGGCTGTCTCGTCCACGCACGCGCCAAGCCCGCGCCGTGCATCCAGCACGCTTGCTATGATAGTTGGGAGGATGTGCCGCCCGTCTCGCTGCAATGGCGGACGGAGGCACGCGTCGAGCATCTAAACGAACAGGTCTACGGCGCGGCGTGGGCTTGGCTGCCCCTCCCCCTCTGGTTGACGCTCGTTGACCCCGCCAGCGACGGCGCGGAACTCTCGCGGCTCGCACACGAATGGAGCACGCACCGCCGCAGCAGCACCCACGCTGTCGGCACACCCCGCAACAACAGCGCGCACCGCGCCTCGCTCCGACGCCGCTCCCTGCCCGTCATTCGTTGAACTCAAGCACTCAACAACTTCCTACGAACTTCCCCGCACCTTCGAGCCAAAACGCAAACGCTGAAACAACATCCGCCCGCCACATCAACCCTTACGTGCGCGCTTTCTCCGATTGCTGCCGGATAATCTCCGCCAACGCGCGCAGGGCTTGATTCACCGACTCCGAATCCGCAAACACCCGCGCCACATCAGGGTCAAGCACGACGACATTGCTGCCCCGCGCAAAACGCTCCGCATATTTCCCGCGCACTCCCCCGCTAAAGTCGTACTCGTCAAGCATCTCGTCATCACGCACGCTATTCTCTTCCTTCTTCATATTCCTTCCTCGCGCGCTGTGGCAAGGATTACCAAATTCGCATTTTGGAAAAGACATGCATGAAACAGATTCTATCGAGGCGGCAGGTTGTATGAGTTGTTAGATTGCGGCATTATTTGATAACTGGTTTGCGCGATTTATTTATATGGCTATACAGATAATCCATTGTACTACTGCTCTTAATACCATTACAGATACGGCAAAGTAATTGAAGGTTCTCCAACTCTGATAGGCCGCCGTCCACTACTGGTTTTATATGGTCTATCTGCAAATGTTCAACTGACTCACAGGCTTTACAAAATAACCCATCACGCTTTTCCAAAGCTATAAGAAATTCCTCCCGCTTTGAATCTATGATTCTTCTTTGTGCTTTACTGCGCTTATTAATTGCTGCTTTCTGTGCTGATCTCTCTGAACAAAAAGTTTCGTAATCGTGAATAATATCTAGCGCAACACCATATAGCTCTGAGACACTTGCTGCATCTTCCATCCGGTCTCTGAATTCAATAGCCCGCTTAAAGGGACGAGATAGCCCACCGTCAAAAAAT
The DNA here is from genome assembly GCA_035537095.1 of Pyrinomonadaceae bacterium. Taxonomy (GTDB): domain Bacteria; phylum Acidobacteriota; class Blastocatellia; order Pyrinomonadales; family Pyrinomonadaceae; genus DASWNP01. The sequence goes on from DATLMV010000129.1 coordinate 9,255, forward strand.
CCACAACCACGCCTTTGAACCAACCACTCTTCATAATTGACGCCGCGAGATTTGAATGCAATCTGATGCCCTATGACATAAGCTTTAAGCAGCATGTAAGCTGCTTCAACTGGAAAGCCTCCTCTCTTATCTGGTCTGGCCCCCCATTTCTCGACTTGGATTTTTCTCCAAGTTTCTACACTTTTAATGTAGGCGTCCTTAGTCAGAGGTAGTGGACACTTTTTAGGGAATAAGTTTACACGCTCAGCTTCCGACATCTCTATCATCATGTATGAGCCATGAATAACAGTTTCATAAGCATCGTAAGGAAGTTCATAGATAGCTAGAGATGCTTTGCGCGAAATTTGACATTGCCCCCTAATAGCGGTTCGGTAAGCGGCTATTGGTATCTTTATAGCCTTTGCCGCTGAAGCCATATTGCCATAATAAAGCCACACCGAGCGGAAACCTAAATCACAACATCCAGACAAATCAAAATCAGATAATACTTTAGATGTACGCCTAAGAAGGTGCTTGATTTCAGTTACAACATCAACGGATTCTTTCATAACCAATCTTCCTAACAGGGGCAATCTAACGCCGAAATCAGCCGCCGGAACACAACCAAACAAACTTCCAAGTTGGCGAATGCAAAGCAAGCTCCATCCGGTCGGCTGGATTGCCATGTTAGATTCGCCGACGCCAAAGAGACCACTCAACGACCGTTATTTAACTCTACAATGACCACGCAACGCTCGTCTCTTTTTGCCTTGCGAATCTAACACCTGTTATACGGAAGTACGCAAGTATAACACGCTGAGATGCAGGGTTATCTTGCAGCAGACCGTATCTGTTCGTCCCCGCAAGCCGTGAAGCATTCTAAATTGTCATCTCGTTGTCTGCGTTGACACGCTTGTTAGTGGTGGCTATCATCCGTGGCGTTCCAGAGAAATTTCGAGCTATTCAAGGTTGCCGTGAGGGTTGAAGGGGAGCACTCGCTTTCGCGCCGGATTTTTGGGCGGCGTGTGAGGTGTCGGAGGGTTCTCGCGGGTCGTTTGGTGTGGCAGATGGTGGAGTCGTCTATACGTCGTGTGGGGGTTGTGTGTAAGCCGCATCAGCCGGAGGCGGTGCGGACGGTTTGCCGTCTGGTGGAATGGTTGAGCCCGCGCGGCATCGAGGTGGTGGGCGACGCGCGGATTGACCGCGCGATAGTGGAGGCGCAGACGGGTTGCGCGATTGAGTTGTTGAGCGATGAGGAGTTGGGGGCGAGCGTTGATCTGGTGGTGGTGCTCGGCGGCGACGGGACGATGATCGGTGCGGCGCGCTCTCTGGGCGACAGGGAGATTCCGGTGCTCGGCATCAATCTGGGGAGTCTCGGTTATCTCTCGGAGTTTCGTCTGGAAGAGATGATTCCGGCGCTCGAATCCATCCTCGCGGGCGACTACCGGCTCGACCGCCGCGTGATGCTGACGGCGGAACTCGTGCGCGGCGCGGAGACGCTCTTGAGCAATCGCGTCTTGAACGACGTGGTCGTCAGCAAGTCGGCGCTGGCGCGCATCATCCAGATTGACGCGTGGCTCGACGGGATGTTCGTCAATTCCTTCCGCGCCGACGGTCTGATTATCTCCACGCCGACGGGTTCGACCGCCTACAATCTTTCGGCGGGCGGCCCCATCGTCTATCCTTCGATGAACGCGATTGTGATTGCGCCCATCTGCCCGTTCACGTTGTCGAATCGCCCGCTGGTCGTGCCGGACGCCGCCGGGATCGAGATAGTTCTGCGGACGCCGAAAGAGGAGGTCGCGCTGACGCTCGACGGGCAGGTCGGCTTCCAGTTGGAGGCCGGAGACCGCGTCCGGATACGCAAAAGCCCGACGGCCTTCAACCTGTTGCAACCGCCCAACCGCAACTACTTTGAAGTCCTGCGCGGCAAACTGCATTGGGGAGGATGAAAGATAGTGAATCGTGAATCGTAAATCGTGAATAGATGCATGATTGGTGCAGTTATCTATTCACGATTGACGATTCACGATTGACGAGGATTTGCAATGGCTGACGACGATAAGGGAAAAGATTCGACGCGCCCGCGCATGGGGCCGGACGTGTACGAGCGGGAGTTGACGACCGACTTGAAGGACGAGACGCCGGACAGGCCGAAGGGGATGCCGCTGCATACGCGCATCCTGATCGGGCTGGCGGTGGGCGTCGTGGCGGGCGTCGCGGTCAACTACATCTGGGGCGGCGATAATCCGTCGGTCGTGTGGATTGTCCGCAACATCACGGAGCCGGTGGGGCAGTTGTTCCTGAGGCTCTTGCTGATGATCGTCGTGCCGCTCGTCTTCTCGTCGCTGGTCGTCGGCGTCGCAGGCATCGGCGACATCCGGAAGCTCGGGCGCGTCGGCCTGAAGTCGTTCGCATACTGTTTCGTCCTCTCGGCCATCTCGGTCATCATCGGCCTGACGCTGGCGAACACCATCCGACCGGGCGAGCGCATTGACCCCGCGACCTCCACCGCGCTGCAAGCACGCTACAGCACGGACGCGACGAAGCGCGTCGAGGAGGCGACGAAGACCGTCAATCAGGACTCGGCCCTGATGCAGGTGGTGAAGACGATTGTGCCGTCGAATCCGGTGGCGGCGGTCGCCTCCGAGACGCCGAACATGCTGCACCTGATGTTCTTCGCGCTGATCGTCGGCGTCGCCATCACGCTCATCCCTCTGGAAGTCTCCGCGCCGCTTCTGCGCGGCCTCGAAGCCTTCTACGCCATCACCGCGAAAATCATAGACATGATTATGAAGTTCGCGCCCTACGCGGTGGCGTGCCTGCTCTTCAACAACACGGCGCGCTTCGGCCTCGACCTTCTGGTCGCGCTCGCGTGGTTCGTCGTCACCGTCCTGCTCGGACTCTCGCTCCACATGTTCGGCGTCTATTCGCTCTCGGTCTATTTCCTGTCGCGCATCTCGCCTGTGGAATTTTTCCGGCGCATCAAGACCGTGATCCTGACCGCTTTTTCGACCTCCTCTTCCAACGCCACGCTGCCGACGGCCTTGCGCGTCTCGGAGGAAAATCTGGGCGTGCCGCAGGAGATCAACAGTTTCGTTCTGACCGTCGGCGCGACGGCCAACCAGAACGGGACGGCGCTCTACGAGGGCGTGACCGTGCTCTTTCTCGCGCAACTCGCGGGCGTTGACTTAACGCTCGGGCAGCAGTTGATGGTCGTCTATCTCGCCATCCTCGGCGGCATCGGCACGGCGGGCGTCCCCTCCGGCTCGATTCCGTTTATCATCGGCGTTCTCGCCACCATCAACGTCAACCCGGCGCTCATCGCCATCATCCTCGGCGTTGACCGCATCCTCGACATGTGCCGCACGACCTTGAACGTCGCGGGCGACTTGACGGCGGCCACCTTCGTCGCGCGCTCGGAAGGCTACGAACTCCTGCGCCCGCACACGCCCGCGCTGGCAGCCGCCGGAGTCGTCGCCGCTGGCCCTTCCAGCAACGACATCGTCGTCGGCGACACCGCCGCCGGAGGCTTGAACAAAGGGATGGCAGGCCCCGACAGAGGGGAGTGAAAATTGCCGGAATGAAGCGTGAATAAAAGATGCCGCATGTCGGGGATGGAGAGAGGCGTTCTCCTTTTGTGAGGCATTCTCTTTTTGTGAGTTGTGACTCACTTCACCGGGGATCCGCTTTGCAGTTTGTCGTCGGGTTAGTGAACGTATGAGAATAGTTCCGACACTTTGCCTGCAAACTTTCCGTCTAGAAATGCACGGGCGTAAGATGTACGGATGAGTTGCGACGCGCGCGGGCGCGAGACACTTCGGGAAGACGCGTAGAGCAGAAGAGGTAGAGAGCCGATGATTTTTCCGATAGGCGACGACAATTCCGACCGCACCACGACGCCCCTCGTCAACTACGTCCTGATTGCCATCAACATCCTCGTCTTCGTCTTTTTTCAGGGCATGGGCGGGAACGACCAGTTCACCTATGCATACTCGGCTGTGCCCGCCGAGATTGTGACGGGGCAGGATAAGGTGACGCCGGACAGGGTTATCACAGACCCCGTGAGCGGCGACCGCTTCCGTGCGCCGGGGTTGCAACCGACGCCGCTCACGGTCTATCTCACGCTGCTGACCTCGATGTTCATGCACGGCGGTTGGGCGCACCTGTTCGGCAACATGCTGTTCCTCTGGATTTTCGGCGACAATCTCGAAGACCGTCTGGGACGCGCGCGTTATCTCATCTTTTATCTCGTCTGCGGCATCATCGCCTCGCTGGCGCACGTGTTCACGACCTACGCGTTCGGCGATAATCTGAACGTCCCGAGTCTCGGCGCGTCGGGCGCGATTTCGGGCGTGCTCGGCGGATACCTTCTGTTGTTCCCGCATCGTCGCGTGCGCGTCATCCTGTTTCGTTTCCTGACGGAAGTTCCGGCCTACGTCGCGGTCGGGCTCTGGTTCGTCTTCCAACTCGTCAGCGGATTGGGCCTGCTCGGCGGCGGCTCGCAGGAGGGCGGCGTCGCCTACGCCGCGCACATCGGCGGCTTCATCGCCGGACTCATCCTGATCAAGTTCTTCGCCATCGGGCGCAGCGGCGGAGGCGTCAACGCGCCCGCGAGAGGATTCTGACGGTTTCAATGCAGACGATTGACGGGCGGCGCAGACGTTCTCGTCACGCGCGAAGGTTCGAAGGGAGGAAAGAAGTCAATGCCGGATAACAATGATGTTGTCTCGACGCTCAACAGTCTGATTGAGACGGCGCGCGACGGGCAGAACGGTTTTCAGACCGCCGCCGAAGGCGTCCGCAACAGCGAACTCAAAGAACTCTTCGCCTCCTATTCGCAACAGCGCGCGCATTTCGTCGGCGAACTGCAAGACGAAGTGCGGCGTCTCGGCGGCGACCCCGAGAACACCGGCAGCATCGCGGCCACGCTTCATCGCGGCTGGATGAACATCAAGTCGGCGGTGACGGGCGAAGACGATGGCGCGATCATCTCCGAGTGCGAACGCGGCGAAGATTCTGCCCTCAGCAACTATCGCGGCGCGCTCGAAACCGACATGCCCGTCAATATCCGCGCCATCGTCGAACGACAATTCTCACACGTCAAGACAGCGCACGACCGCATCCGCGCGCTCGATAGGGCCGCCAACGCGGGCGCGTGAACCAATCACTCAATCAAGTCGGGCGGCGCTCACGGCGAACGCCCGACACAGATTTAGACGAGCGCGCAGAAGCGACGACAAAAGGGGAGAGACAGATGAAAAGACGTGTCATCAACGGCGCGGCGCTGATCGCGGCGACTGTCGCAATGTGTGGTCTGGGCATCATGATTCCGGCAGCCGCGCGAAGTCAGAACTCGAATCAAAGCGGCGACACGAATCAGGGCAGCGGCCAGAGGATGTCGCTCAATTCGATGGACACTAAGTTTATGATGATGGCGGCGCAGGGCGGCATGGCCGAGGTGGCGATGGGACGCCTCGCCGCCGAGCGCGCGTCGAGCGACGACGTGAAGCGTTACGCGCAGCGGATGGTCGAGGATCACACGCGGGCCAACGAAGAGTTGATGCAACTCGCCGCGACGAAGGGCGTCACGCTCCCGACCGCGCCGGACGCCAAGCATCAGGCCATGTTGACGAAGATGGGGACGATGACCGGCGCGGCCTTCGACCGCGAGTATCTGAAGAACGCGGGCGTCAAAGACCACGAAAAGATGCAGAAGCTATTCACGGACGAATCCAACAAAGGCACAGACCCCGAAGTCAAAGCCTTCGCCGCCAAGACGCTCCCCGTCGTGCAGATGCACCTCAGCATGGCCCGCGACATGTTGAAGGGCACGGGCGGCTCGAACATGAAGATGTAAACAGAGAACCCGCCCGCGCACGACAGTTGAATCTGACGCGGACGACCGAACGAACAAACGAACTCAGAAAGCAGAAGCCAGCAACGGAATCCGGAACGCGTGCGGGAAACAAAAACCCCGTCTCGTAAATTTCGGACTCCCGACACGCGGCTTCTGCTTTTTCCTTCATCCCTCATCCCTCCGCCCTCATCCCTGTTCTGCGTTTGCCCGCGCGCGGAAGGCTCGGTTAAGATTCGGGCTGCGAATCCTGTGTCAATCAGAATCGGAGTAGTAGCCAAATGTCTCTGACCGAAGCCACGCTTGCGCCGCCGAACCAGCAGAGCCTCGACATCCGTTCGACGCCGCGCGAGGAGATGAATCTTTACCCGCTCGACACCTTCGCATACGAGTTCGTCGGGCGCGAGGTGCGCATCTCGTTCGAGATACCGGAGTTCACGGCGGTCTGCCCGTTCTCCGATTTCCCGGACTTCGCCGTCATCCGCATCGAATACGTGCCGCGCGAGCGGTGCATCGAACTCAAGAGCCTGAAGCTCTACATCAATTCGTTCCGCAACATCAAGGTCTTCCACGAACACGTCGTCAACATCATCCTCGAAGACTTCGTCCGCGCCTGCGACCCCCTGCGCGTCGAACTCGAAGGCGACTTCCACATTCGCGGCAACATCAAAACGGTCGTCCGCGCCAGTTACCAGAGGAAGTCGCAAGTCTGAAAGTCCAACGTCCAAAGTCGAAAGACAGAGCGTTTGACTTCCGGACTTGAGCGTTTTGACTTTGGACTCTTGGACTTGCGACTTTGGATTCCGTTTCGACTTTGGACTTTCGACTTTCAGACTTTGGACTGTTGTTAAATGAGTAGCAGTTTTATCATCATCGTCGTCGTCTTGTTGGGCGCGTTCGTGGTCTTTTTCGTCGTGCGGCGAATGATTCGTCTGGCGATTCGCGTGGCCTTCATCTTCGCGCTCTTGTTCGCGTTGCTCGCGGGCGGCCTCTGGATGTGGTGGCGTTCGTCCTCTTGGAACACGCCCGCGACGAATGCGCGCCCGACGCAGCAGACGCGGCCCGCGCGCCCGCGTTCCTGAACACTTCTCGACAAGCATGGGCGACACCGACACAGACGCTGGCGACCGCTTCGGCGTGCCCGCCGCAGGCGGCGAGGCGCGCCGCAAACTCGACGAGGGAACGCCGGGCCTCTGGCATCGTTACCGACGCCTGCCGCGCAACGTCTTCGCCATCAGCCTCGTCAGTCTCTTAAACGACGCTTCGAGCGAAAGCATCTATCCCTTCCTGCCGCTCTTTCTCACGATGCTCGGCGTCTCGCCCTTCGTCATCGGGGTCATCGAAGGCGCATCGGAGTCCGTCTCCGGTCTGCTCAAACTCTTCGCCGGATACTGGAGCGACCGGCGGGGGCGGCGCAAAGGTCTGGTCGTCTCCGGCTACGCGCTGTCGAGCGTCGCACGCCCGCTGCTCGCCTTCGCGCAGAGTTGGTGGAACGTCCTCTTTATTCGTCTGACGGACAGAGTCGGGAAAGGGATTCGCAGCGCGCCGCGCGACGCGATGATTGCCGACGCCGCTTTGCCCGCCGAGCGCGGCATCGCCTTCGGTTTTCACCGCGCGATGGATCACGCGGGAGCGGTCGTCGGCCCGCTGCTCGGTTTCGCCATCCTCGCCGTCATCGCCGCCACGCCGAGCGCGCCGACCATCGGCGATTACCGGACGGTCTTTCTTCTCGCCTCGATTCCCGCGCTGCTCGCCATGATCGTCGCCGTCTTCGCCGTGCGCGAGACGCGCCGGGAGGAGAGAACCGAAACGAGCGCGCCGATGCGCCTGTCGCTGCGCGGCTTCGACGGCAACTTCAAACGCTTCCTCGTCATCATCGCCCTCTTCACGCTCTCCAATTCGACCGACGCTTTTCTGCTCAAACGCGCGAGCGACATCGGCGTCTCCGCCGCGACCATTCCGCTGCTCTGGGCGGCGCTGCACGCCGTCAAGGTTCTCAGTTCGCTCGTCGGCGGCGATCTCTCCGACCGCTTGGGGCGCAAGCGACTGATTGCGTCCGGCTGGATTCTCTACGCCGTCGTCTACGGGGGCTTCGCCTTCGTCTCGTCGGTCGGCGAAGTGTGGGTCTTGTTTCTCATCTACGGCGTCTATTTCGGGCTCGCCGAGGGAGCCGAGAAGGCGTTGGTCGCAGACCTCGTCCGGCCCGAGCAGCGCGGCACGGCCTACGGGTTGTATAATCTCGCCTTTACGATTACCGTGCTCCCCGCGTCGCTTCTGCTCGGCGCGCTCTGGAACTGGCGCGGCGCGACGACCGCTTTTCTCGTCAGCGCGGTGCTCGGCGCGAGCGCGGCCCTGTTGCTTCTGTTGACGGTCAAATCACGCGACGAGTTGGAGCACTCGGGCGCGACACAGACTATTTGATCAAAGACGCAAAGCTCGGAATATCTAACCCAAAGGCGCAAAAATAAAACTTGATGGAAACAGTCAATTATCGTCTCGTCACGAACGCGCAAGACCTGTCGGAGGCGTGCGCGGAATTAGCGAAGCAACAGGCGGTCGGCTTCGATTCGGAGACCACTTCGCTCGACCCCTACGGCGGGCGGATGCGGCTCATGCAGTTCAGCCTGCCCGACGGCTTCGTCTACATCTTCGACCTCGACCGCTTTGCCACCAACGGCGACGCCAAAAAATCGGAGACGCTCGAACCGCTCCGGCGTCTGCTCGCCGCGCCGCGCCCCGTCAAGGTCGCGCACAACGCGAAGTTCGACGCCAAGTGGACGAAGCATCAACTCGGCGTCGAAGTCGGCGGCCTGTTCGACACTCTGCTCGCGAGCCAGATGGTTTCGGCGGGCGACACGGAAGACCGTCACAGTCTCCAACTCGTCGCCGAACGCTATCTCGGGGAGACGCTCGACAAGTCTTCACAGTTGAGCGATTGGAGCGGCGAACTGTCGGAGACGCAACTCGAATACGCCGCGAGCGACGCCGCCATCATGCTCCCCCTGCGCGAGAAGTTGGTCGAGCGACTGCGCGCCGACGACCTCTTTCGCTGCGCGACGTTGGAGTTTGAGTGCGTGCTGCCGGTCGCGGCGATTGAACTGGCGGGCGTCTTTCTCGATAAGGAGCGTTGGCGCGAGCAGATTGCCGACGTGCAGAAGCGACGCGCCGCGCTCGCCGGAGAGTTGCAGGCGATGCTCTCGGAAGGGATGGCGCAGCAGTCGCTCTTTGAAAACGTCCGCACCGACATCAACATAGATTCGCACACGCAGCTTTCCGCCGCGCTCAAACGTCTCAAAGTTCCCATCCCCGATTCGACGCGCAACTGGAAACTGCAACCGCTCGCCGCCGAATATCCAGTCATCGCCAAACTGCTCGACTACCGCACCGTGCAGAAGTCTCTGACGAGCTACGGCGAAAATATCCTCGGCGAAATCAACCCCGTCACGGGCCGTATCCACGCCAATTTTCACCAGATCGGCGCGCCCACCGGACGCATGGCCTGCACGCAGCCCAACATTCAACAAGTCCCGCATGCCTTTGAATACCGCCGCTGTTTCCGCGCGCCCGAGGGCCGCAAGCTCGTCATCGCCGACTATTCGCAGATCGAACTCCGCATCCTCGCCGATTTCACCAGCGACAAGGGCTTCATTGACGCCTTCAACTCCGGCGCAGACCTCCATCGAGTGACCGCCGCGCAGGTCTTCAACGTCCCGCTCGAAGCCGTCACCGCCGACCAGCGTTCGAACGCCAAGCGTCTCAACTTCGGCGTCATCTATGGCATCGGCGCGCAGCGTTTCGCCGCGCTCACGGGGATGCCCGTCCACGATGCGGAAGAACTGCTGCGTCGCTACTTCACAACCTACCGCGCCCTCGACGCGTGGCTGCGCGACGCCGCCCAACGCGCCGTCCGCGAACGCACCGCACGCACCGCCTCGGGCCGCCTCGCGCGCTTCAACTTCGACCCCGCAGACAAACAGGCCGTCTCCCTCGTCCAACGCAACGGCAAAAATACGCCCATTCAGGGAAGCTCCGCCGACATCCTCAAGCGCGCTCTGCGCCTGCTGCACGACCGCCTGCGCGACACTTCCGCCTGCATCGTGAATATCGTGCACGACGAAATCGTGGTCGAGGCGGACGCCAATGAAGCGGACGCGATTGCGAAGACGGTCGAGGACGCGATGTGTCAGGCGGGCGAAGAGTACGTCAAGAAAGTCCCCGTCAAGGTCGAGACGGAAATCGCCGACGAGTGGGTCAAGTGAATGAACTGCGACGAATGAATGAACGAACGAACTGTGACGAAGCGAAGCGGCGCGTGACGGAAGGCACGCGGCGCGCGGCGGACTCGTAAACTTCGGACGCGGAAATTTTCTAGAGCTAGCCTCTCAACAGCATCCCGGACATCAAGCCTCTCAAGTGTCATCGTCGCGGACGACACTTGAGAGGCTTGATATCTGAAGGTCAGTTTCGGTCTTCTGTCAGTCTCTTTGTCGCGCGCCTGCGCCAGACGAGATAGACGGGAATCCCTGTGAGCACGAGCAGGTAGCCGATGCCGGAGGTGGAGGGCGCGAGATAGGCGAGGTCTATGACGAGCAGCACGGCGAGCACGATGTAGATGATCGGCACGAATGGATAACCGAACGTCCGGTAGGGACGCGCGACATCGGGCGCGCGGCGACGCAGCGCGATGACGCTCCCGACCATCAGCGCGTAGAAAACCAGATCAACCGAGATGATGTATTCGAGCAGTTGCGTATAGACGTTGCCGTAGGTGTCTGCGCCCGTGAGCGGGTCTGTCTTGATGGTGCGCGGCAGCGTCAGCAGCGATGCCCAGACGCCTTGCGCCACGAGCGCGACCGCCGGGACGTGTCGCGCGTTGACGCTCCCCACCCGCTCGAAGAAGAGCCGGTCGCGCGCCATCGCGTAATAGACGCGCGCTCCGGCAAGTATCAGCCCGTTGTTGCAGCCGAATGTGGAAATCATAATCGCCACCGCCATCAGTATCGTCCCCGGTGTGCCGAAGATGGCCTGCATCGTCGCCGTTGCGACGCGGTTCTGCGGCGCGTTCTGAATCCCTTCGAGCGGCAGCGTCACGACGTATGCGAGGTTCGCCAGAAGGTAGAGCGCGACCACCAGCGCGCAGCCCAACAGGAGCGAGCGCGGCAGGTTTCTTCCGGGTTCGTGAATCTCGCCGCCGGTGAAGGTGACGTTGTTCCAAGCCGACTGCGCGAACAGCGGCCCGACCATCGCGCGACCCAACAACATCAGGAGCGCGAACCCGCCCGCGATTCCCAAACCGGGCTGCGCCCTCTGCGGAGTCCAACCGTTCGCCCAAGAGTCCCACCAAGCGGAGGTGAAGGCCGCGCCGCCGCCGTCGAGACCGACACGCCAGCCGAGCGTCAGGCCGACGACGATGAGCGCGACGAGCGCCGCCGTCTTGGTGAACGTGAAACTGTTCTGGATGAACTTGCCCGTCTTGAGGCCGCGCGTGTTCGTGTAGGTGAGAAAGAGAATCAGGAGGACGGCGACGAGTTGTTGCGTCGAGAGGCTCAGGGCGTAGCGATTGTCAAAGATGTGCAGCGGTGCGACGAGATAGTTGGTCGCGGAGATTTTATCCGTCAGCACGCCCGCGAAGTTGGCGAAGGCGATGGCGACCGCCGCAATCGTGCCCGTCTGAATCACGATGAAGAGAGCCCAGCCGAACAGGAAGCCGGTCGCGGGCCCGTAGGCTTCGCGCAGGAAAACATACTGCCCGCCCGCCTTCGGCATCATCGCGGCGAGTTCGGCGCAGCAGAGCGCGCCGGTCATCGTCAGGAGTCCGGCGAGCGCCCAAGCGGCGAGCAGCCAACCGGGCGAGCCGACGAGCCGCGAAGATTCGGCGGACGTGAGGAAGATGCCCGAACCGATCATCGAGCCGACGACGATCATCGTCGCGTCGAGCAGTCCGAGCCCGCGCCGCAGTTCTTCTTCCGGCGCACGCGCCGTCTCTTGCACGCTCATAGATTTTAAACTTTAAGGCTGCGTCGTTGTGATGCGAAACGTGCTGATGCGTTTGAGGTCGGAGCCCAGAATGGCGTACTCGCCCACCGCGAGCGGTTCGCGCGGGCGCACTTCCATGAATATCGCGCCGCCCTCGCGCGCGAGCACGCGGTAGTGCGGTTTGACGATCTCCTCGGAGGCGACGGCGTAACCGCGCAAGCCCCTCTGCGCGATGGCCGTCGCGCGCCGCGCGTCGCGCTTGGATTTGAGACGCACGATAAACGGCGGGTGGACGCCCGCCTCGTCCGGCACGAAGAGATAGAAGCGCGGCGTGCTGCTCGCGAGCGTCGTCTGCGCGCTCGCGCCCTGCACGTGGATGTAGCTCGTCTTGTCGCTCTTGGCAACGGCGTCGGCGCGCAGCGGCGTCGTCCCCGTCTCGAAGGGCAGGGCGGAGAGATTTCCGCTCGCGTCCTGAACATAGACGAGCGTCCGGTCAGAGGGCGGCGCGGGAAGTTTCTCCTGTGCGAAGGCGAAGCCCGCCGCGACGAGCGCGATGCACAGAGCTGATACGACGCAATGATGTCTCCGGCGTTTGATTGGCAAATTTGTTTACCTCGAAATGATGCCTATGTTGAGATGCGTCGCGCCGGTTGTCAAGAACTTTCCACAACGCAAAAGACGCCGACACGAGCCCGCGAGGGAGATGTCAACGAGACGATGCAAAATTTTTTGCATCGTCAAGAAACTCCAATGTTTCCTGTTATTTACGGTTGGCTCGGGGGCGCAATTTAAGATTTCGCAGGGTTGTCTCCGTTTTCCAAGTCTCCGCGATGTGCCGGGTTATCTCATAGACCTCGAACGGAAGATGCGACGTTCGGCGGCGAGCCTGTGCTTGACAGTCGCGCGTGCGCTCACCTAGTCTTGACCACTTAAAATATTCGACAGCACGTCCAATATAATCAACAAAATTTCTCCCTTCCCGTGTGGTCTGAAACGAAACAAGCAAAATTTTCGCTATGGTCAAAGAAGAGATAAAGAACCTGATTGAGAGCAAGCGCGCGCACGTCGGCGTCATCGGTCTCGGCTACGTCGGGCTGCCGCTGGCGGTCGAGTTTGCGGCGAAGGGCTACCGCGCGACCGGCTTTGAAGTTGACGCCGCCAAGGCCGGACAGCTTAACCGGGGCGAGTCCTACATCGGCGACGTGAGCGCGGCGACCGTCCGCGAGTTGGTGCAGCGTGAACGCCTGCGCGCCACCGTTGACTTCGACGAGTTGGCCGCCTGCGACTGCATCATCATCTGCGTGCCCACGCCCTTGCGCAAAACCAAAGAGCCCGACATCTCCTACATCCTCGCCGCCGCCGGAGAGATTCAGAGACGGATGCGCTCCGGCCAACTCATCATCCTCGAATCCACCACCTATCCGGGCACGACCGACGAAGTGCTGCTCCCGATGTTTGAGGAGGCCGGATTCAAACTCGACCAAGACTTCCTGCTCGCCTTCTCGCCCGAACGCGTTGACCCCGGCAATCCCAACTTTCAGACACACAACATCCCGAAAGTCGTCGGCGGCTGCACGGACGACTCGACGGAGGTCGCCGCCGCGCTCTACGGTCAAATCGTGGGCGACGTGCACGCCGTCAGTTCGGCGCGCGTCGCCGAGGCCGCGAAGCTTTTGGAGAACACGTTCCGCGCCGTCAACATCGGCATGGCGAACGAGATGGCCCGCCTCTGCTACGCGCTCGGCATTGACACTTGGGAGGTGATTCGCGCCGCCGCCACCAAACCCTTCGGCTTCATGCCCTTCTATCCTGGCCCCGGCATCGGCGGCCATTGCATCCCGCTCGATCCCCACTATCTCTCTTGGAAGGCCCGCCAGCACGGCTTCGATTCGCGCTTCATCGGGCTCGCCGAAGAGGTCAACTCGCGGATGCCGGAGCACGTCGTCCAACTCATCGCCGACGGTCTCAACGACGAACGCAAAGCACTCAACGGCGCGCGCCTCCTGTTGCTCGGCGTCGCCTACAAGAAGGACATCAACGACGTGCGCGAGAGCCCCGCGCTCTCCATCATTGACCGCCTGCGCGCCAAGGGCGCAGACGTGCGCTTCCACGACCCGTTCGTCTCCGAGGTGCGCTTCGACGACGCGCACACCGAGAGCGCGGGCGAGCCTTTGCAATCCGTCGCCTTCAACGACGACGAACTCCGCGCCGCCGACTGCGTCGTCATCGTCACAGACCACAGCGACATAGATTACCAACGCGTCTGCGAACTTTCCACGCTCATCGTAGATACACGCAACGCCCTCGGCGGCGACCTCCGCCGCAACGCCCGCGCCCGCGTGATTCGGCTATAATCGGAAAGGTAAACAAGGAAGTGGCAGTCAAAGGCGTCCAATTCGTGACAGGTACAGAAGGCCGCAAAGTTGCGGTGCAACTCGACCTCAAAGAGTGGGGCGAACTCCGGGAGGACATCTACGACAACATGCCCGCCGACGAGCGCCCCGGAGAACCTGTTAGCTCTCTGGATGACTTTGAATCAGCTATGAATCATGCTTGAACAAGTAGCCTGACAAGTCGCATAATCTTCGGTATGAGCGAAGAGAAAACGCAAAACATAACGGACGGGCGTTCCTTCGAGGAGCGCGTCTTCGCCCGCTTCGACGCGCTCGATGCGAGGCTCGATAACTTCGACTCGCGCCTTGAGGCAGTTGAAGTCCGCCTTGATACCGTTGATACACGCCTGCAAGCTCTGGAGCACCAAGCAGAGCGGCGGGCGTTGGAGACGAAGCCGATTTGGGAGCGCGCGCTGGCCGAGATACTTGAACTCAAGGAAAGCTTTGCTGATTTCGACCGCAAGATTGATATCTTAACTCATGACATAGTGAAGGTTCGCGCGGATCAGGTGCGCGTCGAGCGTCGGGTTGATAAGCTCGAACCGAAGCCCGCGCAGTAGACTTCTCTTCACGCTTCAGGTCAAAAAAGTCCCTTCGCACGTACGGCCCATCAGGAACATCCGAACGGATAGCTTCGATTAGTGCTCAAAGTCATCAACGTTGTCGGGGCGCGGCCTAATTTTATGAAGGTTGCGCCGGTGGTGGAGGCGATGAGGCGGCGCGCGCATGAATTTGCCGCGCCCCTCGTCGTGCATACGGGGCAGCATTACGACGCGGAGATGTCGTCGGTCTTCTTTCGTGATCTGGGTTTGCCGGAGCCGGACGTTTATCTGGGCGTCGGTTCGGGAAGCCACGCGGCGCAGACGGCGGCGGTGATGGAGCGTTTCGAGCCGGTCGTCGTGCGTGAGTGTCCCGATTGGGTGCTGGTCGTCGGCGACGTTAACTCGACGCTCGCCTGTGCGCTCGTCGCGGCGAAACTGCACGTCAGGGTCGCGCACGTCGAAGCGGGACTGCGCAGCCGCGACCGCTCGATGCCGGAGGAGATCAATCGTCTCCTGACAGACCAACTCGCCGACCTGCTGCTCACGCCCTCGCGCGATGCGGACAGAAATCTTCTCGCCGAAGGCATCGCGCCCGAACGCATCCGTTTCGTCGGCAACGTGATGGTGGACTCCCTGCGCGCGCAACTCGCACGCGCCGAAAGCTCGACGGTGCGCGAACGTCTCGCGTTGAACGATACGGACTATTCGGTCGTGACTCTGCATCGTCCCGTCAATGTTGACGGGCGCGAAAGCCTCGCGCGCATCCTCTCCGCGCTCGAAGAACTCTCCGCGCATCTCCCCGTCATCTTTCCCGCGCACCCGCGCACGCGCCGCAAGCTTGCAGAGTTTGGACTGGACGAGAGAGTCAAAGGAAACGCGCGCGTGCGTCTCACGGAGCCGCTCGGCTATCTCGACTTCCTGCGACTCTATAGCGGCGCGCAGCTCGTGCTCACGGACTCCGGCGGCATACAGGAGGAGACGACCGCGCTCGGCATCCCCTGTCTGACGTTGCGCGAGAACACGGAGCGGCCCATCACCGTCGAGATGGGCACGAACCACGTCGTCGGCACAGACCCCGCGCGCATCATGCGCGCCGCCGAACGCATTCTCAAACAGCCGCGCGACATCCCGGCCCAAACTTCCATCCCGCCCCTCTGGGACGGCCACGCCGCCGAACGCATCCTCGACGCGTTACAAGAACACAGAACTTAAAAGGGTAAAAGGGAAATGGGGAAGGGGTGATAGGGATAAAGACAGATGCTTACCTTTCCCCTTTTAACCCTTTTCCCTTTTCCCTTTCCCCGTTTCCCCTTTATCTGTTTTCGTCCTGTTTGATTTGCGTCGTCCAGACGAGCAGCGGGCGAATCATGCCGGACATGGGGCCGATGTAGTCGCCGCGCGCGGAGTCTCCGGCCTGCGTGTCAATGACCTGAAAGGCGACGACGTTTCGTTCGTGCAGGTGCTCGACGGTCGAGGGGACGTGTGACATGAGGGAGACATGCGCGAGCATGCTGCCTTCGGAGAGAAGGTTGCCGGGAATCCATGCGGCGCTGATGTAGAGTCCGGCGGGGCGCGGTATCTTGCGCCACTCGGGCGCGGTGTCGTGCGCGCTGAAGAGATGCGTGCCCTCCTGATTGTAAAGCTCGACGACGGGCGCGAGGACGTGGCCCGCTTGCCGCACTTCGTACGTGATCTCGATGCCGAAGGGACGCCGGATGTCTATGGCGGCGATGGTCTCGCCGTCCTGCGCGCGGACGCGCACGCCGCGCAGACGGACTACTTCGTTTCCCGGCGCGCTCTGAGCGTCGTTCCAGATGCGTTCTGCGCCGACGTTGAGACTCGTGCTCAGGTAATCGTTGACGACGCGTTCGGCTGCGCCGTCGCTGGCAATCGTGCCGCGCGCGAGCAGCAGGACGCGCTTGCAGAGACGCGTGACGGCGGGCATGTTGTGTGAGACGAAGAAGATGGTGCGGCCCTGCTGCCGGATGTCGTGCATCTTGTCGAGACACTTCTGCTGGAAGGCCGCGTCGCCGACCGCCAGCACTTCGTCCATCATCAAAATCTCCGGCTCAAGATGCGCCGCCACCGAGAAGGCGAGCCGCACGTACATCCCGCTCGAATACCATTTGACGGGCGTGTCTATGAACTTCTCAATCTCCGAGAAGGCGACGATTTCGTCGAACTTGCGTGCAATCTCGAAGCGTCGCATGCCGAGAATCGCGCCGCTCAGAAAGATGTTTTCGCGCCCCGTCAGGTCAGGATGAAAGCCCGTGCCGACTTCGAGCAGGCTGCCGACGCGACCGTAGAGCGCGACGCGTCCGGTCGTCGGCTTGGTGACGCGCGAGAGGATTTTGAGAAGCGTTGATTTGCCCGCGCCGTTCGGGCCGATGATGCCGATGAGTTCGCCCTGCTGCACTTCAAAGTTGATCTCCCTGAGCGCCCAGAGCGTTTCGCGCGACGATGCGTCGCCGCCGCCGCTGAGGCGTCTGAAGGGCGCGGTGACTGCGCCCGCCAGCATCTCCCGAAACGTCATGTAGCCGGGGTGCAGCCCGCCGATGCGGTAACGCTTGCTCAGATTTTCGACTTTGACAATCGGCTGCATCGGTTCGTTTGGTCAGACTAAATCGGCGAAGGTCTCTTCGGCGCGACGGAAGACGTAGAGCGATGTGACGAGCACGACGAGCGTCAGCGCGGCGGCGATGCCGATGGCCGTCCAGTCGAACGCGCGCCCGACGAGCGCGGAACGAAAGCCCTCGATGATGCCCGTCAGGGGATTGAAGACGAGCACCCAACGCCACGCGCCCGTCACCTTGCTGGCCGGATAGATGACGGGCGAAGCGAACATCCAGAGTTGAATTATAAAAGGCAAGGCGTGACGCAGGTCTCTGTATTTGACGGTCAGCGCGGAGGTCAGAAATCCGACGCCGAGCGCGAGCAGCAACGTGAGCGCGACGAAGCAGGGCAGCAGCAGCAGTTGCGCCGACGGCACGACGGCGTAATAGACGGCGAGCCCGCAGAGGATGAGCGATGCGATAGCGAAATCAACGAGTCCGGCGGCGATGGCGGCAGCCGGAATAAACATGCGCGGGAAATAGACTTTGGTGATGAGATTCGTGTTGTTGATCAGGCTGTAAGTTCCGTTGATGACGGCGTTGGCGAAGAACGTCCAGAGCAGGAGTCCCGTGTAGGCGAAGAGCGGGTAGGGGATGTCGCCGGACGAGAGGCCCGCGAATTTGTTGAAGACGAGCGTAAAGAGCAGCATCGAAAAGATGGGCTGGATGACGACCCACGCCGCGCCCATCAACGTCTGCTTGTAGCGCACCTTGATGTCGCGCCATGTGAGGAAGTAGAGCAGTTCGCGGAAACGCCAGAGGTCGCGCAGGTCGAGCCACACGCTCGAACGCTCCGCGTCAATCAAGACTAGAGGTTGTGCGGGTACGAGGGCGGGCGCGTGCGTCGCTTGCGGGGCCGAAGCGTCGCGCTGGATGTCCGGCGGAGCGGGTTCGGGTTCGAGCGCGCCCGCGCTCCGGCTGGTTTGCAAATCCATCAAATTCGCTTCTGAACAAAACGGCTCAAGCCGCTTGCGGACGCACGCGGCCTCGTGTTTTCCAAACGTTCGCCCGCCGGTTTGTTGCTATTGAAAATGCCGCGAGAAAGCTCAGTCTAACGACCGTTGCGCGGGCGCGTCAAGCAAGGTCAGGGCGGGCGACGGACGACTGATGAAGGACGATGTGAAGAAAGCGACGCTCGGTCGTTCGTGCAGAGCGGCGCGCTGTCGCTCGTGCGCGGGTGAGTTGTTTGTGAGTTGCGGGTTGAATAAAAAAAGGACGTGCTGTGTTATGTTGCAGCGTCAAGCGGGTCAATGACTGATGTGTTAGAGCATCTTATCTTTCAGCCGGAGGAGACGGGGAAGCCTTGCGCGTATTGATGGGGATGCCGGACAGGAATTCGCTCGGCGGGCCTGCGGCTTGCGAGCCGCCGTTCGTCGAGGAGTTGCGGCGGATGGGTCTGGAAGTCGCTGAGGAAACTTACGTCTACGGCGACCGGCTTGAGCGGACGAACCTGCGCAGCCGTGTCGCGAGGGTGCTCCGCACCGCGCGCCATCTCCGCCGCCGACTCGACGCCGGACGCTTCGACCTCCTGCATCTCAACACGTCGTTCGATACGCGCGCGCTTTTCCGCGACGTGCCGACCGTCATGTCGCTACGGCGCGCTTCGGGGAGCAAAATCTTCCTCAAGTTTCACGGCTCGGATGCGCGGCTGTTAGAGACGAAGAATCCTCTGCTGCGTGCGCTCGGTCGCAGCTTACTCCGGCGTGCGGACGCCGTCGGCGTGTTGTCGAGCGAAGAGAGAGAGAACTTCGTGCGCGCGGGCGCGGAGGCGCGGAAGGTGTTCGTCGTCAAGAACGTCGTCGAGGACGCCGCGCGCTACGTGCGCTCGCCGTCGTTTGCCGAACGCTTGAAGCTCCCGCCGGATGTGCCTCTGCTGCTCTTTATCGCGCGCTTCATTCCCGCCAAAGGTCTGCTCGAAGTGGTGCGCGCCTGCGCCATTTTGCGCGAGCGCGGATATGATTTCCGTCTGCTCTGTCTGGGCGACGGCCCCGCGCGCGCCGCAGCCGAAGCGGAGGTCGCGCGGCTCGATCTACAGGCGCACGCGCGTTTTCTCGGCTACATCCCCGAGGCGGAGACGCGCGACTTCTACGCCAACAGCACCGCGCTCGTCTTCCCGACCTATCATTACGAAGGCTTCCCGATGGTCGTCTTCAACTCGCTCGCCGCCGGTCTGCCCATCATCACGACGCGCATCCGCGCCGCCGCCGATTACCTCCGCGAACCCGACAACTGTCTCTGGGTCGAAGCCCGTCAGCCCGCCATGCTCGCCGAGAAAATCGCACGCCTCCTCGACCAACCCGAAACCCGCGCCGCGATGTCGCGCAACAACCGCGCGCTCGCCCAATCCTTCAACGCCGCACACGTCGCACGCGAATACGTGCAAGTCTATAAAATAGTGACGGGTGACAAGTGACGAGTGACGAGCCGGAAGATGTCGAAAGTCGAAGGTCACAAGTCCAAAGTCAAAGGTCAAAAGCATTGTCTTGCGACTTGAGACTTTGGACTTTCAGACTTCGGACTTCTTCTGACGTTGGACTTGTGACTTTCGACTTCTTCTCCTATCCTTGCTTGTCACTTGTCACTCGTCACCCGTCACTATTTTTCTCATGTGTGGAATCGCCGGAGTTGTGAGTACGGATTCGGAGGCGCGCATCGGCGCGATGCTGCGGAGCATCGAGCATCGCGGGCGCGACGACGAGGGTGTGTGGACTTCCGCGCCGGTGGACGACGTGGGGCGGCGCGTGTGTCTCGGCCACCGGCGGCTGGCGATTATTGATACGAGCCGCGCCGGACACCAGCCGATGCTCTCGGCGGACGGTCGCTACGCGCTGACGTTCAACGGCGAGATTTACAACTACCGGGAGTTGCGGCGCGAACTCTCCGCGCGTGGCCGTCGCTTCGAGACCGACACCGACACGGAAGTGCTGCTCGCGGCCTTCGCCGAATGGGGCGACGAGTGTTTGCCGCGCCTGAACGGCATGTTCGCCTTCGCCGTCTGGGACAGCTTGGAGCGCACGCTGACGCTGGCGCGCGACCGCGTCGGCATCAAGCCGCTCTACTACGCGACGGCGCGCGGCGCAGCGGGCGCGGGCGAGGATTTCATCTTCGCGTCGGAAGCTAAAGGGATACTGGCGTCGGGTCTGGTCGAGCGCGCGATAGATTTGGAGGGTCTCAATCAACAGTTGACCTTTCTCTGGACGCCCGACCCGTTCACGCTCTTTCAAGGCATCCGGAAGCTACCGCCCGCACACGTCTTGACGCTGCGCGAGGGGCGCGCGAGCGTGCGCGAGTGGTGGGATATTTCGTTTGACGAGATAGAGCAAGGCGGGAGTGAAGAAAGTTGGCGCGAGCGCGTTTTGGAGACTCTGGAGCGCGTCGTCCGGATGGAGATGGTCGCGGACGTGCCGCTCGGGTCGTTTCTCTCGGGCGGACTCGATTCTTCGATGATCGTCGCGCTGATGAACCGTCACAGCGACGGTCGCCGCGTCTCCACCTACACCATCGGCATCGAACCGGAAGACCTGCGCTACGACATCATCCCCGACGATGCGCGCTGGGCGCGTCGCGTCGGCAAACTCTTCGAGACCGACTATCACGAGACGATGCTCAAGCCGGACGTGGCCGCGCTCCTGCCGAAGCTCGTCCATCATCTTGAGATGCCTCTGATTGACATGGCGATCAGCAGTTATCTCGTCGCGCGTGCGGCGCGCGAAACGCTGACGGTGCTGCTCTCGGGGATGGGCGGCGACGAAGTTTTCGCGGGCTACCCGCGACAGATGGCGTCGAGCATCGCGTCCGCTCTGGATGTCGTGCCGCGCGCCCTGCGTCGTCCGGCGATGCAGACGCTCGCGCACGCGCTTCCGGGCGGGCGTCCCGGTCGCCTGACCGCGCCGCTCAGGAACGCGAAGAAGTTTGCGCGCAGCGCCGCGCTCGATTTCGAGAATCGTTATCTCGGCTACGGAACTTACTTCACCGACGAAGCGAAACGCGCTCTTTACTCGGACGACCTGCGCGAGGCCACCGCAGGCTTCGACGCCTACCGCGAGCACCGTCGCTACTTCGAGCGCGCCGCGCGCGCCGCGCCCTTGAATCAACTGCTGTACGTTGATTTGAAGACCTTTCTGCCGTGTCTCAATCTGGACTATACGGACAGAACCTCGATGGCCGCGACGCTCGAAGTGCGCGTCCCCTTTCTCAATCAGGAGATGCTCGACTTGACGGCGCGGATACCGCCCGCGCTCAAGTTGCGCGGGTTGAAACGCAAGTACATCCTGAAGCGCGCGGCGGAAAAATTGTTGCCGCGTGATATCGTGTGGCGCAAGAAGGCGGGCTTCGGCGCGCCGATTCGCGCGTGGCTGCGCGGCCCCTTGCGCCCGCTCGTCGAAGAAAAGTTGTCGGCGGAGAGAATCAGACGGCGCGGCCTCTTTCGTCCCGCAGAGGTCGAGCGCATCGTCGCCGCCAATCTTTCGGGGCGCGAAGATTTCAACCTCCATGTGCTCCAACTGCTGACGCTCGAAATGTGGTTCGAGACGTTTATTGATTAAGGAAAGAGACGAGAGAGAGAGAGAGTAGCGATGAAGGCGCAGCGAAAGCGAGAGGCGACAGCGAAGACGACGCACGGGGACGCGCACGCGGATGCGGGTGCGTCGGCGCATGATGAAGAACGGCGTGAGCAAAGCTTCGCCGGTGGGCTGCGGCGGCTCGACTGGAAGTTGGTCGCGTTGATGCTGGCGATTAAGCTCCTGATCTTCGTCTTCGCCGTGCACGCGTTCTATTTGCTGTCGAACACCCGGACGGAAGGGTTGTACGGTTGGCTGGAAATCTGGAATCGTTGGGACGCGCCGCACTATCTCGACATCGCGCGCGACGGCTACGTGACGACCGGCGAGCAGAGCCGCTGGCTCGTCTTTTACCCGTTGCTGCCGTGGCTGACGCGCGTCTTCGCGCTGTTCACGGGCGGCGATTATTTAATCGGCGCTTTTTTAGTCTCGACCATCGCGTCGCTTGCCGCCGGACTGCTCCTGTACAGGCTCGCCGCGCTCGACGAGACGGAGGCGGTCGCGCGTCGCGCCGTCTGGTTTCTCTTCATCTTCCCGACAAGTTATTTCCTGCACATCGGCTACACGGAGAGCCTGTTTATCGCCATCTCGGTCGGCTGTTTTCTGGCGGCACGCAAGGGGCGTTGGTGGCTGGCGGGCGTGCTCGCCGCGCTCGCGGGGCTGACGCGCGTCAACGGTCTGATACTGATTCCCGCGCTCGCCGTCGAAGCCTTGCAGCAGTACCGCGAGACGCGACGCCTCAACCCGCAATGGCTCTGGATACTCTTCGCGGGCCTCGGCTTCGGCCTCTACCTGCTCATCAACTATCAGGTGACGGGCGACGCCTTCGCCTTTCAAAAGATTGCGAGCGAGCATTGGTCGAAGTCTCTGACGTGGCCGTGGGTGGGCATCCGCGAGGTGGCGCGTTCGATGTGGTGGCGCGCTCCGGCGGAAGCGCAGATGGTCGGCGTGCAGGAGTTTGTTTTCATCCTCTTGGGGCTGCTCTGCACGGTCTGGACTTGGAAAGAGTTTCGCCCGTCATACGGCGTCTGGATGACGCTCAACTGGCTGCTCTGGACGAGCACCTCCTTTATCCTCAGCGCGCCGCGCTACACGCTCATCATGTTTCCCATCTATCTACTCTTCGCGCGTCTCACCGCCCGTCGCCCGTTCTGGGACGGCCTGATAACCGTCTGGTCGCTGCTCTTTCTCGCCATCTTCGTCAGCCAATTCGTGCAGGGGCGTTGGGCATTCTAAGAAGGGATGAGGGATGAGGGATGAGGGATGAAACGGAACAGAGCACACCGGAGCACAACGTATCCAAGCAAAGCACAGGTGAGTTAAATTCTCTCATCCCTCATCCCTCATCCCTCATCCTTTCGGTTGTCGTTCCCTGTTACAACGAGGAGGACGTGATTGCGGAGACGCACAGGCGTCTCGTCGGCGTGTTGGAGGGGATTGGCGACGGCGCGCGGTTCGAGATCATCTACGTGGACGACGGCAGCCGCGACCGGACGGCGCACGTTTTGCACGAGATACAGAGAGGTGACGAGCGCGTGCGCGTGCTGCTTCTGTCGCGCAACTTCGGACACCAGATTGCCGTCACCGCCGGACTGGAACACGCGCGCGGCGACGCGGTCGTCTTGATTGATGCCGACTTGCAAGACCCGCCCGAAGTGATTCCCGAGATGCTCGCCGCGTGGCGCGCAGGCTCGCACGTCGCCTACGGCGTCCGCACCGACCGCG
Source organism: Pyrinomonadaceae bacterium (assembly GCA_035537095.1). Classification (GTDB taxonomy): domain Bacteria; phylum Acidobacteriota; class Blastocatellia; order Pyrinomonadales; family Pyrinomonadaceae; genus DASWNP01. The sequence goes on from DATLMV010000129.1 coordinate 32,898, forward strand.
CGGGCGAGACGCGCTTCAAACTCTGGACGGCGAAGCTCTTCTATCGTTTGATGAATCGCCTCTCCGGCGTCGAGATACCTCTCGACACGGGCGACTTTCGCTTGATGGACAGGCGCGTCGTCGCGTCGCTTTTGTCCATGCCGGAGCGCGACCGCTTCCTGCGCGGGATGGTCAGTTGGGTCGGCTTCCGCCAGACGCCCGTGCACTATAAACGCGCGCCCAGATTCGCGGGCGCGAGCAAGTATCCGTTCTTCAAGATGCTCAGGTTCGCCACCGACGGCGTGCTCTCTTTCTCATTCACGCCCCTGCGGCTCGCCATCTGGATGGGCTTCGTCGCCATCCTCTTCGCCTTCGGCGGCATCCTCTATGCCGTCCTGCTCCGCTTCTTCTTCGACCCCTCGCATTGGGTGCGCGGCTGGGCCTCGCTCTTCGTCGCCATCCTCTTCATGGGCGGCGTCCAACTCCTCTCGCTCGGCATCATCGGCGAATACATCGGGCGCATCTACGGCGAAGTCAAACAACGCCCCCTCTACTTCGTCCGCGAGCGTTTGGGATTTGAAAAAGACGACGAACGTTGAGACGTGAGCCGCAAGCGTTGAGCAGGAAAAGCATCTTCTGTTTTTAGAATCTTTGTCAAAAGTCCCGGTAGGGACTTCCGAAAGTAGCCCAGCGATTTATCGCTGGGAGCGAGGGTCGAGAGTTTTCTTTCAGTCCCGTTAGGGACGGCTGAACTTCCATCAGCCGTCCCTAACGGGACTCAAAATATTTACGTCTCATTTCCCGGCGATTCATCGCTGGGCTATTGTCAATCGTCCCTAACGGGACTTTAAACACTATTTCTAAAAACAGCATGCTTTACCGCTCGTCGCTCACTTCTTACTTTCGGAGAGCGCGCGCCGCAGCACTTCCGCAGATGCCCGGAGTCCTGACAGTTCGCCCGCGTCGAGCGGCAGTTCGATGACGCGTTCGACGCCGCGCCGACCGACGACGCAGGGCAGGCTCAGATAAACGCCCTCGATGCCGTACTGCCCGCGCATCAAAGTGGAGACGGGCAACACCGTATGCTCGTCGCGCAGGATGGCTTCGCAGATGCGCGCGACGCACGAAGCGATGGCGAAAGACGTGTAACCCTTGCGCGCGATGATGTCGGGCGCGGCGCTCCTGACGCGTCGCAAAAACTCTTCAAAGTCGGGACAGTCCTGCCGCTGCGCTTCGCAGTAATCCCTGAGCGGCACGCCCGCCACGCGCGCCGCGCTCCATGCGGCGATCTCCGAATTGCCGTGCTCGCCGATGATGTAGGCATGGATGGAGCGGGCGTCCACGCCGAGCGCGTCGCCGAGCATCGCGCGCAGACGCGCCGTGTCGAGCACCGTCCCCGAACCGATCACGCGCTCGACGGGCAACCCCGATTCCTCCTGCGCCGCCTGCGCGAGGATGTCCACGGGGTTCGTCGTCATCAAGACGACGCCCTCGAAGCCCGCGTCGAGCAGCCGACGCATGCAATCGCGCACGACGATCACGTTGCGCCCCAACAAGTCCAGACGCGACTCGCCCGGACGCCCGCCGACGCCCGCCGCGATGATCGCGATTGAACTCTGCGCCGCCTCGCGCCAGTCGTCAGTCGCACACACGCCGATGGGGTCTGCCAGCGGGACGGCGTGCTGCAAGTCCATCGCCTCGCCCTCGGCGTGCACGAAGTTCACGTCAAACAGAACAATCTCGCGCGCCAGCCCGCCGAGCAGCAGAGCGTACGCGCTCGTCGCACCCACGTGCCCGCTCCCGATAATCGCCACGCGCTCGCGTCTCTCTGCACCGGATGTCGTCTTCATAATTTTAACCCGTCACAAAAATTGCGCTCGAACAGAGTGAATGACTCAAAGGATGAAAAGGGAAGGTCAAAGGGGAAATGGTGACAACGGTTTTGCTCTTTCCCCTTTAACCTTTTACCCGTTTCCCCATTTGCCCTTTTACCCCCTTTTTAATCCCGTTTGCGTCGCGTCCGCTCAATTTAAATCATGGCGACGGAATCATGAAGACCGCGTTATAATCAACGTCAAAGCGAGTCGGGGCGGTTTCGCTGAACCGCCGCACAATTTTAAAGATACGGGACGGGATAATGAAACGAATGCTCGTAACTTCGCTCGTCGTCGCCGCGCTGCTGCTCATCGCGCTCGCCGGGCCGCTGAAACTTCGAGCGCAGCAGGCGCGCGACACACAGCCGACGCGCACGCCGCTGCGACCCGTGCACACCTATTCAATCGTGGCGCGCGATGCGGCGACGGGCGAGTTGGGAGTCGCCGTGCAATCGCATTGGTTCGGGGTCGGGCAGATTGTGCCGTGGGCGGAGGCGGGCGTCGGCGCGGTGGCGACGCAGTCGTTCGTTGACCCGTCTTACGGCAAACTCGGCCTCGACCTGATGCGCGCCGGAAAGAGCGCGCCCGACGCTCTGAAGTCGCTCGTCGGCGGCGACGAAGGGCGCGACGTTCGTCAGGTGGCGATGATTGACGCGCAGGGACGCGTCGCCGCGCACACGGGCGCGAAGTGCATCGTCGCCGCCGGTCACACCGTCGGCAAAGAATATTCCGTGCAGGCGAATCTGATGCTCAACGAACGCATCTGGCCCGCCATGTCGCGCGCCTTCGAGACGACGCAGGGCGACCTTGCCGCGCGCATGCTCGCCGCGCTCAAGGCGGCGCAAGCCGAGGGCGGCGACATTCGCGGCAAACAATCAGCCGCACTCATCGTCGTCACCGGCAAGCCGACCGGACGCGCATGGTCTGACCGCATCTTCGACCTCCGCGTTGACGATAGCCCCGACCCGATCCGCGAACTCCAACGCCTCGTCGCCCTCCAACGCGCCTACAACCACATGAACGCGGGCGACCTCGCCGTCGAGCGCAAAGACAACGAAGCCGCCCTGCGCGAGTACAGCGCGGCGGCAAAAATCGTCCCCGACAATCTGGAAATGGTCTACTGGCACGCCGTCGCGCTCGTCAACATGGGCCGCGTCGAAGACTCGCTCCCCCTCTTCCGCCGCGTCTTCCAAGCCGACCGCAACTGGCGCACGCTCACCCCGCGCCTCTCACAATCCGGCCTCCTCCCCGACGACCCCAAACTCATCCAACGCATCGTCAACGTCGTCGGAGACAAACCTTGAAACGACCTTGACGCCTCCTTGAAACGACCTTAACCCCTGATTCTCCCCGCCTCTCTCATAACCGAACTCACCCGCGCGCCCCCGCCGTCCCGCTCCGCTCGATGGCCGCCTCGATGAGCCGCACCGGCTCGTCCGCCACCTTCAACTGTCCCTCCTGCGACAACACATTCAACCTCAACGCCGCCTCATGCGCGCGTGAATGTAGATACGCCAGTTCCACAGCCTCCAACAGAGCCTCCCTCGCCCTGTTAATTCCCTTCAACCCGCCATCAATCGCCTGCTTAAACTCGACAAACAAACCCGCCAAAGCATCCGCCGCCCCCGCCTCCCCGCTCAAAATAGACTCAATAGACTCAGCCAACGACTCGCGTTCCAGCATCACATCCACATTAACCGGCGGGCGTTTATCTGCTTTGCTCATGCTTGCCTCCAAAACCAAACTTATATACCACTAATCGCATATCATATACCGCAAGCCATATAGTATGTCAATAGCCAGATATAATGCACAATCGGGGGATTATGCTATAAAAGCCTTTATGATACAGGTTAAGTTAAGAGACTTGCTTGAGGCTCGCGGTCGGACTCGCTATTGGCTGGCTAAAGAGACGGGAATCCAGTATGGCACATTGATGAGAATCGAACAGGCGGAACTCTCAAACCGGATAGAACTCAGCACCCTAGATAAACTTTGCCGCGCGCTAGAATGCCAGCCGGGCGATTTATTGGTGTGGGTGGACGACAGCAGAGCGGAGAGCAAGCGCAAAGTGAAAGGGAAGTGACAACCCGCAACATAATGAGAGGCGTGCTATCGTCGCACTCGCTCAAATGAATTACTGAATACTTTACTTGTATAGCAGCAGGTCTTCGACTGTTAGGCCGATGTCTTTTGCAATCTGTCGTAGAAGAATTGGTGAGATGTCTCGACCTCCATGAAAAGGAACGGTGGTACTCCGACCGTCAGCGTGACGGTACTGCTTATGTGAGCCACGCTGTCGAACCTCTACGAAACCAAGCTTTCCAAAATACTCACTACCTCTCGCGGCTTCAGGACAGGGTACTTTCCCACTTTATGCTACCCTCACCGTCTGCATCCCAACAAACTCGGCTTCCAACTCCGGCTCACCATCTTCCAGCAGCATTTCAATCACCTCTTGCATGCTACGCTGCAACTCATCCAACGTCTCCGCTTGGCTATGAGCACCCGGAAATCCCGGCACATAACCGACATACAAGTCGGTTTCAGGACATCTCTCCACAACGTAATTATAAGTTTTCATCCTCACTCCTTAAATACCACTCTATCGGCGCGCGCTCGAATGTCAGCCGGGCGACTTATTGGTGTGGGTGGACGAGAATAGGTCGGAGAGTAGAAGTAGAAAGAAAGGGAAGTAGTTCTTCTTTATATCTGTATGTCTTTGAGCATCTCCTTGACCCGCTCCAACAACTCGACAGCCTGCTCACGCCGCACCGTAGGAAAATCATCCAAAAACTCGTCCAACGGATGCCCTCCCGCAAGATAATCAACAAGACTCTGCACTGGCACACGTGTTCCCGCAAACACCGCCGCGCCGCTCATCACATCCGGTGAACGAGAAATAATTTGCGCTTCAACTTCAGTTCTCATATCCCAAATCCTATCACATCTCGCTTGGTGCGGAAGGACGTTTATTAACATCAATGATAAGTAGTAGGTTGAGGTGACGAATAGCGCATGGTTGACTAACGCGCCCGCCTTTGATTCGCCTGTGAGCGCGAGTCGGCATGGCTTGTCGGTCGCGTATCCGACGTGATACTTTTCTGCGTTTGAGGTATGAATGAAATCGGCGCTGTGTGAGGTCTGAAAGATGTCGGGAGATTGAGTTTTCGGGAGTGCCGACTGTTTTATATGGCTGAAGCGGACGGGACATTGAAGGAGCGGGTGCGGGCATTCTGGCAGGCGAATCCGTGCGGGGTGAAGTTTGCGGATGCGGAGGTGGGGACGCGGGAGTTTTTCGCGCGGGTGGAGGCGCACCGTTACGGGTCGGAGTGGCACATCCCGTCGGCGGCGGGCTTCTCAAGTGCGAAGGGTTTGCGTGTGTTGGAGATCGGTTGCGGGTTGGGGACGGACGGGGCGGGTTTCGCGCGCGCGGGGGCGATTTACACGGGAGTTGATTTGACGGCGGCGGCTGTCGAACTCGCGCGGCGGCGGTTCGAGTTGGAGGGCTTGCGGGGCGAGTTTCGGGTGGCGGATGCGGAGGCTTTGGAGTTTGCGGACGAGAGTTTTGATCTGGTCTATTCGCACGGGGTGCTGCATCACACGCCGGACATCGGGGCGGCGGTCGGGGAAGTGCATCGCGTGCTGCGACCGGGGGGACGCGCGGTGGTGATGGTCTATCACAGAGACTCTTATAACTATCGCGTGAATATCGGGATGCTGCGTCGCGCGGGCGCGCACCTGCTGCGCGGCGAGACGGGCTTGCGTGTGGCGCATCGTTTGACGGGCGAGCCGTTGGAGTCTCTGCGGGAACACGCGGCGCGCATCAGGGAGGACACGCAGAGTTACTTGAAGCCGGAGGAGTTTTTGAGCCGCAACACGGACGGGGCGGGCAATCCTCTGACGCGCGTCTATTCGCGCGGTGAGGCACGCGAATTGTTTAAGGAGTTCGCGGAGGTGGAGTTGGCGGTGCATTATTTGAACAAGCGTTGGCTGCCGCTCGTAGGCCCGCTCTTGCCGCGCGCATGGGAGGCGCGTCTGGCGTCGCGTTGGGGCTGGCATCTCTGGATTTACGCGCGCAAAGGCGTCGCGGCAGAACCCTCGACAGCGGCGCGCGAGGGTTCGACGCGGCTGGATGAGAAGGAAAGTTTGTTGAACGCATGACCGAGCGACGCAACATTCTGGTGACAGGTGGCGCGGGCTTCATCGGCTCGCATCTGGTCGAACGCCTGCTCGCGGAGGCGCGCTGGCGCGTGACGGTCGTGGACGATTTCAACGACTTCTACGCGCCGGAACTGAAACGCGCGAACGTCGCGGCGCACATGGGGCGTGCAGATTTTCGTCTCGTCGAGGCGGACATCCGCGACCGCGCCGCGCTCGAAGGCGTGTTCGCGGAGACGCGTTTCGATTGCATCGTGCATCTGGCGGCGAGGGCGGGCGTGCGCCCGAGTTTGAGCGAGCCGGTGCTCTATGCGGAGACGAATATCAACGGCACTCTGAACCTGTTGGAGTTGGCGCGCGCCAGTCACGTCGGGCAGTTCATCTTCGGCTCGTCGTCGTCGGTCTATGGCATCAACGCGAAGGTTCCGTTCGCGGAGGAAGACCCGATACGTCAACCCATCTCGCCTTACGCGGCGACGAAGGCGGCGGGCGAACTGCTCTGTCACACATACGCGCACCTGCACGGGATACGCTGCGTCGCTCTGCGTTTCTTCACGGTCTACGGCGCGCGGCAGCGGCCCGATCTGGCGATACACAAGTTCGCGCGATTGATTGACGCGGGACGCCAGATTCCCGTCTTCGGCGACGGCACGACGCGGCGCGATTACACCTACGTCGAGGACATCGTGATGGGCGTCCGCGCGGCGATTGACTACGAGGCGAGCATGTATGAGGCGATTAACTTGGGCGAGTCGCGGACGGTCGAGTTGCGCGAGTTGATTGCTCTGTTGGAAAAGGAACTCGGACGCCGCGCCGTCGTCGAACGCAAGCCGCTGCAACCCGGCGACGTGCCGCAGACCTTCGCCGACATCTCGAAGGCGCGTCGCCTGCTCGGCTATAACCCGCAGACCGAAATCGAAGAGGGCATCCGGCGTTTCGTCCGATGGTTCAAAGCAGAGGGGCAGAAGGTCAAAGGGGGAAACGGGTGAAAGGGAAAGGGTAAAAAGGGAAGGGCAGCATGGCAAAGGCGTCGAAGTTTTATTCTTTCCCCTTTCACCATTTAACCTTTCCCCTTTCGCCCTTCCCGTTTCGGCCTATCGTTTCGGTATTTCAAGGAAGGTTTCAGCGATGACGAAGATTTACGATGAAGAAGAGACTGTGATGAGTCGTCGGCCCGTCGAGCGCGTGGGCGCGTCGGCGTTGGCGACGGGAGTGTCCGCCGACGGTGACGGCGACGCCGACGACGCGCCGGACATCTCCATCTTCCTGCCTGTCTTGAACGAGGAGCCGAACCTGCGCCCGTTGCACCTCAAGCTCGACGAATCGCTCGCGCAGCTTTCGCGCACCGCCGAGATTATCTACGTGGACGACGGCTCGACCGACGGCAGCCTCGCGGTGCTGCGCGAACTGGCGGCGCGCGACGGGCGCGTCCGCGTCGTCTCTTTGCGCCGCAACTACGGGCAGACGGCGGCGATGGCCGCAGGGATTGACGCCGCGCGCGGCCACGTCCTGATTCCGATGGACGCCGACTTGCAGAACGACCCCGTGGACATCGCGCGACTGCTCGACAAACTCGACGAGGGCTACGACGTTGTCTCGGGCTGGCGCAAAGAGCGTCAGGACAAGATGGTCACGCGCAAGATTCCCTCGACGATTGCCAATTCGATTATCTCGATTATCGGCGGCGTCAAGTTGCACGACTACGGGTGCTCGCTCAAGGCTTACCGCCGCGAGTTTCTCAAAGACGTGCGGCTCTACGGGGAGATGCATCGCTTCATCCCGATTTACGCGTCGTGGGTCGGCGCGCGCGTCACGGAGATTCCCGTGCAGCATCATGCGCGCACGATGGGCAAATCAAAGTACGGCCTCTCGCGCACCTTCAAAGTGATGCTCGACCTGATGACCATCAAGTTCATGGCCTCCTATCACACCAAACCGATTTACGTCTTCGGGATGTTCGGCATCCTCTCGTTTCTCGTCTCGATGGTGGCGGCGGCGTGGGCTGTCATCAGGAAAATCGGCGGCGAATCGTTCATCAGAAATCCTCTGCTCATCATCGCCATCATGATGTTCGCCGTCGGCGTGCAGTTCATCCTGATGGGCCTGCTCGCCGAAATGCTGATCCGCACCTATCACGAGTCGCAGGCCAAACCGATCTACGCCGTCCGCGAAAAACTCGGCTTTGCGAACAAACATTGAGCGGGCCATTGATGAACGCGGAACGTCGAACTATCGAGACGATGTCATCTTTCTCATTCGATGAACTGTCGAGACGGAAGTTATCTTTCTCGTTCGTCGAACCACCGGGACGAACTCTCTCTTTCCCGACATCGTTTCGCGCTTCGCGTTCGACGCTTCCCGCAATCCATCCTCTTTGATGTCTGACGAAATCGAGCGCGCATACGAAAAGCTCGCGGCATGGTGTCGCGCGCGCGGGTATGCCGGACACGACCCGTTCGACGCGCTGAACAGCCGTCTCTTTCAAGCCACGCCGCTCCGTCGCTCGCGTCTCGCGCGTCTCGCGTGGACGCAAGCCTGCAAACGCTCGCCCTTCAACCTGCGCGCGCTCGCGCTCGTCCCCGAGGGCAAAAACCCGAAGGGCATCGCGCTTTTCGCTCTGGCCGCGCTCGCGCGACTGCGCACGCTGCCGACGCCGGAGACTGAAAGCGAAGCGCGCTCGCTGCTCGACGAACTGCTTGCCGCGCGTCTCAAGGGTTGGAGCGGCGCGGCGTGGGGCTACAACTTCGACTGGCAAGGGCGAGCCTTCTATGCGCCGCGCGGCACGCCCGCCGTCGTGCCGACAGCGTTTGCCGCACGCGCGCTCGTCGAGGGGTGGCGCGCGCTCGGCGTCGGGGAATACATGAGCGCGGCGCGGAGCGCGTGCGATTTTGTGCTGCGTGATTTACAGCGCAGCGAGGAAGCGGCAGACGAAATCTGTTTCAGCTACACGCCGCACGACCGGACGCGCGTCTTCAACGCGAGTTTGCTCGCGGGCGAAGTACTGGCGTCGGCGGGGGCGGCGACGGGCGAGCGGGAGTTATCAGAGTGGGGCGTGCGCGCGGCGCGCTACGTCGTCCGCCGCCAGCGCGGAGACGGCTCTTGGGCCTACGGCGCGGACGATTATCAAACGTGGTCTGACAACTTTCACACAGCCTTCGTGCTCACCTCTCTGTCGCGCATCATGGCTGACTGCGGAAGCGTCGGCGTGTTGGCGGCGAAGGATGCGGAGGAGTTTGCGCATGCTCT
>DATLMV010000130.1:0-11064 GCA_035537095.1 Pyrinomonadaceae bacterium
GGATTCTGCCCTACTCCGTCTGGGGCACGCGCCATCTGATTATCATCGCCGCGCCTTACCTGATTCTCTGCGCGACCGCGCTCGCAAGCCTTCGCCCCTTCTGGCTGCGAACGACGCTCCTCATTCTTCTCGGATGCTGGACGCTTCTCTCAGCCAGCGTGCTGCTCTTGAGCCGCGAGAGAAACTACGTCTGGTGTGCTTGGGAGACGCTCGCGCGCCGCGCGGTCGAGTCCGAACCGGCGCGCGACCCGCCGCTCAAGATTTACGCTTTTGAGGATTTGGTCGCCTATCACACATGGTTCGCTATGAGCACGCGGGCGGAGCGGCGGGCGACGGTCGAGGTGGTCAAAGGGATTCCGGGTTTACAGGAAGACCCCGCATATTTTCTGCCGCGCGGCTTCGACGAGATAAAGACGCGCGCCGCTGCGGATGCTTTCGTCGAAGATTATTTCTGGATTGCCTTCCGCGACATCGCGCGCCGTCCCGAACAGCCGCCCTTGCAGACACTATCCGCGCGCGGCTTCGATGTCGGAGAAGGTTTTCGCGTCGAGACGCGCGGCAACGTCGCCTTCCTCGTTCCCGTCCGGCGGCGACGCTGATGCACAGTTTTTATCATCATGCAAAAAGAGAGACGCCGCCCGTATCAAACGGGTGGCGTCTCTCTTCTTTGAAACTCCCTCGGCTCGTCGGGAAAAGTTAGTTGGGCATCAAAACGGTGTCAATCGAGTGGATGACGCCGTTCTTCTGATAGACGTTGGCAATCTGGACGCGCGACGTGCCGCCCTTCTCATCGCGCAGGATGAGGTCGCTGCCGCTCATCATGGCCGTCAGCGTATCGCCGCTGACGGTCGTCAGCGTCGCCATGCCGTTGCCCTTCTTGATGGCCTTCATGATCGCCTTCGAGTCCATCTTACCGGCGACGACATGGTAGGTCAGAATCTTGGTGAGCATCTCTTTGTTTTCGGGTCTGACGAGCGTGTCAACCGTGCCCGCGGGAAGTTTGTCGAAGGCGGCGTTTGTCGGAGCGAAGACCGTGAACGGGCCTTTGCCCGCCAGCGTGTCAACCAGACCGGCGGCCTTGACGGCGGCGACGAGCGTCGTGTGATCGGCGGAGTTGACCGCGTTCTCCACGATGTTCTTGGTGCGATACATGGCCGCGCCGCCGACCATCGGATTGGTCTGCGCGTAGCTGCTTGAGGCGGCGAAAGTGATGGATGCTGCCGCGATGAGCATCATGACGAACATTCTCTTCATATTGTGTCCTCCAAAGTGATTATTGTTTTCTCGGTTCATACCGCAAATACGCGGCGGCTCAAGACAACGGATTGCCCCGCACGAAAATTTTTGAGAGGTTCTGTCTTTATCTTCCTTCAATCTCTGCGCTCCCGAATAACCGGACACTTAAATCACACTTCCGTTAAAACTGACGCCGAAACAACAAACGCGCGCGCCGGTTCAATCAACAGCAAAAGTTACGCGTCGTTCTTAGCGGCGACGGGCAACCGCACAAACATCACGTCTCCAACCATTGACTTTTCCGTGTCGGATATGACATTCAAGCTCAAACCAAATTCAAGGAGGCTTTTCAGTAGATGAGCGCAAATTCAAAACGCGGAGACGAGCGCGCGCCGCAACGCACGAAGCGGCCCTCGAAGAAGGAACAGATTCTCTCGCTCTTTCTCTCGGGGATGGGCGAGGTCGAGGACATCGCCATCATCACCGGCTCGCGCCCGAGCTACGTCGGCTCGGTGCTGCAAGAGGCCGGACTCGTCAGCGGCTACTTCGACCTCTACACCTCGACCGCGCACCCGATGAACGTCTATTCGAAGTTCTTCGCCAACAAGCTCGGCTTCAAGGACGAGGAGACGGCGCAGGCCGCCGTCGAGGTCATCGAACGTCTCTACCGGCAGTTTGAACTGGCGGGCGACCGCGCCGGACAGCATCACGCGCTCGTGATGGCCCTCACCATGTTCGACCGCGCGCGCTGGACGGGCAAAGGACGCGAGGCCGAAATCTTCCGCCGATGGCTCGGCGCGCGCCTCGACGAAGCCACGCTGACAAACGGCGACGACGCCCCGACCGGAGACGACGACGCAACCGGCGGCATCGCCGACGACGAAAGCGCGGACGATGACGAACCGCACAGGGAAGATGAAATCTAGAGAGGGAAAGGGCGGCGGGATTGTCTGTCCCGCCGCCCTTCCCACCGCCGCCCGCTTTGAAGTTTGCGGATATTGACAGGCGTGTCTAACCGTTATAACTTGCGTCTGCTCCCGTGGTTTCTCTCGCATACCGACTAACGAATTTTCTATACCGGATTCGTTAGCCCCCGCACCTATAGTTCAAGCGGTCGCTCATCATCGCTCATCGGCGCACGCTCCGGCGTGTCGCCCCGTGCTTTGACGGCGTGTGCAATCTCAACGTCCGTCCAAGAGAAGCGCGGGCCGTAATTCCAACTTCATCCGGCTTCACGCAAGAAGGAGACTCTATGCCTCAAGACATACTTCTTTTCACGCGGGACATCAAGAAAGCTACAAAAGAGATTGAAGCTGCGGGCGGTCGCGTCACGCATCAGTTCACCGATAAGGTTTTGGTCGCACAACTGCCCGACGACGTGGACGCGGGCGCGCTCAAGCAGTCGAAGACCTCGCCGCCGGGTTCGCTGGATAAGGTGTCGCAACTGGCGGCGGCATCATGGCAAGCGAAGGAGAGGAAGTCGAGAAGCCGTGCGACGATGCGTGGTAAGGGACTCGATTGGGACACGCCCGGTTTCAAACCGCCGCACCCACCACAGGAAAAGACGCGCGAAGTGCGCACCGGAGGCTCGAAAAAAAAAGCCCTTAGCCGTTCGACGGGCACGCCGACAAGTCTCTACTTGGAAGGATCGGTCGCCGTCGGCGTGGTGATAGTCTCGGGCACGCAGGCCGGAACTGTGCTCTCGGCAGCCGAACAGACGAAGGTCTTTCAGGAAGTTCAAGAGGGGTTAAACTTCTTGGCGACCGCCGAACCTCTCGCCAACGTCTCTTTTGTCTACGACCTGCGGCCCATCACCGTCACCGTTCCGCCCGGCCCCTATTTAGACATCGCGGGCAACTGGCCCGGCTTCCCCGCCACCTTCGCCGCCGGAGTTGACGCGGGCATCGTCTGGCCTAACGGCAAAGCCTATTTCTTCAAGGGCAACCAGTACATCGGCTACGACATCGCCACCGATAAAGTCGGCTCCGGCTATCCGCTCCCGATTGCGGGCAACTGGCCCGGCTTCCCCGCGACCTTTGCGTCGGGCGTTGACGCCGCCATCATGTGGAACAACGGCAAAGCCTATTTCTTCAAAGGTAGCAAGTATCTCCGTTACGACGTGGCGACCGACAAAGTTGACTCCGGCCCGTACGACATCGCGGGCAACTGGATTGGATTCCCCGCCGGTTTCGCTTCAGGCGTTGACGCCGCCGTCATGTGGAACAACGGCAAGGCTTACTTCTTCAAAGGCAACCAGTACCTACGCTACGACGTGGCGGCTAATAAGGTTGACACCGGCTATCCGAAAGCCATCAGTAACGCGACGTGGCCCAAAGTTTCCCCCAACCTCGCCACCGGCGTTGACGCCGTCGTGCTCTGGAACAACGGCAAGGCTTACTTCTTCAAGGGCAGCCGCTACTCCGGTTTCGATGTCGCGAAGGGCGAGTTTGACCTGACCGCCGCCAACACCGAGAACATCTGGCGCGATGCGGCTCTCAAGAAGATGGGCTTCCCCGCGAGCGAAGCGGGTTCGGTGCAATACGCTCAGTCGTTGAAGGCAAGCAAGGGGACGCAATGGGCTTACGTCGCCTATTTCACCAAGTACCCGCTCTATCATTTCGGCTATGCGGTCGGAGAGCGCATCGTCATGCACTATGACAACGACGGCTGGGGAACCGATAGCATCAACGCTGTCTTCGCGCATGAGACGTGCCACATCTTCGGAGCCGACGACGAGTATGCCGATAGCAACTGCGTCTGCGCCAGCGTGCACGGCCACTACAACGTCCCGAACAACAACTGCGTCAACTGCTCTTGGCCGAGCATCGTCTGTCTGATGAAGAAGAACGACCTACAGATGTGCGTCTGGAGTCGCGGGCAGGTCGGTTGGAACTACGGGCTGACCAAAGTTGACGCCGCCGTCCTCTGGCCCAACGGGAAAGCCTACTTCTTCGACGGCAGCCGTTATTCCCGCTACGACAACGCGAAGGACGCCGTTGACCCCGGCTTCGCCCAAAATATCGCGCCTCATTGGACGGGTTTCCCCGCGACATTCGCGTCGGGCGTAGACGCGGGCATCGTCTGGAACAACGGGAAAGCCTACTTCTTCAAGGGCAGCAAATACATCCGCTACGACATCGCCACCGACAAGGTTGATTCCGGCCCGCATAACATCGCGGGCAACTGGGTTGGATTCCCCGCCACCTTCGCCGCCGGAGTTGACGCCGCCATCATGTGGAACAACGGCAAGGCTTACTTTTTCAAGGGCAGCAAGTATCTCCGCTACGATGTGGCGACCGACAAGGTTGACTCCGGCCCGCACGACATCGCGGGCAACTGGATTGGTTTCCCCGCCGCGTTTGCCGCGGGCGTTGATGCGGGCGTCGTCTGGGACAACGGCAAAGCCTATTTCTTCAAGGGCGACAAGTATGTCCGCTACGACATCGCCAGCAATAAAGTTGACGTGAGCACCGCGCCCATTCTCAACAACTGGCCGGGTCTTCTGAAATGGAAACACTAAGAGCGTGTGTCGCGCGCCGCGTCGCTTGAGACGAGCAGAGAAGAACGCGCGGGAAGTTGAAGGCAAAGGCTATCCGGCATTCAACTTCCCGCGCGTTCTTCTTGCGTCAACGTCTATCTGAATGTTGATTTACTCGCCGCCCGACTTCTTGTAAACCTCGCGCCCGTTGCTGATCTCGACGCCGAGTTTGCCTTCGGCGTGTGCGAGGTCGAGATGCGCGACGGATTCGGAGACGGCGAGGAAGCGGTGCACGTCGTCCGTGCCCGGAAAGAGTTCGAGCGCGATGTCCCACGCGGTCGCGCCCGCTTTCGGGACGAGGCGGACGACATCCGCCTGCCGTTCGCGGACGGCGCGCAGGTAACGGTTGAAGAGTTCCTCGAAGTCCGTCACGGGTTCGCCGTGCCCGCCATAGACGAGCGTCGGCGCGAGCGAGCGCAGCCGCGCGAGGCTGACGAGATATTCTGCGAGTGAACGGAAGCGGCGGGTCGGGTCAACCGGGTCGGGCGAAAGAACCGGGTTGGGCGTGATGCGCTTCAGGACGCAGTCGCCCGCGATAATCGTCCGGTCTGCTTCGCGCAGGAACGAACACGAACCGGGCGTGTGTCCCGGCGTGTGCACGACACGCAAGGCTCCGCTCGCAAACTCAAGCTCGTCGTCGTCGTGCAACTCGCTGTGCTGGTCGTCGTCGAGCGCGTCGGCGTATTGCCGCACGCCTTCGTACATCCGCCGCATCGCGCCGATCTCTTCCGCAGGCACGCCCGCGCGTTCAAGCAGCGTCCGGTGCTCCTCGTATTCCAGACGCCCGACGCGATGCCCCGTCTCCCAACCGTGCACCAGTACCTCCGCATCCTTCGCCTCGTCGCGCAAGGAGCGCGCCAGCCCGCAATGATCTTCGTGCGCGTGCGTCAGGACGATGCGACGAATGTCGTGCGGCCTGATGCGCGCGCGCCGCAAGCCCTCGTGCAGAGCCTCCAGCGCATCCTTCGTCTTCGGCCCCGTATCAATCAACGTCACAGGGTCTTCGGCAATCAGATAACAGTTGACCGGCCCGACGTAGAACGGCGTAGGGACTGAAATAGGAATGATGCGCATGGCGGCAATCTTAGGGTAAAAGGCGAAAGGGGTAAAAGGGAAACGGTTAAGCGGAAGGCAAAGCGTTGATTAACTGCTTCTGCTTTCCCTCTAACCTTTCCCCTCTTACCCCTTTCGCCTGCTCTCAGTATGTGTATTTGTTCGCCTCGACGAGCACGCCCGCGATGCGCTGGCGCGCGGCGACGGTGTTCATCGGGGTGTTCTTGACGAAGCGACGCAGGGCCGCGAGCAGCGTGCGGAGTTCGTCGCCTTCGGACATCGCGGCGAGCGTGTTCTTGGCGTTGGCTTCGATGCGCTCGATGGCGTCGTTGCAGAAGACGCGGACGATGTCCAAGTAACGCGCGGCTGCTTCTTCCCCCTGCGCGGCGGTGAGTTTCTGCGCGCGCAGGATGGCCGACTCCATCGCGTAGGCGTCCATGATGATGTCCGCCGCGCCCATCAGAATCTCCTGCTGCTCGGCGAGCGCGGTCATATACTTCTGCGCCGCCGTGCCCAGAACCATCAGCGCGACCTTCTTCGCGTTGCGCGCCAGACGCAACTCGTTGGCGAGCGTCGTCTCATCCTCGTCCAAACTCTGCATCGAGGGCGAGAGCACCTCATCCATCAACTTCTGCGCGGCGGGCAGGAGCGCGAGTTTGCCGCCCATCGCGCGCCGCATCAACATGCCCGGAATCAGCATCCGGTTGATTTCGTTCGTGCCCTCGAAGATGCGATTGATGCGCGAGTCGCGGTAGGCGCGGTCTGCCGGATAGTCTGCGGAATAGCCGTAGCCGCCGAAAATCTGCACCATCTCGTCGGCGACGAAATCGCAGTATTCCGACAGAGACACTTTGATAATCGAGCACTCGACGGCGTATTCCTCAATCGCGCGCAACTTCGATTCGGGGTCGTTCGCATCGGCGGTCGCGTTGATGGTTGATTCGATGAGTCCGAGCGTGCGATAGATCATCGCCTCGCCGACCCAAGTGCGAATCGCCTGCTCGGCGAGCTTGGCTTTGATTGCGCCGAAAGAGGAGATCTTTTTGCCGAACTGCTGCCGCTCGTTGGCGTAGCGCGTGGATTCCGTCACCATCAACTTCATCCCGCCGCAGCACATCGCGCCGAGCTTGAAGCGACCGATGTTGAGAATGTTGAAGGCAATCTTGTGTCCCTTGCCGACTTCGCCGAGCAGATTCGAGACGGGCGTGCGCGCGTCGGAGAGAATCAGAGCGGTCGTCGAAGAACCCTTGATGCCCATCTTGTGCTCGTCCGCGCCATTCGTCAGACCGGGCTGACGCTCGACGATGAAGCCCGTGAATTTGTCGCCGTCAACTTTCGCGAAGACGACGAAGACATCGGCGAACCCGCCGTTGGTAATCCACATCTTCTCGCCGTTCAAGATATATTCGGTTCCGTCTTCGCTCAGCCGCGCGGTCGCTTTGGCCGCGAGCGCGTCGGAGCCGGAACTCGATTCCGTCAGCGCGTAGGCCGTGACCATCTCGCCGGAGGCAATCTTCGGCAGGTACTTCTGTTTCGCCTCCTCCGTGCCGTAATAAATGATCGGCAGCAGCCCGATGCCGCTCTGCGCGCCGAGCGTGGTGGCGAAAGAAGCGTTGCGCCCGATGTTCTCGCCGACGAGCGCGCCGCTCGTCTGGTCGAGACCCAGACCGCCGTACTCTTCCGGCACGTTCGCGCCGATCAGACCCAAATCCGCGCCCTTCTTGACAAGCTCGCGCAGCAGCGTCCAATCGTGCTTCTCCAACTCGGTGATGCGCGGGTTCACTTCCGCATCAACGAACTGCCGCGTCGTCTCGGCAATCATCCGGTGCTCCTCCGTGAAATCCTCCGGCGTGAACACCTCCGAGGGCGCTTGCTCCTCAATCAGAAAACTCCCGCCCGCGATAATCTTCTTCTCTTCGGCTACGGCTGACATAAAAATTATCCTTTCTCAAATAGTGGCTGATGACGAGTGACAGGTGATGAGAGTGGCAAGTGACGAGTGACGAGTGACAAGCAAGAGGAAGAAGTCCAGAGTCGCAAGTCCAACGTCCAAAGTCTAAAGTCAACGCCTTTGTCTTTTGACTTTCAACGTTCAGACTTTGGACTTCTTCCCGCTCGTCACTCGTCACTTGTCACTGTTCTACTTCATTCTCTCAAAAATTCCGGCTGCGCCCATGCCGCCGCCGACGCACATCGTGACCATCGCGTAGCGACCGTCGCGGCGTTCGAGTTCGCGCAGGACGGTCGCCGTCAGTTTCGCGCCCGTGCAGCCTAAGGGGTGGCCGAGCGCGATTGCGCCGCCGTTGACGTTGACGCGTTCGGGGTCGAGCCCGAGTGTTTTCATCACGGCGATTGACTGCGCGGCGAAGGCTTCGTTAAGTTCGATCACGTCTATCTGGTCGAGCGTCAGTCCGGCAATCTTGAGGGCCTTCGGAATCGCATAGACGGGGCCGATGCCCATCTCCTCGGGCGGGCATCCGGCGGTCGCATAGGCGACGAAGCGCGCCATCGGGCGCAGGTTCAACTCGCGCGCACGCTCGTCCGACATCACTATGCATGCCGCCGCGCCGTCCGACATCTGCGAGGCGTTGCCCGCCGTGATCGTGCCCTTCGTGTGAAACGCGGGGCGGAGTTTCCCCAAACCTTCGGCGGACGTATCGCGCCTGATGCCCTCGTCTTTCGTGAAGGTCGTCTCGCGCCGCTCCTTCTTGCCGCGCTCGTTCAACTCCTCGAAGCTGACGGCGAGTGGCACAATCTCGTCGTCGAACTTTCCGGCGTCCTGCGCGCTCGCGGCGCGTGCGTGCGATTGGAACGCGAACTCGTCCTGCTCCTCGCGCGAGACTTCATAGCGGCGCGCCACGTTCTCGGTGGCGAGTCCCATGTTGAGATAAAAGTCGGGATAGTGTTCGACCAGATAAGGGTTCGGGCGGATGATGTGGCCGCCCATCGGAATCAGAGACATCGTCTCCAATCCGCCCGCGACGATCACATCGGCGCTGCCCGTGCGGATGCGGTCGGCGGCGATGGCGATGGATTGCAGCCCCGACGAACAGAAGCGGTTGATCGTCATCGCGCTCGTCTCCACCGGCAATCCCGCGCGAATCGCCGCCGCGCGCGCCACGTTCATGCCCTGCTCGGCTTCCGGCATCGCGCAGCCCATAATCACGTCTTCAATCTCTGCGGCCTCCAACCCTTCGGCGCGCGAGATGGCTTCACGAATGACCGCCGCGCCCATCTCGTCGGGCCGCGTGTTCCGGAGCGTGCCCTTCGGCGCTTTCCCCACCGCCGTACGCACGGCGGAAACGATAACTGCATCCCTCATAAATTCTCCGTTGGACGATGGACGATTGACCATAGACGATGGACGGCAGGAAAGCTTCCCTCTTATCCATCGTCTATCGTCCGTCGTCAGTTTCTCAAAGGCTTTCCGGTTTTCAGCATGTGCGCCATGCGTTCCTGCGTCTGGCGTTGACCGCAGAGCGAGAGGAAGGCTTCGCGTTCCAAGTCGAGTAGATACTGTTCGGAGACGCGCGTCGGGTGATTCAGGTCGCCGCCGGTCAGGATGCGCGCGAGTTTTTCGCCGATGAGCGCGTCGTATTCGGAGATGAAACCGCCGCGCTTCATCTGGTGGACGCCGAGCTTCAAAGTTGCAAGCGCGGGCAGTCCGAGCGCGAGCACGTCCGCGCGCTGCTGCGGCTGGACGTAGCCGCTCGCGGCGAGCGCGAGCACTTCCTGCTTGGCGTCGGCGATCAAGCGGTCTTGATTCATCGAGACGGCGTCGTCTTCCGAGAGGAAGCCGAGCGCGCGGGCCTCTTCGCCGGAGGTCGAAACTTTTGCCATCGCG
Organism: Pyrinomonadaceae bacterium; assembly: GCA_035537095.1. GTDB lineage: Bacteria > Acidobacteriota > Blastocatellia > Pyrinomonadales > Pyrinomonadaceae > DASWNP01. The sequence goes on from DATLMV010000130.1 coordinate 9,672, forward strand.
ATGGTTTCAAACGCGCGTTTGACGAAGGGAAACGGGTCTGCGTCGTCCATCCCCTTCGGAATCGAATCGAGCGCGCGCACGAGCATCTCCTTCGTCCCGCCGCCCGCCGGAATCAGCCCGACGCCGACTTCGACGAGTCCCATGTAAGTCTCCGCCGCCGCGCGCGCGCGGTCGCCGTGGACGGTGATCTCACAACCGCCGCCGACCACCAACCCGAACGGCGCGCAGACGACCGGCTTCGGCGAATAACGCAAGCTCATCGTCGCGTTCTGAAACGAACGGATGGCGAGGTCTAGGTCTTCCCAGTTCTCCTCCTGCGCTTCGAGGAGCATCATCATCAGGTTCGCGCCGACCGAGAAATGCTGCCCCTGATTGCCGACGACCAGCCCGACGAAATTCTTCTCCACCTCGGCGAGCGACTGGCGAATCATCTGTATCGTGTCGCCGCCGATGGAGTTCATCTTCGAGTGAAACTCAAGACACGCCACGCCGTCGCCGATGTCTACAAGCGACGCGCCCGCGTTTCGTTTGACGACCGCGTTGCGTTCCTTCACCGACTTCAAAATCGTGACGCCCGGCAGTTGTGCAACCGCGACGTACGCGCCCGATGCAAAGTCGAAATAAGACTGCTCTCCCGCTTCCGTTTTGTAGAAAGAGGTTGCGCCCGCGTCGAGCATTTTCTGCACATTTTCGGGGATTTTCGCGCCTTCTTCACGCATCCGCGCGACCGACTTTTCGACGCCGACGGCATCCCAAACTTCAAACACGCCGAGTTCCCAACCGAAGCCCCAACGCATCGCGCGGTCAACTTCGACCACCGTGTCGGCCACTTCCGGTATGCGGTTCGCCGCGTAGCGAAGCGTCCGCGAAATCGTCTTCCACAGAAACGCTCCCGCACGGTCTTTGCTCCACACCAGAGACTTGATGCGCTCGCGCGTGTCTTCGATGTTCTTCGCCACATCGAGCGCGGGCAGTTTCACTTTGTCCGCCGGACGGTATTCGAGCGATGCGTGGTCGAGCGTCCAAATCTCCTGCTTCTCGCCCGCGCCCTGCTTCTTGTAGAAGCCCGCCTTCGTCTTGTTGCCCAGAAGCCCCTGCCCGACCATCTGTTTCATAAATTCAGGCGCGACGAAAACTTCGCGTTCCTCGTCCTCCGCGACCGCATCGTAGAGGTTCTGCGCGACGTGAAGAAACACATCGAGGCCGACTAAATCGAACGTGCGAAACGTCGCCGTCTTGGGTCGCCCCACCGCCTGACCCGTCAACTTGTCCACTTCCGCAATCGAATAGCCGTCTTCGAGCATCGTCTGAATCGTCGTCATCGCGCCGAACGTACCGATGCGATTGGCGATAAAATTCGGACGGTCTTTGGCGACGACGACGCCCTTACCCA
>DATLMV010000131.1:0-10903 GCA_035537095.1 Pyrinomonadaceae bacterium
GCGATTCAGAAGGTCAAAGACGCGGCCATCGCAGACCCTTCGCTCTTTGACGAACTCGGGCTCACCGGGATTGAACGCGAACTCGTCCAGATTGACCCCGGCTACCGCGACGTGTCGCCGACGGCGCGTCTCGATTCCTTCCTGACCGACGACTCTTACAGTTTCGTCGAACTCAACGGCGAGAGCCCGGCGGGCATCGCCTACGCCGACGCCGCCTTTGAAATCTTCGCCGCGCTCCCCGTGATGCGCCGCTTCGCCGAAACCTACAACCTGCGCGTCTTCGAAGGGCGACGCCTGATGCTCGACACGCTGCTGCGCGAGTACAGGGAGTTTCTCGGTCGCACGCCCGAGCGTCGGCCACACATCGCCATCGTTGATTTCAAGGGCTTGCCCACGCAGAAAGAGTTCGAGTTGTTCAAGGAATACTTCGAGCGCGAGGGCTACCCGTCGGTCGTCGCCGCGCCCGAGGAGTTGGAGTTCACCGGCGGCAGGCTGCGCGCCGGAGATTTCGAGATTGACATCGTTTATAAACGTCTGCTCGTCAACGAATACCTGCCCGTGATGCGCGAGCATCCGGCATTGCTCGACGCCTATCGCGCGCACGCCGTCTGCATGGTCAACAGTTTTCGCTCCAAGTTGATTCACAAAAAGACGCTCTTCGCCGTGCTCACCGACGAGCGTCACGCGCATCTCTTCGACGCGCCGGAACGCGCCGCCATCGCCGCGCATGTCCCCTGGACGCGCCGCGTCCGCGACGAGCGCACCACCCATCAAGACAGGACGATTGAACTCCTCAAGTTTATCGGCGAGAACCGCGACCGCCTCGTGCTCAAACCCAACGACGACTACGGCGGCCACGGCATCTACATCGGTTGGAACAACGACGAGATAGCGTGGAACGAAGCCCTCCGGCATGCGCTGGCAAACGGCGATTATCTGGTGCAGGAGCGCGTCCGCACGGCGCGCGAGATGTTTCCGGCCTTGCAGACGGACGGCACGGTCAACTTCGCCGAGCAGTTGGTTGACCTCGACCCGCTCCTGTTCTGCGGCAAGGTCGGCTCGGCCTTCACGCGCCTGTCCTCGACCGAATTGGCGAACGTCTCTTCAGGCGGCGGCATGGTTCCAACCTTTATCATCAGCGAGAAGCAGTCCAAAGTCTGAACGTCGAGAGTCCAACGTCCGAAGACCTTCACCTCGTTTGATTTTATTCTCCTGACTCTGGACGCTGGACTTTCAGATTTTGAACTTTCGAGGGAACTGGGCATGGACGACGAACTTGATGCCGACAGAAGGGAATCGCGGCTCGACGAGCGCAGGCATTTCGACCGCTCGCGTCTGATTGTTGATGTCTTCTTCGACGGCGCGGACGCGACCGGCGTCGCCAGCACGAAGGACATCAGCCTCGGCGGGCTCTACATGAACACCAAGACGGAGATTCCCGAAGGCTCTCTGCTCACGCTGCGCCTGCCGTTTGAAGAGGCGGATGTCGTCGTCAATGCCGAAGTGATCTACAGCAACCCGGGGCGCGGCGTCGGCGTGCGCTTTCAAGGTCTGCCGGAGAAAGACCGCGAGATGATGCGGCGCGCGCTGGAAAATCCTTGATTCCTCCGGCGGAGCCACGAACTCAAGCGACGACGTGGCGCGAGCTTCCGGCAACTGTGCGCGCCGCGCTCGAAGGCAAACTCGAAGGGCTTTACGGGCACGACGGCGACGAGCGCGCGTTCGATGCGCTCGCCTTCGATAAGCAGCAGTCGTTATTAATTTTCGCGCGGCGGCTCGGCGTTTTGAACCTCTGGCAACCGGTCGCGCGCATTGAAAACGTCTATGGCGAGGGCGGCGTCGGGATGAACTTCAGCGCCGACGACCGACTCGCCGCGCGCCTCCTTGCGAGAGACGATTTCACGAGGCTCTGGGCCGCGCACAGGCAGAGCGGGGCGAACGGTTTTCGTGAGCGTCGCCGCACGCGCGCCGCGCTCCATTTTCTTTACAAGGGCGAAGGACGAGAGCGCGTCTGGTCTGTCCATTTCGATCTATATAATCCGCTCGCGTCGCCTGTGAACGCATGGCGTCATCTTTTCCGCGAACACTTACGAGGCGCGACGCCCGACTGGCGCGCGATTGCCGCCGCGCTCGACGATGAACCGGGATAAGCGACACGAAACTTTGTGAGCAGTTCCCGACAATCAACCGTGACAAGCAGTTCCCCGTAATCAACTTGAATCCGGCCTCAAGACTGAGAGGGCAAAACTTTTATGTTTTCTCAATACACACTCGGCATCGAAGAAGAGTTTCAGATTGTTGACCCGCACACGCGCGAGTTGCGTTCGCACGTCTCGGAGATTCTCGAAGAGGGCGTCATGCTTCTCGGCGAGAAGGTGAAGCCGGAGATGATCCAGTCAATGATCGAGGTCGGCACAGGGATTTGTCACAACATACAGGAGGCACGCGAAGACATCTCGCGGCTGCGCGCCATCATCTCCACGCTCGCGCGCAAGAAGGGACTCGCAATCGTCGCCGCCTCGACGCACCCCATCTCGCACTGGCGCGACCAGAAGATTTTCGACGACCCGCGCTATGAACTGCTCGTCGAAGAGATTCAGATGGTCGCGCGTTCGCTCCTGATCTTCGGTCTGCACGTCCACGTCGGCATCGAAAACAAAGACCGGCAGATTCACATCATGAACGCCGTCCGTTACTTCCTGCCGCACATGCTCGCGCTTACCACATCGTCGCCGTTCTGGCTCGGCATCAACACGGGCTTAAAGTCATATCGTTCCGAAGTCTTCAAGAAATTTCCGCGCACCGACATCCCCGACCACTTCGATTCCTATGGCTCTTTCGAACGTTACATCGAACTGCTAGTCAGGACGCATTGCATAGACAACGGCAAGAAAATCTGGTGGGACGTGCGCCCGCATCCCTTCTTCCCGACGCTTGAGTTTCGCGTCTGCGACATCCCGACGCGCGTTGACGATACCATCGCCATCGCCGCTCTCTTTCAAGCCCTCGTCTGCAAACTCGACCGCCTGATTGAAAAGAATCTCGGCTTTCGTCTCTATCGAAGGATGCTGGTACAGGAGAACAAGTGGCGCGCCGTGCGTTGGGGACTCGACGGCAAGATGATTGACTTCGGCAAACAGAAAGAGGTTCCCGTCCGCGACCTGATACACGAACTGCTCGACTTCGTTGACGACGTGCTCGACGATCTCGGCTCGCGCAAGGAGGTCGAACACATCCACACCATCCTCCAACGCGGCACTTCCGCCGACGAACAACTGCAAGTCTTTCAAGAGACCAACAGCCTGCAAGCCGTCGTTGACCGCCTGATGGAGCGGACGATTGAGAACGTCCCGCTCGACTGGGAAACCACAGAGGCGCAAGGCGCTTAGCCGCAGAGAGTCCGTTTTAAGGCTCATTCATTCAGGGTCGAGGAGATGGCACGAGTAGGTTTTGAATGCCATCCAGACCTCCATCTCCCGCGCCAGCCGCAACTCGCGCACCGACTGGCGCGTCACGCTCACAATCCACCCGACGCCGCCCGTTGACACGTGCACGCGCACGTGCGCGCCCGTCTCTTCGATTGACTTGATGCGCCCGCGCAGGATGTTGCGCGCCGAGGTGTCGCGCGGCTCGCTCGTCGCCAGAAGGATGTCGCCCGAGCGCACCGCCACGCGGACGCCCGCCCCGACGCTCTCGCCGCCCACCGGCACTTCGAGACGGCACGCGCCCCCGGCGTCTCCTGCAATCTCGACGGTCATCGTCCGCGCCTCTTCGTGACGATTGACAACCTTTCCCGCAAAGACGTTCTCCACGCCCGTCAGGCGCGCGACGTTCGCGCTCAAGGGCGACGCCGCCGCGAAGACCTGCAAAGGCTCGCCTCCGGCGACGACGCGCCCGCGTTCATAGACGACGACGCGTTCGCCGAGCGCGACGGCCTCTTCGCGGCTGTGCGTGACGTAGAGGACGGGCAGTTGCAGGCGACGGTTGAGCGTCTTGAGGTCGGAGATGATTTCGCGTTTGGTCGCTTCGTCCAGCGCGGAGAGCGGTTCGTCGAGCAGAAGGATTTGCGGCTCGCTCGCCAGCGCACGCGCGAGCGCGACGCGCTGCGCCTCGCCGCCCGAAATGTCGCGCGGGCGACGCGCCGCCGTGTGCGCGATTTTAAATCCTTCCAACATCTCGAACGCGCGCTCACGTCGCTCTCTGCGCGGCAGGCGGTCGAGCGCAAACTCGACGTTGCCGAGCGCGGAGAGGTGCGGAAAGAGCGCGAGATTTTGAAAGACGTAGCCGACGCGTCGCGCGCGCACGGGAAGGTCAATCGCGCGCGCCGAGTCGAAAAGCGTGCGCTCGCCGATGCGGATGTGTCCGGCGTCGGGGCGCACGATTCCGGCGATGGCACGCAGCGTCATGCTCTTGCCCGCGCCCGACGCGCCGAACAGAATCGTCACGCCCGCCGCCGCGTCGAACGTCGCGTCGAGCGTGAAAGCGTCCGGCTCGACGCCGGAGAGTCGCGCCCGTCTGTTCGTCGCAGCGCGCGGGTCACGGGGTCGCTTGCGGATGTTTACGGAGAGCATCGGGTCAAAGTATCTGGCTGTCGGACGTGAGACGGTTGGTCGCGTAGAGCAGCACGAAGGCGACGCCGGAGAGGATCAGGACGAGCGTCAGGGCTTCCGTGTCGCGGCCCGCTTGCGCCGCGTCGTAGATGGCGATGGCGGCGGTCTGCGTGCGTTTGGGGATGTTGCCCGCGACCATCAACGTCGCGCCGAAGTCTCCGAGCGAGCGCGCGAACGCGAGTATCGCTCCGGCGAGGATGCCGCGCGCGGCGAGCGGCAGCGTCACTCGCCGGAAGACCTGCCACTCGCTGCGCCCGAGCGTCCGCGCCGCGTTCTCCAGTTCAGTCTCGACGCCCGCAAACGCCGCCCGCGCCGTCTTCACCATCAAAGGCAGCGCGCCGACCGACGCTGCGACGACCGCCCCGCGCCAAGTGAAGACGAACTGCCAGCCCGTCGCCCATTCCAGCGCGCGCCCGGCGGGGCTGTTGCGCCCCAACAGGACGAGCAGGTAATAGCCGAGCACCGTCGGCGGCAGCACGAGCGGCAGCGTCACGAGGGCGTCCAAAACTTCGCGCCCCCGGAAGCGACGACGCGCCAGCAACCAACCTAAACCCACGCCGACAAAGACGACGAGCGCCGTCGAAATCAGAGCGACGCGCAGCGACAGGAACAACGGAAACCAATCTATCTCTCTCATCGAGCGTCGAAGATAGCACTCCCCTCCGCCCGCCTTCAACGAACCCGGCGCGCGCACCCAAAGATTTAACTCGACACCGCGCGCCCCCAAAGGCAAACTGCTTTCACGGACGCCGACAGTATCTACAGAACACAAACGCCAAGACCATCAAAGCGGAATCTGACAGGATAGACAGGATGAACAGAGAGCAGGGGAAAGGGGCAAAGGGTTAAATGGGGAAAGGGCCGGAGCCAACTGCTTGCATTGTTTTTCCCCTTTCCCCTTTTCCCCCTTCCCCTTTTAACCTTTCCTCTCTTGTCTATCGCTGTTAATTTTTCCGCGAAACCGAAACATGAAACAGGCGAACACACCCAACGCGCCACTCTCAGTTTTATTCACATTGTGCTTCATCTTCGCCCTGTGCGGTTGCGGGAGGAACGCGTCCGAAGACAGCGCGCAAAATTCGCAGGAGGGCGCGCAAAACTCGCAAGAGATATTGGTCGCTGCCGCCGCTAATCTGACGGATGCGTTCGCGGAGTTGGGCAGGGAGTTCACGGCGCAGACGAATGTGCGCGTTGTCTATAGCTTCGGCGCGACGGCTGATTTAGCGAAACAGGTCAGGAACGGCGCGCCCTTCGACGTGTTCGCGTCAGCCGATGTCGCGCACGTCGAGGAACTTGAGCGCGCGGGCTTGCTGACAAACGGGAGTCGCGCGTTGTATGCGCGCGGTAGTCTGGTGCTGTGGAGCGCGCGGGGCGGTCGCGTGCGCCTGTTGCGGCTCGAAGATTTAGCGCGGGCGGATGTTGAGAAGATCGCTGTCGCGAAGCCGGACGTTGCGCCTTACGGGCGCGCGGCGGTCGAGGCTCTGCGCGCTTTGAATCTTTGGGAACAGGTCGAGCCGAAGGTCGTCTATGCGCAGAACGTTTCGCAGGCGCGGCAGTTCGCCGCGACGAAGAACGCGGACGCCGCTTTCCTGCCGCGCGCTCTGGTCAAGGCTGGCGAGGGAGAGTCTATCGAGGTCGCGGAGAGCCTGCACGGCCCCATCGAACAGGAGTTAGGGATAGTCCGCGCTTCGCAGAAGCAGGAGGCGGCACTCCGCTTCGCACGCTTCGTTCTCAGCCCCGAAGGGCAAGCGTTGCTTGAGCGTTACGGCTACCGCAGGGCGGACGATAAATGATAGACGACGAACGAGGAAGACATTAACAGGGATGGACAAGATAGAAGGATAAAAGGATAAGAGGTCAATGCCGCTTATTCTGTCTCTATTATCCTGTCTATCCTATCCATCCCTGTTAGATTCCGTTGTTAGAAATTGTCAGAGGGCGGATTCGGAGAAGGGGCTTCAGCCGGTCGTAGGTTGCCCGTCGTCGGTCGTTCGTTTGATGGCTTCGCGGAGGAAATTTTCGAAGAGGATGCGACCGTCGCGCGATTCGTTGAGATGTTCCCAACGCGTGCGGTTCTTGTTCCAGTCCTCGAAGGATTTCTCCAAGTGAAACTGGACGGTGTAGATGAGTTGTTCGCCTGTGCGGCGCACCATCATCTGGGTGCGGCAGAGATAGGCGGTGGCGAGCAGGGAAAAGCCTTCGGGGATGCGGTCGAGTTGGAGGCCGTGATTTTGCCAGACGCGGAGGATACGCGCCTCGGTGGTGTAGTCCTGCCAGACGCCGGATTCGCGGTCGTTGATGCCTTGAAAGATCGGGTCGTTCGGCGCGGTGATGCGGATGAAACGATACTGATATTCAAACGGGCGACCGTCGCGGCGTTCGAGCGGTTCGCGATTGTCGAGCGTCAGGACGTTCGCGCCGAAGGCCATCCCGATGAGTTGATGACCGCCGCAGATGCCGAGCACAGGGATTTGCGTCGTCTGGATGAAGCGTTCGAAGCTCTCGAAGATTTCGGGATTGTAGTAATCGAAATCGCGGAGCGTGCCGCTCAGGACAATCGCCTGCGGGCGAAACTCGGCGGCGACTTCGGCGATTTCCGAGACGTGTGCGACTTGCGTTTCGGGTTCGCGCACGAGACGCTTGATGTTGTTGACGATATTCTCGATGGCGAGCGAAGCGATGTGGCGTTCGCGCGCGAGATGCGTTTTCGCGCTCGCGCCCCACTCGGCGTGCGCGCTCTCGGAGAGGTCGCGCTCGTCGCGCAAGAGGTCGTCTATGACGAGCACGCGCACCGTCTCGATTCGTTTTTCGATGGTTTCGTAAGGGCAGAAAGTTCTCTGATTGAAAGGGAACGGTAGCGGCTCTGACTGTTCCAGCGCGGTTTGTTCGTTGATTTCTTGACTCATCCCTTAAAAATCGCGGCCACCCGACGGGGCCGCGCCTTGACTCCTCAAATCTTTAGATGCTGCGCGAACGCTGTTTGGTATTCTGATTAAATTGCGGAATCAATGCGCCCGCACCCGCCTCCGCAATCTCCTGCCGGACTTCGCCGACTAACGCTGACCGCACGCGCCTGCGAAACGCGCCCGTTCTCCCCTCGGTCAGATGCTCGACGAGCAGAAGCATCCTGTGCCATGTGGATTCGAGTTCGTCCGCCAGAGGCGAAATCTTCGTGATGTCGTAGGGGACGGCGACGCTCGTCGAACCCAACCGCGCAAAGACCGCGAGATAACGCGCCGTCGCCAGATCAGGACAGGACAACCTGCGCCGCCCGACCTTCAACTCGATTCCCAGAAGCGTGTGCTGCACCAGCACTTCGGGCGCGCCCTTCTTCGCCGACGGAATCTCGTGCGCGCGTGTTCGCAAGGGCAGAACCCGCTCTCGATAGAGGCGCGGCAACCACGCTTCGCCGAGCGATTCTCTGACTTCCGCCGCCACCGCCTCCATCGAACCCGAACGCGCTACTTTCATAAGAAAAGTGACGAGTGATAAGTGACGAGTGACGAGCAAGAGCAAAAGTCGAAACTATGTCCAAAGTCGCAAATCTGGAAGTCCAAAGTCGAAAAATAAAACTTTTGACTTCTTCCGGCTAGTCACTCGTCACTCGTCACTTGTCACTTCTCAAGCTGACCGCCGCCGGAGGCGTAGCGCGCAGCACGTCGAGCACGCGTCCAGGAAAGATTCCGAGATAGAAGACCCCGAGCACCGTCAGGACAAGCGCGACTCCGACGCTCGCCGGAATGCGCGGCGCGCTCCATTCCGTAGTGCGTTCGCGGAAGAACATCACCACGATGAGCCGCAGGTAATAGTACACGGAAACCGCGCTGTTGAGCACGCCGATAACGACCAACCAGACGTAGCCCTGATTGAGCGCGGCGCGAAAGACCATCACCTTGCCCATAAAACCGGCTGTCAACGGTATCCCGATGAGGCTCAGAAGAAAGAGCGCGAGCGCGTAGGCGAGCGCGGGCGCGCGAAATCCGATGCCGTTGTAGTCCTCGATTTCCGTGCGCCGGTCGCCGCTGCGCGCGATGAGCGTGACGACGGCGAACGCGCCGAGATTCATCACGGCGTAGGCTAAAAGGTAGAAGACGACCGCCGCGATTGCCTCTCGCTGTTCGGTGGCGTCGCCGGTCGCGCCCGCCGCGATGAACCCGGCGAGCGCGTAGCCCGCGTGCGCGATGGAAGAATAGGCGAGCATCCGTTTGACGTTCGACTGCACGAGCGCGACAACGTTGCCAATCGTCATCGTCAGGACGGCCAGAATCCAGAGCACCTGAATCCAGACGGCGTGCACCTGCGCGCCCTGACTGACCGCGCCCACGCCCGCGACGAAGGGGAATGCGAACAGAAAGACGCGCATGAAGGAGGCGAATCCGGCAGCCTTCGGCCCCGCTGCCATAAAGGCCGTGACGGGCGTCGGCGCGCCTTCGTACACGTCGGGCGTCCAGATGTGGAAGGGCGCGGTGGCGATTTTGAAACCGAAACCGACGAGCATCAGAGCCGCGCCCGCAAACAGGAGCGGCGGGTAGAGGCTGGTGTCGAGTCGTTCGGCGATCTCGCGGATGTTTGTCGTGCCCGCCGCGCCCGTCGTGGTCGCCGTCGCACCGTAGATGAGCGCGATGCCGTAGAGCAGAAACGCCGACGAGAACGAGCCGAGGATGAAATACTTCATCGAGGATTCGTTCGAGCGGCGGTCGGTCTTGCGGAAACCGGCCATCACGTAAGTGGCAATCGAGAGGATTTCGAGGCCGAGAAAGACGACGACCAGATCATTGCCCGAAGCCATCAACATCATCCCGACCGTGGCAAACAGCAGCAGCGAATGAAACTCTCCGGCGGGCAATCCCTCCCATTCCACCCAGATCATCGAGAGCAGCACGGTCAGCGCCGAGACGACGATGAAGACGAACGTGAAGGAGAGCCGCATCCGGTCGAGCACGATCATGCCGCCGAAGGTGGTGTCGCTCGTGTCGGGCGCGCCGTTCCAGAGCCAGACGCATGCGACCGCCGCCGCCGCGAGTCCGAGCAGCGAGATGACGCCCGTCGTCCAACGCTGGTTGCGGCGATGCATGAGCGCGTCGAGAATCATTACCAGCACGCCCGTCAGAGACAGGACGACCTCCGGCATGATGAGCGCGAAATTGATGTCCGGCGCACTCGCCGTCGCCGCCTGTATTGCCAAACTAACGTTCATCTGTTTTCACTCATCATCAATCGTCCAAAGTCTGAAAGTCCAACGTCCAAAGTCAGAGCAAGTCCGAAGTCATAAGTTACAAGTCTAAAGTCAACTGCTTTATCTTTCGACTTTGGACGTTGGACTTTCAGACTTTGGACTTCTTTCGAGCAGGGCATTGAGCCTGCCGCGCATCAACTGTTTATATTGAATCGGCTCGGAGGACATGCCGCGATGCGCGGGCGCGGCGAACTTGCCGTCCGGCCCGATGATGACGACGAGCGGCAGCCGCACCGTGTTTGAGAAGCGCGCGAAGATCTCCTTCGAGGGGTCGCGCAGGACGGGCAGCGTCACCCTGTAGGATTTGGCGAAGTGCCGGAGCACGGCGTTGGAGGTCTGCTTTTCGTCCTCGATGCTCACCCAGAGGAAGCGCACGGGCTTCGTCTTGTATTCCTCTTTCAACTCTTCGAGCGCGGCCAACTCCCAGACGCACGGCGCGCACCACGTCGCCCCGAAAGAGACGAGCAGAACCTCGCCGCGCATCTGCTCCGTGTCGTAAGTCTTGCCGTCCAGACCCTTCAACTTGAAACTGACATCGGGCGTCGTCGGCTCTCCGGCGGTCTGCGATTGTGCTGCGACGATGCGCGGCGCGGCGACGAAAAGCGTCAGGGCGAATAGAAGCGTTAGTGCGTAGCGTCTCATAAAGCTTGCGTTGGTGTTAGATGAAGAACTCGCTCGACACGGTGTCGGGCGGTCTTCGTTTATCTGTTCTCAGCCGTGATGACGCGGCCCGGTTTCTGTTCGACGATGCGCGCACGCGTCTGCTCGACGCTCGCGCGCGAGCGACGGAGGAACGGCTGCGGGTACGTGCCCATGTAAATCATCAGAAGCAGGAGCGGGACGAGCAGACCGATTTCGCGCCAGTTCAAATCGGAGAGACGCGCGTTGGCTGCATTCGTCACGCGTCCCATGAAGACGCGCTGCACCATCCAGAGCATATAGACGGCGGAAAGGATGATGCCCGTCGCCGCAGCCATCGGTGCCAAACGCGCCCAACCAACGGACAGCGAGTTGGAGAGCCACATGCCGAGCATGATTAAAAATTCGCCGACGAAGC
>DATLMV010000132.1:0-23625 GCA_035537095.1 Pyrinomonadaceae bacterium
CGAGCGCGGCGGGGCTGAGCGGAATAATCTCGGTGACGCGCAAAAGCCCCGTGCGCTCGTATTCCACGCGGTCGAAGCGGAGACCCGTTCTTCCGGTCACGGACGACGACGCGTTCGCCGGTGGCGACACGCCGAGGTGCGAGGCGTTCAACTCGCCTACCATGAGTTGCAAAATTCGTCGCAACTCGTCTGCCGTGCGTGCGCCCGCGACCTGCGGCTCGTACCGTGCGCGCACCGCCGACCAATCGACGCCGTGATGTTTCGGGTCGTAAAAATTATCGCGCATGTAGCTCCACGCCTGTCTGAAAACTTCCAGCTTCTCGCGCGCGAAATCGACATCCATCTCGGCAATCACGGCCAACGGACGCGACGACTGCCGCGCGTCGAGCGGCACTATCTGAATGCGTCCGGCATCGAGATAGAAAATCTCTTTGCTGTCGGGCGAAAACTGCGCCGCGCTCTTGGCCCCGCCCGTCGAGGTCAACTGGCGCGCGACCGCCGGTTCTCTCGACAGTTCGTCGAGCGGAAAAAGATAGAGGTTCTGTTGATTGGCGGCGGAGGCAATCATCACGACCCACTTGCCGTCGGGGCTGATGCTCTGATAGTTCACGTCAACGCCGACGGGCAGCAGGCTCAAACGCCGCCGGACGTTTTCAAAAACAACCTCCACGGGTTTGACTTTCGGGCGGCGCGCATCGTCCGCGCCGCTCGCACCCGGAGCGGGCGAGGCGGCGGGCGTCGGGCTCGGAGCGGGCGTCGGGGAGGGGGTTGGCGTCGGCGTCGCGTTGGGCGTGGGCGGTTCGGGTGTCGGCGCGGGACGGTTCTCTTCGCGGCGGAGCGTCGGCGCGACGGTGCGCGGCGATTCTTCGCGGAAGAGGTCGCGGAACTGGTCTTCGCGGAAACGCGGCGTGCGCGGAATCAGGTCAACGCGCGCGAGTTGGTTGGCCTCCGTGCGCTGGCCCGTGTCGAGCAGGAGGAACGTGCCGTCGGGACTCCAAGAGACGGTGTTGGTATTGAGGTTGGCGAGAAAACTGACGGGCTGCGCGGGGCGCGCGGCGTCCGCCGCGACGATGGAGACGTTGGTGAAGAGCTTGCTCCCGACGGTCGTGAAAGCGATCCAACGGCTGTCGGGCGACCAGACGTACGGGCGTTCGGAGTTGAGCGGCGGGCGTTGCAAGCCCCCGGTGGCGAGCGTCCGCTCCTGCTTCGTTTCGGGATTGACGACGCGCAGTTCGCGCCCGTCGCGTTGAAAGGCGACGAGCTTTCCGTCGGGCGAAAAGCGCGGCGTGTCGTCGGGCTGCGCGGCGTTGGTCAACTGCGTCTCGGAGTTGTCGGCGAAGTCGTAGAGGAAGAGTTGCGAGGTGCTGCCCCGGTCGGAAGTATAGACGAGGCGGCGGCTGTCGGGAGCCCAGTTGAGTTGCGATTCGAGGGCGGGCGAGTTCGTGACGCGCACCGCGTCGCCGCCGTCGGCGGACGATGCGGCGAAGATTTCGCCGCGCCAGACGAAGGCGACCTTCTTGCCGTCGGGCGAGAGCGCGAGTTCCTGTATCTGTTCCGCGCCGCCGAGACGTTGACGCTCGACCGAAGGGCCAGCCGCCGCGCCGCGCCGCGTGATCGGCACTTCGGTTGGCTGCCCGCCCGTCGTCTCCATCTTCCAGATTTTGAAATCGCGCTCGAAGACGATCAAACGCCCGTCGTAGGAGATGCTCGGCCAGAGGACGCGCCCGTCTCTGAACTTCGTCAACTGCTGCGCCGCCTCGGCGTCGAGCGCGCGCTCCCAGATGTTCTGCGCGCCGCCCCTGTCGGAGACGTAAAAGAGGCGACGCCCGTCCGCGCTCCACATCGGCCAGAGCTCGCGCGCGCCGCCCGCCGTGATGCTCTGATAGACGGGCCGCGCCGTGTCGGCATCGCGCAGCGTCCAGATTTCGCTCTGGTCAATGTGGCTGCTGCCCTTGCGCCACCATTGGCCGGAAGCGATGCCGCGCGCGGTCAGCGCGAGGGTCGCGCCGTCGGGCGAGGGCGCGGAGAAGTACTCGTTGTTGTAGCGGTCGGCGCTCAGGAGCATCGGCGTGCCGCCGTCGAGGCTGACGCGATAGATGTCGTTCATCCCGCCCACGTCGCGCGCCGTCGAGGAGAAGTAGAGCCAGCGACCGTCGCGCGACCACGCGTCGAACTGCTCGAAGCCGTCGTCGTAGGTCATGCGCCGCAGGTCGCCCGTGTCCAATGTTAAGACGTAGATGTCGCCGTTGCCCGTGCGCGCGGAGGTGAAGGCGAGACGGCGACCGTCCGGCGAATAGACGGGGCGCGCTTCGGTCGCCGGGTGGGAGACGAGCAGTTGCGCCTGTCCGCCCGCCGACGCGACCGTCCAGATGTCGCCGCCGGAGACGAACGCGATCTCCGCGCGGTCGGGGGAAATCGCCGGTTCCGAGTAGTAGGGCAACGCGGCGACGGCAGCCGCAGCGGCGGGCGCATTTCTTCTCGCGCCCTGCGCCTGCGCGCTGGCGGCAAACGACGGCAAGAGCGCGACGGCGAGCAGGCAGCTAGAGAGTTTTTTCAGACGACTCATTCAATCCTCCGTTTGAGGTCAAGACAAAATTTTTTGACAGCGATTCTCTTATCAAGAAAGAGGCCGGTACGGCGGAAGCGCATACGCTGAGGCTGGCGGCTTCGTTGATACGCATACTATAGCAAACAGTTGCACCCGCGCGCGGAGTTGTTTTGTGTCCATAATATTGGACGGAAATCCACGCAGGAAGAAAGGGTAAAAGGGAAAAGGTTAAAGGGGAAAAGGATAAGGAGCAAAAAGTGAACTCAAGCTCTCGACCCTTTCCCCACTTCCCCATTCCCCTTTTACCCTTCCTCACTTTCCCTTTCGGTTGGTTTATCCTGTTGATTGAAACTTGCGCGCGCGTCCCTTTGAATGCTACTTATCCATGCTGATGCCCGTCGTACTCATCTTCATAGACGGTCTCGGCATCGGCACGCGCGGGCCGCAGAATCCGCTGGCGCGTCTCGCGCCGGAAGTGGCCGCGCCGCTCGCCGTCTTCGAGGACGAAGAACCCGCGCTGCCCTTCGCGGGCGTGCTCGCGCGCACCGATGCGTGTCTCGGCGTCGCGGGACGACCGCAGAGCGCGTCCGGGCAGACGACGATTCTGACGGGCGTCAATGCCCCCGCCGCGCTCGGCCAACACAAGCAGGGCTTCCCCAACGAACGCCTCCGCGAGATCATCCGCGAGCATTCCATCTTCCTGCGCTTGCAGCGGGCGGGCGTCGGCCCGAACGTTTTCCTGAACACGTACGGGGATAGTTTCTTCGAGACGCGACCGCGTTGGGTCGCCGCGACGACCGTCGCCGTCGAGGCCGCCGGGATGGAGTTCAAGCGCATGGACGACTTGCGGCACGCGCGCTCGCTCTTTCACGATTTCACGAACAACGCGCTCCGTGCTCACGGCGACATGGAGATACCGTCGCGCACGCCCGAAGAAGCGGCGGAGATACTGGCGCGCGTCGCGGCTCTGCACCAGTTCACGCTCTACGAATATTTCATCACCGACCGCATGGGGCATCTGCAAGACATGGAAGGCGCGCTCGCGGTGCTCGCCGGATTAGCGCGTTTCGTCCGCGCCGCGCTCGCGCGCATAGACCTCTCGCGCACGACGCTGCTGCTGACGAGCGATCACGGCAACGTCGAAGACCTCTCGACGCGCAATCACACGCTCAATCTCGTACCGACGCTCTCATGGGGAGCGGCGCGCGAGCGCGTCCGCCAACGCGTCTCGACGCTGGCCGACATCGCGCCCGTCATCTACGAAATCCTGACCACACGAGCCGCCACACAAATATGAGCATCCCGACAACGCCGGAAAGTCCGGACGACACGCCGCGCACGCCCTCTCTCCCGGCGCAGGTTCCCCGCTACTCCTTCTACGCGCTCGGCGTCCTCTCGCTCGTCAATTTCCTCAACTACATTGACCGGCAGATTCTTCCGGCGGTCGCGCCCGTCATGTTCAAAGACCCCGACCTGAAACTGACCGACGCGGAACTCGGCTACATGGAGGCCGCGCTGCTGCTCTCCTTCACCGTGCTCGCGCCCATCTTCGGGCGACTCGGCGACCGCTACCCGCGCGCGCGCATCATGGCCTGCGCGGCGGTCATCTGGAGCATCGCCACCGCCCTGACCGGCTTCGTTGACCAACTGCCCTTTCTGCCCGCCTCCGTCAATCTGCGCCTGCCGCTCGTCAACGCGACCATCATGTTGTCGGGCGCGGCGCTCGCGCTCTGCTTCGTGCGCTCGCTGGTCGGCGTCGGCGAGTCGGCCTACTCGACCATCACGCCGAGCCTGATTGCCGACTACTTTCCGCCGCACAAACGCGCGACCGCGCTCGGAGTTTTTCAGGCGGCGATACCGATGGGCTTCGCGCTCGGCTTCGTCATCGGCGGCGTCCTCGCACACTTCTTCGGCTGGCGCATCGCCTTCATGATCGTCGGCGTGCCCGGACTGTTGACGGCGATTCTCGTCTGGCGTCTCAAAGAGCCGATGCGCGGCGCGACCGACTTGCATGCGCCCGCAACTGCGTTTGCAGAGATGACGGAGAGCGCGGCGGGAACATCTAAGGCGCTGGCGGAAGACGTGCAGGCGGAATCGAGTTGGCGTGCGGCTTGGCGCATCCTGCGGACGCGCGACTGGCTGCTCTCGACCATCGGTTACACGGCTCTCACTTCCGCGCTCGGCGCGTTTGCGACGTGGGCGACCGTGCTCTTAGTCCGCGACAAGGGGATGAACGAGACGGCGGCGGCCATCACGCTCGGCATCGTCATCCTGCTCGCGGGCGCGATGGGCACTTTCGGCGGCGGCTGGATTGCCGACCGCGTGATTGCCCTGCGAAAGAACGCATACTTTCTCGTCTGCGCCGTCAGCACTCTGCTGGCAATTCTGCCGACGGTCGTCGGTCTCGTCGCCGACGACGCGCGCATCTTCCTGCCCGCAATCTTCATCTCCGTCACATTGCTCTTTATCAGCAACGCGCCCTTCCACGCCATCCTCCTGGAAAGCGTCCCGACGCACGTCCGCGCGATGGCCGTCGCGCTCAACATCGTCGTCATCCACACCTTCGGCGACGCCATCTCACGCGCCGCCGTCGGGCTGCTCTCCGATTCGCTCAAGTCTGGAAACTTCGCCGCGCTCAGCACGCTCGCCGCCGCGCTTGGCATTGACGCCAATCGTCAACACCTCTCCACCGCCCTCCTCTTCGCCCCCGCCGCCCTCCTCGTCTCCACCCTCTTCTTCTTCTGGGGCGCGAAAAGCCGGAAAAAGACGATGGACGCGGACGGACGATAGACAATGGACGATGGACGGCAGGAAAGCTTCCCTCTTATCTAACGCCTGTTGCTTGAACTCATCGCTCCCGACGATGGACAGGAAGAAAGCTTCCCTTTTATCTATGGACAGAAGAAAGCTTCTCTCTTATCCAGAGACGGAAGAAGCTTCCCTCCTTGTCCATCGTCTATGGTCTATCGTCCATCGTCCGTTAAGCGGATTTGTTGGCGCGGCGGGGCGTGTCGGCGGCGCGTTCGAGGCATTGGGGGGAGCAGTAGGCGGTGTTGGAGGAGCGGAGCGAGACGGCGCGGGAGGCGGGCGTCCATGCGCCGCAGGCGGAGCAGCGGAGCATTTTTTCGTTGGGCGTGTTGCTCGCTCTCTGCGGCGCGGCGGCGGCATCGTTGTTTTCGCGCCGGATGTTGAGTTGGCCGACTCCGCGCACGACATCGAGCGCGTGTCGAATCATCCGGATGTAGGGGCGCAGACGCCAGTAGACAAACCCGCCGATGGCGAGCAGCAGACCTAAGATGATCAGATACTTCAATTGCGTTCCTTCGCGGCATCGGTGGCGCGCGGGTCGCCGCTCATGGCGTTGGTCTTCTGCGCGATCTGCCCGCGCAGGTCTGTCAGCGCGGCGTTCGACGGGTTGACGCTTTGCAGTTCCTCAATCCTGCGTTGCGCTTCGGCGAGTTCGCCCGTCGTGATTAGGGCCGCCGCGAGACTTTGCAGCGTCATCTCGTGTTTCGGATTGACGGCGAGCGACTTGCGGTATTCCTTGATGGCGCGCGGGGCATCGGCGGGCTTGTCGAAGTAGTAGGTCAGGCCGAGAGCGGTGCGCGCCTCGGCGTCGTCGGGCTTGATGTCGAGCGCCTTCTGAAAATATGCGCGCGCCTCTGCGATGTGCGAGGCGTCGCCGCCTTGCGCCCAATCGAAGTGGGCGTTGCCGAGCAGGAGGGTCGTCTCGAAATCTTCGGGCGCGGCGTCGTGCGCGCGCTTCAACATGCGGACGGCGTCGGGCAGGATGTCGGGATGACGAAAGTTTATCGCGTAAAGATACAGCCCCTGACCGAGTTTGCGCTGCAAAGCGATGTCCTGCGGCGCGGAGTCACCTTTGGCGACCGCCTTGCGGAGTTCGTCTTCAGTCAGTTCGCCTTTGGGAGCGCCGACGTTATCGGACGCGTTGTTTCTCGTCGTCGCGTCCTTCGGCGCAGCCGCGCGCAGGCGAGCGACTTCGGCGCGCAGGGCGTCGTGCTCCGTGCGGTTGACGCTGTTGGTGAAGAAGAAGCCGACGGCGAATCCGGCGACGAGTCCGACGACGAGATAGATAATCTTTTGGGTGTTCACTACGCTTCACAGGCCGGAAGACATCAATCCTCAGTCCTTCGCAGCCGTGCCCGGCAGTTTAACAAAACGCGCGTCGAAAGGCGACCGGAGCGAAAATCTGGCGGCATATTGACGGGGCAAACGGTATCGCGTAAACACCGCCTTAACCCTTTAAATTGAACAACTTAAAGCGTATCGCGCTTGAGTATACAGGGGCGGCAGAGGTAACTTGCCGCCCCTTGAAAGCTTATTTGCTCACTCTGCGGCAGCGCGTGCGCGCCCGTCGTTGCTGCTACTTGTTGGCACGAGAGTGACAGGCGCTTTCAAACGCGAAGAAGCGGGGAGAGCCGACCAGCCCTCCCCGCTTCAAATTTTCAAGCCTATGCGGGGCCGCGTCGCGCTTCGCATGGACGGGCGCGGGCGGGTAAAAGTTCGTTTTATGCCTCGGGCGGCTTTTCGGGAGCGATAGAGCAACTCCTATAGCAGTTGTTGTTGCAGGACGAGCGGTTGTTGTGGCACGGGGTCTTGTCCGTGAAACTCTGGTCGGCCATGCACGCAGAGTAATGCCCGTCGCACGTGTCCTTGCACTCATTGAGATCGCAAAAGATGGTCGCCCGCAACGAGGCGCGCACGACCTTCGCCGAGCGCATGAGGCGGCCCGCGCTCGTGCGCGCGAGTTCGTAGACGCTGTAGCCGGAGGGCGGTGCGGCGTCAAGCATGCTGTTGTCGTACGTCAGGACGACGTAGGCGAGTTCGGCGAGAATCACGTCGGCGTCGGGGTCGAAGCCGCGCACGGCGCTGAGCACGCGCATGTCGTCTTTGAGTTGCTGGCGGATGGCGACGACCGACTTGTGGCGCGCACGCTCGGGGCCGCTCTCGCGCCCGATCTGGAAGTTGAAGTCGTTGCCCGCGAGTGTCTTGGCGTCGAAGTGGTGATTGAACAGGACGCGCTTTCCGGTGCTGACGACGGTGGTGGCAGCCTGCGGATAGGTCACGTAGGTATTGGCCGGGCCTCCCTGACGCTCGATGGTGACGGCGACCGTCTCCCTGTCGGCGGCGGTGGAAACCCTAACGACTTTGCCTTTGTCGGTGTTAACTTCGTACTGCTTCCTGACGGTCGCCTGAGCGACCACAGGCGCGAGGCAGACGAAGGCGGCGAAGGCGATAAGCACACCTGTACTGTTGCGAGGTGATCTGAACATGGTAAATCTCCTATGTCTTGATTTGATGAGGTTTTAGGTCGTGAGAAGACCTCGAAGAAGCCCCCCCGTTTTCGTGAGGCCGCTAATTTACAGCACCGTCTCACGCAGAGTCAAGCGAGCAGGGCGCTTTGGAGGGATGAGACTAAAGCACTATTCGGTCGAGGGTAGATGAGGTCAATTTATCGTGTAGTTCTGAGCCTTCTCCGCGCCCTCCGCGACGAGCCTTCCCTCGTTCACAGACGAGCGAAAATCGCTGTAAGTGAGCCAGCAGAAGGGTTTGAGCACGCGGAAGTAGCACCCGTCTGCCTCGGAGGGACGGCAGGCGGAGGGACGCCGGAGATGAGGTGTGCGAGAGAGTTTGCGTGCGCGGGAGCGTTGTCAGTCGTCTCCGCTGCCGGACTGTTCGGAGGCGTTGGAGACGTAGGGCAGGTCGCCGACGCGGCGACGCTCGGGCGGGTCGCTGTTGCGGCGGCGCGAGGGCGAGTTCGGGGCGCGGCGGTCAACGACGCCGGGAGGCAAACGGCGTCCTTTAATCGCTTCTTCCAGAATCCGCGTAATCTCTTGTGAGAGCGTGCGATGCTCGGCTGCCGCACGTTGTTGTAGAGACTTTTTGAGTTCTGCCGGAACATAAGCTCCGATGAAGACCCCTTTACGGTTCGCCATACTCTTCCATGCCTCTCTTCTTGCTTGTTCAATTAAAGCGCGCCCGATGGATGGTGCGGATGATACGGCGCGCGTGCCCGTACGGGACGGGCTGCTTGCGGACGTTAGGAAAGCCGTGCGTTTTGAGAGCAGGTCTGTAAGCCGAATTCTGTCCTCCGACGGCGAACCGACGGAGTGACGGTCATTCATCTAGCCCAACCGTTGCCGGTTGAATCGAGCGACCTACCCGGAGGTCGTTGCGCGCTTTTGCAAGCACGCATCGGGCGAGCAGCCCTCTCTGACGCCTCCCTATTTGGTCTTGCACCGCGAGGAGTTTGCCTAGCCGCCCGTGTCGCCACGCGCGCTGGTGCGCTCTTACTTTAAGCCCTTCGGGGCCGCACCGTTTCACCCATCACCCGCTGCCTCACGGTCGCTCGTATCTCTTGCGAGACGCGGCGGACGTGGCCCGCTGGCTGGTCTGTTCTCTGTTGCACTTGTCGTCATCCCTCGCACGGGCGACAACCGCAAGCGGTCGGTCGCATCGCGCCGGATGCCCTGCTGTTAGCAGGCTCGCTGCCCTGTGGTGTTCGGACTTTCCTCCCCCGCGCCCTAAAAGCGCGGCGGCGACCGCCCGACCTGACTCTCACGCACGGCGTCGGCGATTATAGCAAACGGGCGTTGAACACGTAAAATCAAATCGTAAAACAGAGCGAACTTTAATTGAAAACTGCACAAACTTTTAGTGTTTGAACGACGCGCGATGTGCAGACGGCTTCGAGTTTTAAGGTCTAACCGAAGAATTTGTAGCCGACGCGCAGGCCGTGCAGGGTTTGCGGCGAGAGGGTGGAGATGAGCACCCACGTCATGAAGGCGTGCGAGAGCGCGAGGGCGTAGAGATTGGGGGCGCGTTGATAGACGGCGGCCCAGATGAGTCCGCCGAGAAAGGTGGCGGCGGTGAGCGCGGGGTTCGGCAGGTGCAGGACGCCGAACAGAACCGCGACGAGCAGGATGCTGCGCCAGCCCTTGCCCCAGATAACCTGCGCGCGGCGGTTGATGAAACCTTGCAGGACGTACTGCTGGACGAGTCCCCAGAGCAGCCCGAAGACGGGCAGACCGAGAATCGTCCGCCCCTTGAGCCACTTGGAGAAATCGAGTTGGCCGTTCAAGTATCCGTAGATGATGAAGACGACGCTGACGAGCAGCATCGGGAGCGCGAGCAAGCGCAGGGCTTCGAGGAAGTTGTCGCGCCGCCAGCCGAGGTCGCGCGCCGTCTCCCGCCATGCGCGCTGTGAGACGAAGATGTATGCGAAGGCGACGGCGAACGGGAAGACGAGCAGCCAGCGATTGCCGCCGCCGACGGAGAGGATGGCCCACTCCGTCAAGAGAGCCGTCGAGACGATGGAGACGATCTCCCACGCCGCAATCGTGCGCAAGTCTCCGTCCTGTTTCAACGTCGCGCTCAACGTCTCGACGCTCCTTCCGTCGGCTCGTTCGTCCCGCTCGCGTCCAGCGTCTCCCGCGCCGCGACGTGGAAGCGCAGGGGGCTCCCGATGAGCGTCAGCGTGCGCCGCGCCTCATCATTGCTCGCGTGGACGGCATAGACGCGCGCCTCGTGTTCTCCGGCGGCAAGCGCGGGCGTGTCGAAGACGAATCCGTGTCGCGCGTCCGCCGCGCGTCCGGCCTCCAGCACGTCGGGGCGCGGGCGGTCGGCTGTGCGACTCGCGGCGAAGCTGCCGTCCAGATAGAGTTGCACCTCGACGCGCGCCGACGGTTGCGCTTCATCCAACGCCCAACCAGCGACCTCGCGTGCGTCGGCGCGGTCGAGCGAGCCGCGCAAGGAGGGGTTGAAGGCGATGAAGTGGAAGCCCGCGGCGAGCGCGGAGACGAACAGGATTTCGAGGATTGACTTGAAGAAAAGGAGATGCGTCAGGCGGCGGCGCGCGCTTTGACTGAGGCTCGCGGGCGCGCTCACGTTTGAGACACGAAGACGCGGCGATGGTTGGTTCTTCAACATGTCGCCGCGTCTTCTGCGCGCTGCTTCCGGCATCCTTTTTACTGGCCCGTGTAGCTGTTGGTGTTGGTGTCCTGATATGTCAGCGTGTGCATCGGCGTCAGCGTCGTGTCAGCCTGCACGCCCGCGCGCAGGCGCACCGTGACGAGCAGGACGGAGGTGTCGCCCGGCGAGAGTTCCGTCACGCGCCAGACGAAACGCTGCGCGCCGCCAGCCGCATCCGTCGTCGAGAGCGACGGGTCGGAGGAGACGAATTCCAACGCGCCCGGCAGAGTTTCGCTGACGACCAGATTCTTCGCCAGCCCGCCGCCGTCGTTGACCAAGACGAGACGATAGAAGAACGTGTCGCCCGGCGCGACATCGGTCGTCACCTGTTCTGTCCGCACGCGGACGCGCGGCGCGGCCACCGTCAGCACCGTGCTCGCTTCGCTGGCGATGCCGCTCGACGAGAGCGAGCGGACGACGACATTGTATGCGTACTGCTGGCGGTCGAGCGTGCTGCGCGGGATGTCAACGCGCAGGAGCAGCGGATACTGTCCGCCGCGCGGGTCGAGTTGTCCGGTCTGCGTGACGGCGAGTTCGTTGTCCTGATGCCGCCCGTCGCCGTTGGAGTCGGCATAGACGGTCGCGGCGGGCGCGCCCGGCGCGGTGATCCGCACGTCGAAGCTCTCCGAGTAGTTGCCGGGATTGCGCACGACGAAGGGAATGAAGACGGTATCGCCGGGCGTGGCCGTCAGGCCCGTCGAGACGGCGTCAATGCGCGCGCGCGTGACGCGCCCGATTTGGACGCTCGGCCCGTCGAAGTTCGAGGGCACGATGAGACTCGCCGTCCGCATCGTGCCGCGACCGAGAGCGCGTTTGGTGGCGAGCGCGTCAGGCAGAGCGCGCAGCGTGACGGTGATGTCGCGGTTGGCGCGCGAATCCAGTTCGCCGAGACTCCAGATGGCGGTGCGCGATGCGCGGTCGTAGACGAGCGGGCTAGGCGTCGCGCTGACCAACTCGAACTCGGGATTGAAGACGAAATCGGCGCGCGCGTTGCGTGCCGCCGCGCTCCCCAAGTTGCGTACGGAGATGGTCTGCGTAAACGTCCCGCCCGGCATCACGGTCTCCTCCGAGACGGTGGCGGAAGCGGTCAGCGAGGCGGCGACGACGGTCAACAGAGCATCCGTGACCTGAAATATCTGCGGGTCGGACTGTGAGGCGGCGCGGACGAAGAAGGGACGCTGTTGGTTATCCGGCGCGGCATCGGGGATGCGCACGTTCAAGAGAATATCCATGCTCGCGCCGCGCGGCATCATCGGCGTAATCAGAATCGGGAGGCCCGTATCCGTGCCGCCCTGTTCGAGGCTGAAGGTCGGTTGATACTCGGCGAGTAGGTCGGTTTCGAGCCGGAACTGGTCTTCCTTGTTGCCCGTGTTCGTCACGGTCAGAGGCAACTGGACGGGCTGACCCGGCGAGGCCGCGAGCGACGCGCGCCTGAGCGCGAGCCGTAGATTCGGAACCTGTTTGACCGTGATGCTCAGGCTACCGGACGAAGGGGGCGGCGGTTCGTTCGGTGTCGTCGTTGTCGTCGGGAGCGGGGCGGTCGTCGTGCTGCGCGAGAGCGCGGGGTCGCTGCTCGTGACGACAGGAGGCAGGGGCGACGCGGTCACGACCGGAGTGCGAAGGGGCGTGCGCGCGGGCGTTGTCCGGTTGGAGGCGACTTCCCTGTTGGCGTTCGCCTGCTGGCGGCGCGACGCGGGCGTGCGTCGCGTCGGCGTCGAGGGGACGGCGAGCGAGCGGTTGGCGTTGACGTTGCTGCTGACGCTGGCGATCTCCTCCGGCGTCGGGGTCGGGGTCGGTCGGGCGTTGGCGCGGCGCACTCGCTCGGCGGCGCGACTGGCCCGCCGCTCGCTGGCGGCTGATACGCTGGGCGTCGGGACGGGTGTCGGCGTCGGGCGAATCCTGAGCGTCGGCGTGCGTGTCGTCGCCGTCGTTGGCTGTCGCGTCAAGGGCACGGGCGTCGGCGTCGGACGCGCTACGGCCACTTGCACGGGCTGCGTCGTCGGAGTCGTCGCGGCGACGGTCTGCGTCGGCGTCACGGCGGGAGCGTTGCGCGCCGCTTCGCGTGCGACTTGGAGTTCGCTCTCGTAGATGTCAATAAACGGCGTGTCGCGGATGGCGCGCAGGCGTTGGCCGACCTGTTCGGCGTCGGGCAAGCGGCCCAACTGCATGTAGGAACGACCGAGCCAGAGCAATGTCAAGTCTGTGATAACGCTGTTCGGATAAGTTTTTAGAAAGTCTCTGAGGATGACGGCGGACTGCTCGTAGCGACCCTGTATGTAGAAGTTCTGTGCCTTCGTGAACATGTTCTGTTCAGCATCGGTCGGCTCATCGTCCTGAACGCTCGCGGGCGCGGCGGGAGAGTTAAAAGTGTGGGCCGCGAGGGCGGACGTGAGCGGCGCGAAGAGCAGCGCCGCCGCCAGCGTCGCCGCGCTGATTTTGTTTCGCATCATCAATGTAGTGTGCCTCCGGCAGGAAAATAGTTGTTGTGTAATCGGTATCGTCTGCAAACGTAATTTGCCCGACCGTCGCCATCGGGGAGACCGGCGACGGTTTCGACCGAGATAGGATAGAACAGGCTCGTCGAGATAATACAACCTCGACGCGCCGCGCGGCAACAGATCGAAATAGAGTGGACTACTGTCTTGAACCGGCGCGCTCAGCGTTTGCGTGAGACCTCGACGCGGTCGCCGGGTTGCAGGCGCGGGTCAGGCACGACGCCCGTTTCAATCTCGCTCAGATTATACTCCGTGGAAATCAAGCGACCGTCCGCGCCCTGTCGTGAGACTTTGATCTTC
Source organism: Pyrinomonadaceae bacterium (assembly GCA_035537095.1). Classification (GTDB taxonomy): domain Bacteria; phylum Acidobacteriota; class Blastocatellia; order Pyrinomonadales; family Pyrinomonadaceae; genus DASWNP01. The sequence continues at coordinate 13,336 of DATLMV010000132.1, forward strand.
GCTCCGGCCATCCGCGTGATGCCGCCCGAGGCGAGCACGGCCTGCGTCAGCGTCAGCCCCGAATGGAAATCCTTCTGGCCGGGCTGTGCAATCTCGCCGCCCATGTAGAGAAACTCTTTCGGACGCCCCTGCACGTTGACCACGTCGCCCGCGTGGACGAGCACGTTCATCGCTGCCGAGTCCGAGAGGTCAACGGTCTGGCTCTGCCCCGTCGCGTGCGAGATGATGAGGGCGCGTCCGGCGTCGGCGTGCGGCTGCGCTTCGGCGATGACGACGTAGAGCGGCACGGCCTCACGCCGCAGCACCTTCATGCCCGGATCGCTCACCATCCCGCTGACGAGCACCGTGTGGCTCGCGTAATCCCTGACGCTGACGATCAGTTGCGGCTTGTCATAGACGGCGCGACGCTTCAACGCCAGAGACAGGCGCGCGCCGAGTTCTTCGGTCGTCATGCCGGTGACGACCAGCGCATCGCCCGCCAAAGGATACTCAAGCAAGCCTCCGGCCATCACCGTGTAGAGCGTTGACTCGCGCGTGCTGGCTTGATTGAGCAGCCGGATGTCCAACACGTCGCCGACGCCGATACGATAGACGGCGGTCGCCGCAGGCACGGGCGCGGGGCTGTATGTGACGGGCGGAACGCTCATCAAAGGAGACGGCGCGGAGGTCGCGGGAGCGACGGCGGCGTTGGTCGTCGTGGAGTTTGCGGGAGCAGCCGTGTTAGTCGTCGTCTTGTCGGTCGTTGAGTTCGCGGCCTTGTTGTTTGACGAAGGAATCGCTGAAGGAACGGCTGGCGAAGGCGACGCGCTGGCGGGCGCAGTAGTAGTGGTAGTAGCGTTGTTGGGCGCGGTCTTCGTCGTTACGGGGTCGTTCTTGGAGGGCGCGAGCAGGGGGCCGACCGGGTCGTTGGTTGACCTGGAGGGCGCGTCGCTCGTCGGGACTGTCGCGCCGACGGGCGCGGGCGTCGAAGTATTGGAAGACAAAGCGACCGTCTTCTTCCCGGCGTCCGTTGCTCCGGCGCGCGCGGGCGTGTTGGCTGGCTCGCTCTTGGCGTTGTTGCCGGATTCGCCTTTCGCGTCCTTGTTCGCTTCCGCGCTCCGCTCTATCTTGGCCGGTTTGCTTGCGGCAGCATCGCCCGCCTTCTTATCTTTTCCGGCGGGGGTTTCGCGCGCGGTTTCGTCGGCGAGCGGGCCGACGCGAACTTTGTTGCGTCCCTGCGCGGCTGATGCGTCGAGCGCACACAAGGCGAGCGCCGTCGTGGCGGCGGCCATCAAAACTTTATTCATAACAGCACTCTATTTCCTTCTGCCTCGCGCGATAGCGTGCGGGGCCGGGGCAACGGCCTACCGGCGCGCTATCGCGCTCCACTTGCTTTCAAACTCCGAAGGACGCCCCGGAACGGGTCGCTCCTGCGCCTTCGCGGCCTGCGGTTTTATCGGGGTCGGCGACGCTTCAAAGTCGCGTCGGGCGACTCTCCATCTGGATTAAACGACGAAAACGTCGTATTTCGCAGAGCCGACGGTGCAAAAATTCTACTTTCTCGCAATTTTTAGAGGCGCGTCGGGACATTATCCGGAGCCTTCCGGCGGGCGGGCCAGAGGGCGTCTGGAACCCGCATCTTGATTCTACTCTTTGCGATTTGGCGCTGGCAAGATTTCAGGCGGAAAAAGATTGGGCCAGCCCTCTCCGAGACGCCCGCCCACGAGTTCTTCCACGTCGTCTGCGGTCGCGCATTCGAGGCATTCGGCGGCGATTGCGCGCGCCCGCTCGGCCTCGATGCCGCGCAGCATCCGTCGCACGCGCGGGATCGAAGAGGCGGTCATGCTGAGGTCGCGCGCGCCGAGTCCGGCGAGGACAAAAGCGTAGGCGGGCGAGGCGGCCATCTCGCCGCAGACGACCGCCGGAATCGAGGCTGCCGCCGCCGCGTCCAACGTCCGGCTGATGCTTTGCAGCACCGCCGGATGGAGCGAACGAAACCAACCGGCGACCTCGTCGTTGCTGCGGTCAACGGCGAGCAGGTACTGAATCAGGTCGTTCGTCCCGAGACTGAAGAAATCAACCTCGCGCGCCAGTTTATCCGCGACGAGCACCGCCGAAGGCACTTCGATCATGGCGCCGATACGCAACGCGCCAGTCTCGCGTCCCTCGGTTTGCAAGCGCGCGCGTTCCTCTTCGATGACGGCGCGCGTGCGCCGCACGTCCGTGATGTCGGAGATCATCGGCAGCACCAGATCGAGCCGCCCCTGTGCCGCCGCGCGCAGCACGGCGCGCACCTGCGTGCGCAGAATATCCTCGCGCTGCAAACAGAAACGAATCGCGCGCAGGCCCAGAGCGGGATTGCGTTCGCCCGCCGATTCGAGCAGGCCGTCGAGCTTGTCGCCGCCCAGATCGAAGAGGCGGATGGTCGCGCCGTCTGCGCCCGTGAGCGCGGCGAGTTCGACGTAGGCCGCGCATTGCTCGTCCTCCGAAGGCATCGCGTCGTGCTGCGACAGCAGAAACTCCGAACGATAGAGACCGATGCCGCGCGCACCGAAGCGACGCACGCCCGCATACTCGGCTGGCAGTTCGACGTTGGCGCGCAGAGTCATCTCCACGCCGTCGAGCGTCCGCACAGGCTCGGGTGCGACATCTGCTCCCGCGTCGCGCAACGCGCCCGCGCCGCCGTCAGCCTCCCTGCCGGTGACGACGGCTGCGGCTTGCGCCGCGACGTGCGTCCGGTGTAGTTCCTGCGTCCCCGATGTCGGGTGGAGGACGACTTCGCCCGTGCGCGCATCAACGATGATCTCGTCGCCCGTGCGCGCGTGCCTGTAGAGTTCTCGCAGGCCGACGACCGCCGGAATGCCGAGGCCGCGCGCGATGATCGCCGTGTGCGAAGTCCAGCCGCCGCCGTCGGAGGCAATCGCCTTGACGTGCGCGAAGTCCAACTCGGCTGCCGCCGAAGGCATCAACTCTTCGGCGACGATAATCGCATCGTGCGTCAGACGCGCGCCCGGCGCATCCTCGCCGCTTAGCGCGACGAGGATGCGTCGAATCACGTCCTCTACATCCGAACTGCGTTCGCGCAGGTACTCGTCTGTGATCTCGGCGTAGATGGCGAGCAGGCGGTCGGCGACCACCTTGACCGCCCATTCGGCGTTGACCCGTTCGTCCCGGATATAACTCTCGATGTCTTCCAGAAACTTCCGGTCTTCGAGCATCAAGAGGTGCGCCTCGAAGATGTACGCGTGCTCTGCGCCGAGCGCGCGCTCCGCCTTCCGCCGGACGTCGTGCAGTTGTCTTCTCACCAGACGCAGCGCGGCGCGGAAACGGCGCGTCTCGCGTTCGACCTCATCTTCGGCGAGCGTCGCGCGATAGACGCGTTGACGCACGCCGCTGTGGATGCGCAGCACGCGCCCGGCGGCCAGCCCTTCAGAGACGGCGACGCCCTGCCAACGCTGTTCCAGACGCTCCCCTTTGATCTTTCTGCTCACTCTTCCATCTCTCCGAACCCGCCGACGATCAACGCGCACACCGCGCCGAGAGCTTCCCTCTCGTCAACGCCTTCAGCCGTCGCGCGCAGGTGCGTCCCGCGCGCCGCCGCCAGCATCAGCACGCTCAAGATTGACTTCGCATCCGCCGACGCGCTGCTGTCGGCGCGCTCCAATCGCACGGTGCTGCGAAACGCGCTCGCCGTCCGCACCAGCCGCGCCGCCGCACGCGCGTGCAGCCCCAGACGATTTTTGACGACGACCTGTTGTTCGACCATGCAACTCTGCTTCGCAGCCTTTCTTCAATCTCGCGCCCGTCGAACTGCGCAAAGCCTCGACTCTATTTCTCAACCCTCGACTCTCAACTCTGCATCTCAACCGTCGAACTTCAACTACATTTCACGCTCTTAAAACATCAACTCTATTCACCGGCCTTCCAGCCTCAACTCTATTTCTCGGCCTTCTGCGGCCCGGCCAGAAGTTCGCCCGCGAGATAGATGCCCTCGCGTCCCTGATCGCGCACGCGCCGCGCGAGTTCCCCGAGCGACTCTTCGCCCGACTGGCTCGCCAGCTTGACGACCATCGGCAGATTCACTCCCGTCACCACTTCCACTTCGCCCTCTTTGAGAAACATCGAAGCGATATTGGTCGGCGTGCCGCCGAACATGTCCGTCAGCAGCAGCACGCCGCGCCCTTCGGAGACGCGCGTGATGGCCCGCTCGATCTCGTCGCTCGCCGCGTCAACATCGTCGTGCCAGCCGATAGAGACCGCCACGATATGCCCGACCGGCCCGATAATCGTCTCGGCGGCGGCCAGCAGTTCGTTCGCAAACTGCCCGTGCGTCACCACCACGCCCGCCACACGCCGCACCGGCCCGCCGACATTTCCCCCATCACTCTTCCCGAGATTTTCACTCATTCGCTCGCTCCCTTTCCCAACCCTTTTTGAGGTCGGACGCAATCAAGAAGATGGGCGCTAACAATTCAGAAAGCTGTAAATCAACTGGTAAATCTCGTCGTTTATAGCAACATCTTGAACTCATCAACCGTCAGTCCCACCTGCCGGATGATGGCTCGCAATGTTCCTTTAGCCACCTCACGATGGTCAGGCACGACTATTCTTCGATAGGGTTAAGCGGCCTGTCTTAAAATCATATGGCTGCCGCGTTGACGGTCATATTCATAGCCGATTTTGCGCAGAGCTTTGACTCCTTCACGACCGGAGATGCGCGGTAACTCGCTCACACTTTGACCTCTACCAACTCTTCGGTGATAGGCGGAGGAACCGGCTCGTTATGCGCCAGCAAACTTTCGATATAGAGCGCGATGGCTTCACTGATATTTTCCAAAGCTTGTTCCCGTGTTTCTCCCTGCGAGATGCAGCCGGGCAAAGCAGGCACTTCTGCTACGAATACGCCGTCCTCATCCTGTTCGATCAAGACACGGTACTTCATCGCCTCATCTCCTTAAAATCTGTATCCACGAAAAGCATCTTAAATTTTATCCGACCAAACATGCAGCCGTGAGCACGGACAATTTGCGCTCAACGTCCTTTATCCGGCGACCCCTTGACGCGCCGCTTGGTCTTCTTGATGTCGCGGTGGGCGGCGGTGGCGTCGAAGCCTGCGCGGCGGAGGCGGCGGGCGAGGGCGTTGGCCGTCATCACCGAGCGATGACGCCCGCCCGTGCAGCCGACGCCGACCGTGACGTACGACTTGCCCTCGCGGCGATAGAGCGGCAGAAGGTAATCGAGCAGGTCGCCGAAACGCCGGAGAGTTTCTTTCACCTCGTCGCTCGCCAGCAAATATTCAACCACACGTCGGTCGTGGCCGGAAAGGTCGCGCAAGTCGGGGACGAAGTGCGGGTTCGGCAGGTGGCGCACGTCGAAGAGTAAATCCACGTCGCGCGGGCCGCCGTACTTGTGCCCGAAGCTGACGACCTGCACGTGCATCGGTCGGCCTTCGTGGTCGGGGCTGAAGCGTTCGAGGAGTTGGCGGCGGAGCGTGTGGACGGTCTGCTCGGAGGTGTCGGTGATGTGGTCGGCGCGGGCGCGGATCTCGGCGAGGGCGGCGCGTTCGGCGCGGATGGCGGAAAGGAGGCCGTCGCCCGTGTCGGCGGGGTGCGGGCGTCGCGTTTCGCTGAAACGACGCCGCAAAACTTCGTCCGACGCTTCGAGAAAGAGCACGAAGACACGCAGGTCGCCTTCGCGCTTGAGTTCCTTGAGACGCGCGGGAAACTCTTTGAGAAAACTCCGCTCGCGGATGTCTATGACGAGCGCGGCGCGTTCGATGTGCGGTTTGTCCTCCTCGTCGTGGCGGACGAGGCGCGCGAAGGTCGGCAGGAGCGTGAGCGGGAGATTGTCCACGCAGAAGTAGCCGAGGTCTTCAAAGGCGTTGATGGCCGAAGACATCCCCGAACCGCTCAGGCCCGTGATAATGACGATGTCGGGCGCGCTCGTCTGCGCCGCGTCATCTTCTCGTTTTTTCGCGGTCATCGTCCGCTTCACTCGTTCCGGTTTTTTTTGTCGCAAGGGTTAGGGACTCTTTGAGTTCGGGCGTGTCGGCGTCGGTCGTCTCCGCTGGTGTTGAGGCGTCGAGCATTTCCGTGTGACGCGCGACGAACCGGTGCGCCGCATCGTAGCCGCGCACGCGCAGCAGGTGGACGCGGACGGCTGTTTCGACGAGCGTCGAGAGATTTCTTCCGGGACTGACCGGCAAGATAACCTGCGGCACAGGGACGCCGAGCATCTCGACGGTGTGCAGGTCAATCCCCAGACGGTCAACCTCGCGCGCCTCCTCCCAACGCTCCAACCTGATCGAGAGCCCGAGAAACTTCGGCCCCGCAATCGCGGAGACGCCGTAGAGGTCGCGGATGTTGAGAATGCCGAGGCCGCGAATCTCCATGTGGTCGCGCAGGAGTTCGGGCGCGCTCCCGAGAAGTTTATCGGGGCCGGTGCGTCGAAGCTCCACCATGTCGTCGGAGACGAGACGATGGCCGCGCACGACGAGGTCGAGCGCGCATTCGGATTTGCCGACGCCCGACTTGCCTTCGAGCAGGACGCCGAGACCGTAGAGGTCGAGCAGGACGCCGTGCCGCAACTCGTGCGGCGCGAGTGCTTCCTGCAAAAACTCCGTCACCGTGTTGATGGCGATGGAACTGACGAGCGAGGTCTGGATGAGCGGCAGGCCCGACTCTTCGGCGGCCTCCAACAGTTCGACCGGCGGCACGAGACCTTTGGTGACGAGGACGCAGGAGATTTTTTCGAGTTCGAGATTTTGAATCGCTTCACGACGGCGCGCCGCCGAGAGTTGACCGAGAAACCAGAGCTCGCTCTGGCCGACAATCTGCACGCGGCCCGGATGGATGTAGTGTGTGAAACCGGCGAGGGCCAGACCGAGTTTCTGGATGCGCGCGGCGTTGATCTCCCGCGTCCCGGCCCCGCGCGCGCCCGCCAGCAGTTGCAGTTCCAGATGCGCGGGCGCGCGCGACAAAAACTCGCTCACCGAAATCGAAGGACGCTCGCCCGAAGCAGTCATATCAGTTAAACGCGAAATGCGGAACGATGAATGATGAACCGAAAGCCGTTTATCTTTCATTCATCGTTCCGCATTCCGCATTCCGCATTCATCATTCCCCTGTCACGGTTGAATCAGACCGTAGTTGCCGTCGTTGCGTTTGTAGAGCACGCTGATTCTTTGCGTGTCGCTGTCGCGGAAGACGAGAAACTGGTCGGCCTCGCCGGAGAGACGCAGGGCGGCCTCTTCCGCCGTCATCGGTTTGACGGTGTAGCGGCGGGCATTGATGATGCGACCCGCGACAGGCGGCGCGAGGTCGCGCTGGCCGTCGGTCGGCTCGTCGCCCGGTTCGTTCGAGGGCGCGAGCGACGAGAGCGGCTTCGCGCCCTTCTTGCGTTCGACGATCTTCTTCTTGAGCTTGACGGCCTGCTTTTCAATCTTGGCGATGGCGCGCGAGAGTGCCTGATACATGTCGGCGTTGGTATCGGTCGCCGTCATGGTGTGGTTGCGCCAATGGACGAGCACTTCGCCGACGTGCCGGTTCTTGTTGACCTCGATGATGACGTGCGCGCTCGCGCTCGACGAGCCGTCGAAGAGATGATCGAGCTTGCGGAAGTGTTCTTCGACGTGGGTACGAATCGCGGGCGTCACTTCGATGTGGCGACCTGTATATTCAATCTCCATGAATGCTCCCCTTTTAGCCGGTGCGTGCGCTCAAGCGAACGGACGTGCGACCCGAAGCGCGCGTCGCCTTCACCTCCGCAACCGACCCGGACGTGTTTTTGAATAGCTAAACTCTTCTCGGCGCGTGGGCCTCGGCTGCTCTCTCTGTGTCTAGAGCACCGCACGTCGTTCGCGCGAGCCGGGAATCTGCATCTGGTCGCGGTATTTCGCCACCGTGCGCCGCGACAACTTGATGCCGTCCTTGGCTAAAATCTTGACGACCTGATCGTCCGTGATGGGATTATGCGAATCCTCTTCCTCGATCAGTTTCTTGATCTTCAACTTGATGATGCGCGTCGAAACCTCTTCGCCGTCTTCGTTCGTCATCCCCTCGGTGAAGAAGCGGCGCAACTCGATGACGCCCTGCGGCGTGTGCGCCCACTTGCGATTGACGACGCGCGAGATGGTCGAGAGATGCATCCCCGTGTCTTCCGCCACGTCCTTGAGCATCATCGGGCGGATGAACTGCACGCCCTTGTCTAAGAATTCGCGCTGGCGGTGGACGATGCATTCGACGACGCGGAGGATGGTCTGCCGACGGTGTTCGATGTTGCGCAGGAGGTCAACCGCCGAGCGCATCTTCTCGCGGATGAAGCTCTTGGTTTCGGTCGTCGTATCTTGGCGTCCGAGCATCTGTTGATAGCTCTGGCTGATACGCAGGCGCGGCCCGCCGTCGTCCGGAAAATAGATTTCGTAGGTGTCGCTGACCTTTTCGATGAAGACTTCGGGCACGATTAAGACCGGCTCGTCCGACGAATAACGACGACCGGGGAAGGGGTCGAGCAGGCGGATGTGGCCGATTTCGTCAACCAGTTTCTCGACGGTCGCGCCGAGCAGTTTGGCGAGGTTCGGGAGTTTGTGCTGCTGCAAATCAACGAGCGAGTGCTCGCGGATAAGTTGCGAGGCGAGGCAATCGCCGCCCTTGTGCGCGACCGGGCATTCGTCCTGCCCGCGCGCCTGTATCTGCACCAGCAGGCACTCGCGCGCGTCGCGTGCGCCGCAGCCGATGGGGTCGAGGTGCATGACGATCTGGCGCGCACGTTCGACCTCTTCCTCCGTCCAGTTGCCGAACGCGGAAATCTCTTCGTTGGTCGCGTTGAGCCGCCCGTCGCTATCGAGATTGCCGATGACGCACTCGGCGACTTCCAGCAGCGACTCCTCGACGTGCGTCATGTTCAACTGCCAAGTCAGATGTTCGGAGAGCGATTCGGGACGCGACAAAAACTGCTCGAAGGTCGGCGCGTCCTCCTTGTACTCGTACTCCTGCGTCTTGTAGCCGGGGTCGAGATAGTCTTGAAACTCGCGCCCGAAATCTATCTCCTCGAAGGCATCGGTCGGCTGCTCGGCAGACTCGAAATCGTCCTCGCCAGCGGCGGCGGTCGGCTCGACGTTCGGCGTCTCAACGTCGCCCGCGAAGGCATCGTTCAAGGCCGCCGCGTCGCCCGCGCCGTTGCCGGACGCGCCGTTCAGGGAATCGAGGGCCGACGCGTCGAGCGGCGCGACGCCGTCGAACTCGCTGGTGCTTCCGGCCAACTGGTCAATGATGTCGCTTTCCAGTTCGCGCTTCTCGTCCTGCGATTGGACTTCTTCGAGCACGGGGTTCTCTTCGAGTTGCTGCTGAATGAGGTCGGTCAACTCGATAGAGGTCATCTGCAACATCTCGATGCGCTGGCGCAGTTGCGGCGTCAGCACGAGACGTTGAGAAAGATTGGTGGTGAGCTTAACGGACATACCTTTGCTTGACTGAAAAACTATCTCCGCAAACTGTTGCTGGATGGTTCAAGTGCCGCTTCGAAAGCGGCACGGCAGAATTATAACCGATTTTGTCTCTCGTGTGCAGCGACTTCCTGCAAAATCATTTCCGGCGTCACATACGGAATTTTTCGCCGAGATACAGACGGCGCACTTCGGGGTCTTCCGTCAACTCTAGCGGCGCGCCCGCGCGAAAGATGCGCCCCTCGGCCATGATATAGGCGCGGTCGGTGACGCCCAGAGTTTCGCGCACGTTATGGTCGGTAATCAAGATGCCGATGCCGCGCCCGCGCAGGTAGAGAATCATCTCCTGAATATCGTCCACGGCCTTCGGGTCAATCCCGGCGAAAGGCTCGTCCAACAAAATATACTGCGGCTCCGTTGCCAGAGCGCGCGCAATCTCGGTGCGCCGCCGCTCGCCGCCGGAGAGCGCATCGCCGCGCGTGTGGCGGACGTGCGCGATGCCGAACTCGGCCAGCAACTCCTCCAGACGCTTGATGCGCTCGCGCCGCCTGAGGCCCAGAGTTTCCAGCACGGCGAGGATATTTTCCGCGACCGTCATCTTGCGAAAGACCGAAGGCTCCTGCGGCAGATAGCCGACGCCGAGACGCGCGCGCAGGTACATCGGAAGCTTTGTGATGTCGCGCTCGCCAAGCATCACGCGCCCGGCGTCGGGCCGCTCCAACCCGATGATCATGTAGAAAGTCGGGGGGGGGGCCCCCCCCGGTGGGCCGCGCGCCCCCCCGCCCCCACCCCGCGCGGCCGGGCAACAAAAGCCCGCAACCCCCCCCCGCGGACCGGAAAGAGTAACCAAAACCAAGCCCCCCCACGCG
>DATLMV010000133.1:0-39534 GCA_035537095.1 Pyrinomonadaceae bacterium
CCCGCCGCCCAGCCGTGCTGCTCGTCCGTGAAGAAGACGGAGAGGAGGTCGCCGCGCGTCAAAGTCTCGATGCGCTTCCACGTCCCGCCGCCGTCCTCCGTGCGCAGGATGAGGCCGCCGTAGCCGACGACGACGGCCATCCGCGAAGTCCCCGCGAACGCGACGCTCGTCAGATACGTCTCGCCCGCCGCCGTCTCGCGCCGCTCCCAACTCGCGCCGCCGTCCTGCGTGACGAGCAGCGTCCCGCGCTCGCCGACCGCGACGCCCGTCCGCGCGTCGGCGAAAGAGACGGAATACAGATGCTCGCGCCCGCCCGACTTCTGCACGCTCCAACTCTTGCCGCCGTCCTTCGTCGCCACGACGGAACCGTATGTGCCGACGGCCCAACCGTGCGTCGCGTCCGGAGTGAAAGCGACCGAGTAGAGATGGTCTTGCAGGCCCGTCTCGCGCCGCTCCCAACGGTCGCCGCCGTTCGTCGTCATGAGCACGTTGCCGCGCGAGCCGACGACGACCGCCGTGTTCTTATCCTTGACGTATAACCCGTAGAGCGTCGTCAGAGCCTGCGACTTCTGCGCCTCCCAACTGAACCCGCCGTCGTCCGTCCGCAGAATCACGCCGTCCGCGCCGACCGCCCAACCGTGCCGCTTATCCGCCGCGAACCGCACCGCCTGAATCGCGTTCCCCTGCGGCAGAGGGTTCTGCCACAACCACCCGCGCATCTCCTGCGCCCCCACCGCCAACACCGCACACGACGACGCCCACGCCAGCCAGATGAGACAGGCATACGCAGATCGTCGGACAAGATTTGCAGCGTCAGCGGACATGAGAAGTTGTTTGAATGGTCGGGGGAGATAATCGTTGCAGACTGAAATTTTATCTTCGTACTTTCCTGTTGAAATGTTGAAAATCAACCACGACTCAAGGGCTGCGGCTGGCCCGTGACGGTCTCTTCGGCGTCGCGGAGGATGCTCTCTTCGACGCGTCCGAGCGTGGCGATGCGGCGGGCGGCGAGGTCAACCGCCTCCTGCACGACGTGTCCCGCGTGGCCCTTGATCCATTCCCATTCGACCTTGTGCGTGCGCGCGGCCTTGTCCAGACGCTCCCACCATTCGTGGTTGGTCTTGCGTTTGAAGTGGCCCTTCATCGTCTCCACGACGTAGCGCGAGTCGGACATCAGATGCACGCGGCAGGGGTTGTGCAGTTGTTCGAGCCCGATGGCGGCGGCGACGATTTCGGCCTGCTGGTTGGTCGCCGTCCCGAGATAAGTACCGAACGCGCGCCACACGTCGCGCCAGTTGAGCAGCGCGACCGACGCCGCACGCGTCGCCTCCTGCCCGTTCCCCAGACTCGACCCGTCGCAATAAATCGTCACCTCTTTGAGTGCTGCCATCACAATCCTTAAGAACAGATGTCAGATGTTAGATGCTGGATGTTAGAGAAAGACGATTGCTTTTATCCAACATCTAATCTCCAACATCTGACATCTGCTTTATGCAACTTCCGCCGTCTCGCGCGTGACGGTCAGGACGTGGTCAACGGTCTCCTCGAAGGTGTCGTCGTGGGAGATGACGAAGAGTTGGTCGAAGTGTCTGACCTGTCCGATTTGACGCGCGAGATTTTGTCGGCGTTCTTCATCCATGTTGACGGTCGGCTCGTCGAAGAAAGCCAGACGGATGTTGGAGAGTTGCTTGAGGAGCGCGAGGCGCACCGCCAGCGCGGCGACCATCTGCTCGCCGCCCGACAGGTTCATAAACGAACGCTCGTAGCCGCCCTCTTCCAACATGATTTCGTAATCCTTCGTCCAACGCAAAGCGCGCCCGCCCTCGCCCGTGATCTCTCGATAAAGCTGGTTGGCTTCAATCGAGATGTTGAAGAGATAGCTTTCGGTGACGAGCGGCCCGGCAGCTTTGAGTGTGTCGCGGATGAAGTCGGTTGCCTCGTGCATCTCTTCCAAGTGCTCTTTCGCGCGAAACTCGTCGCGAAGTGCGTCGCGCACCTCGTCGAGCCGCGCAATCTCCGCCGCGAGCGACGACTCGCGCTCGCGCGCCGCTTCGAGTTGCGCCGTCAGCGTGGCCGCGCGTTCGCGCGCGAGCGACAGACGCCCTCGCTCCTGATTATGACGCTCGCGGTCGTATCCGGCGACGGCGCGCGCGTGTTCGTCGCGGGCGGCCTGCGCGTCCGCGCCCGCGCGTTCGGCACGCTCAGAAGCGTTGGCCGCTTCCGTCTCGCGCGCTGGCAAAGTCGCCGCCAGTTGCGACGACGCGAGATATTCACGATAGGCTCCGGCAGTCCGGTCGCGCTCCGCGACGGCCTGCGACCAACGCTCGTCCAGTTCGCGGAAGCGTTCCAACTCCGCTTCGAGCGCGCTTTTTTGTTCGACGAGAGCGGCGAGCGCATCGCGCGCATCCTGTGCCTCAACTTTGAAAGCGTCCTCGCGCGCCGCCTCCGCACGCAACGCCGCAGCGCGACCGCGCGGGTCGTTGAGCGCACGCAAGCGTGCCTCCGTCTCCTTGATCTCATCCGTCAAAGCGTCCAACGCGTTCGCCACCGCCGCCAACTCGTCGCGCTCCTCGCGCCTGCGCTTGCCCTCCGTCTCGATCTCCGAGAGGCGTGCGCGCAAGGGTTCGAGTTCGGAGTGACGCTTCGCGTCTTCACGTAGATTTTTCAGCACGGCATCTATGCCCGACAACTTGATTTGCAACTCGTCGAGCAGTTGCGGCGTCGCCTCTTGCAGCTTCGAGAGTTCTTCGTCTATGCGCGCGAGTTTCTCCTCGCTGGCGTGCAGGAGTTCGCGCGCTTCCGTCAAACGCGCACGCTCGCGCGCCAGTTGTGCGGAGGCCGTCGCAGCCGCACGCGCCCCGCGCACGGCTTCCACGACCATCGCGCTCTCACGCTCGACCGTCGCCAACTCCGCGCGCGCCGTCGCCAGATGTTGCTTGAAATATTTCTCATGCTCCGCGCTGTCGCTAAAACTCGAACAGCGGTCGCCGAGCAACGGACAGACGCCGCCTTCGACCTCGACGCAAATCTTCTCGTCGCGCTCAATCGAGGCGCGCAGGTGCGCGGCGGTCTGCGACAACTCGCGCTCGCGCGCTTCGAGTTCGGCGGCGCGTTCCGCACCCTTCGCGCCCAGTTCGAGTTCGCGCGTCTCGCGTTCGAGCGCGACGACGCTGCGGCGCAGACGCTCCACCTCCTGCGCCTGCTCCCTGCGCTGCTTCTGAAAAACTTTGCGCGCCGTCAAATCATTCTCGACGCGGCTCAAGCGCGTCTCGGCCTCCGTGCGCTCGCTCTCCAACTGCTCGACGCGCCCTTGCGTCTCGCCCGCGCCCTCTGCCGCCCGCACGCGCTCTTTCGTCTGCGCGTGCGCGCGTCGCAACTCTTCAAGCTCGGCGTCGAGACGTTGCAGGCGTTCGCGTCCGGCGCGCGCCCGTGCGAGCAGATCGCGCAGCCGTTCGCGCTCGCGCTCCAACTCTTCCTGTGCGCCGATCTCCGCTTCCAGTTCGACCAGAGAGACGCGCGCACGCGACGCGCGTTCAAGCGCATCCGCGAGCCGACGCACGTCCGCCTCGGCGGCGACGACCAGACGCGCCGCGCCCGACGCTTCGCCGCGCAGACGGTCGCGCTCCGCGCGTTCGCTCTCCAACGCCCGCAGGCGTTCGGACGCTTCCAGATGCGCGCCGTGATCCGCTTCGGTCGCGCGTTGCCGCTCTGCCGCCCGCTCTGCCGCCGCCAGTTCCGCGCGCACGTCACGCAGGCGATTCTCGGCGGCCTCGCGCTCAACGTCCAGACGGTCGGAGAGCGAGCGCGTCTCGTTCACGCGACGTTCCGCCGCGTCCAACTCCTCGACGATACGCGCGCGCGCCTCCACATCCGCCTGCGAATCCACGAGCGACGCGTCCAACTCCGACATCCGCTCGACCGCCGTCCGGTGCTCCGTGATGCGTTCGTCGTAGTGCGTCAGTTGGCCTTCGGCGTTCGAGATGCGCTTGTGAATTTCGAGCAGCCGGTCGTTGATCAACTTCACCGTCTCGCCCAGACGCTTCGCGCCCTCGCGATATTCTTCGACCTTGAGCAGGCGGTCGAACTTCGCCTTGCGCTCGCCCAAGGGCTCACGAAAATCTGCTGTGAGCAACCCCTGCGGGACGCCGATGGCGGAACGAAACAGCGCCTTCAAATCCGTGCCCGCTTCGATGCCGAGATGCAGGTTGAGGAAGGCGCGCACGTCCGTCCTCTTCTCGGCGAGACGCACGCCGAGCGCGAGGTCGAAGACGTAATAGCCCTGCCCCGTGTCTCGATAGACGACGTACTGCCGCTCGTCCAAATCGCTCTCGAACGTGACGCGCACACTCCCCTTCTTCGCGCCGCGCCGCAGGAAATCGTCCTTGCTGTATTCGAGCGTATCAAAGAGCGCCCACGCAATCGCTTCGAGAATCGTCGTCTTGCCCGCGCCGTTCGGCCCGACAATCGCCGTCGTCCCGCGCTCGAAACCATACTCGGCGCGCTCGTAAGCCTTGATGTTATCCAGTTCAACTCGCGTAACGTGCATTGTTAAAATCTGACGATGGACGACGGACGATGGACGATGGATAAGAGAAGCCTTCTTCCATCTATCGTCCATTTCTCATTCGCCGTCATGAATTACTCGTTCACCTTCAGAACGGCGAGGAAGGCTTCTTGCGGAATCTCGACTTTGCCGACGCGTTTCATGCGCTTTTTGCCCTCTTTCTGTTTTTCGAGGAGCTTGCGCTTGCGTGTGATGTCGCCGCCGTAGCATTTGGCGATGACGTTTTTGCCGAGCGCCTTGACGGATTCACGCGCGATGATTTTGTTGCCGATGGCGGCCTGAATCGGGACTTCGAAAAGCTGCCGGGGAATCAACTGGCGCATCTTTTCGGCGAGCGCGCGCCCGCGCGATTGCGAAATCTGGCGATGGACGATGAGCGAGAGCGCGTCCACGGGTTCTCCGGCGACGAGGATGTCGAGTTTGACTAAATCGCTCACCCAGTAGTCGGCGAAGTGATAGTCGAGCGAAGCGTAGCCGCGCGAGACGGACTTGAGACGGTCGTAGAAGTCGAGCACGATTTCGTTCAAGGGCAGTTCGTAGGTGAGCATCACGCGCTTCTCGGCGATGTACTCGAACTTTTTCTGCACGCCGCGTTTCTCTTCGAGCAGCGGCAGGATGCCGCCGAGATATTCGTCGGAGGTAAGAATCGTGGCGAGGATGACGGGTTCTTCGATCTTCTCGATGCGCACGGGGTCGGGCATCTTCGCGGGCGAATCCACTTCGACCACTTCGCCGTCGGTCGTCGTCACGCGATAGCGCACGCCCGGCGCGGTCGTGATCAAATCCAGATTGAACTCGCGTTCCAGACGCTCCTGCACGATCTCCATGTGGAGGAGTCCGAGAAATCCGCAGCGAAAACCGAAGCCGAGCGCGGCGGAAGATTCCGGCTCGTAGAAGAACGACGCATCGTTCAAGCGCAGCTTGTCGAGCGCGTCGCGCAGTTCTTCGTACTGGTTGGCTTCGATGGGGTAGAGTCCGGCGAAGACCATCGGCTTGATCTCTTGAAAACCGGGAAACGGCTCAGTCGTCGGGCGCGCGGCTTCGGTGATGGTGTCGCCGATCTGCACGTCGGCGACCGTCTTGATCGAAGCCGTCAGGAACCCGACCTCGCCGACGCCGAGGCGGTCAATCAAGGTGGGTCGCGGGCGATTGACGCCGAGCGTCTCAATTTGGTAATCGCGCCCGGTGTTGAAGAAACGAATCTTCATCCCCGGCTTCATCGAGCCGTCAATGATGCGGAAGAGGACGATGACGCCGCGATAGGAGTCGTACCACGAATCAAAAATCAACGCCTTCAAGGGCGCGTTGGGGTCGCCCTTCGGATACGGCACGTCGCGCACGATGGCTTCCAAAACTTCATCTACGCCGACGCCCGTCTTCGCGCTCGTGAAGACCGCGTTGTGTGTGTCGAGACCGATGACTTGCTCGATCTGTTCGATGGCCTTGTCGGGTTCTGCGCCCGGCAGGTCAATCTTGTTGATGACGGGGATGAGTTCCAGATTGTTGTCAATCGCCAGATAGGTGTTCGCCAGAGTTTGCGCCTCGACGCCCTGCGACGCGTCAACAATCAACAGCGCGCCCTCGCACGCCGACAGGCTGCGCGACACCTCATAACTGAAATCAACGTGGCCCGGCGTATCAATCAGATTGAGGATGTAATCTTTCCCGTCGCGCGCGCGATAGTCGAGCCGCACGGCGTGAGACTTAATCGTGATGCCGCGCTCGCGTTCCAAGTCCATGTCGTCGAGCACCTGCTCCGACATCTCACGCTCCGAGAGCGCGCCCGTCATCTGCAACAGACGGTCGGCGAGCGTAGACTTACCGTGATCAATATGCGCGATAATCGAAAAATTTCTGATGCGTTCTGGATTCATCAATTTCTTTCAGACAGGGGATAATTCTAAAATCTCCATCAAACTTCAAGTGAAATTGTCAACGCGCGAAATCTACTGTTTAAGATTGCTCTGTAATAAAACGACTACGGAGTTGATGATTGATGTGTAGGACGTATCGTTCAGCAAACCAACCTGTTTTACCATCAAGGTTCGATTAGCTGTGAATAGCTTTGCCGGTCGCACGTAACTCGTCCGTTGAAGTCCACCCCGTAGAAAGTCCTGAGCCTCGATTCGCACCGCGTTCGCATCCGAATAAGAGTTGCTCGTCACTTGAGACAGAATCCAATCATCTCGACCCGAACTGGCTAGTACGACCGCTGGCCGAAGTTTTGATTGTGATAAATCCGAAAAAGGAAAAGAGACGAGCACTACTGCTGCGATTGAAGGTGTGACCACGCTTCATCCTCCTCGGGCCTATTCCAATCCTCCGCGAGAGCCTGCTCGCTGAGTAGTGCCGTTTCGCTAACCTCCAAATTCGGAATCTCTTCCAGAATAGTGACCAGAGCACGGCGTTTCCCTGAAATGTGCACCTCTTCCAGCAGACGAACTTGACCATGCTCGTCAACCAATGCTTCGACAGTCTGAATCATCAACTACACACTCCTTCGCGGATAAACGGTCGGCTCTGCTAAATCAACTCATCTAAAATAACAAAACGGGCGCGAAACCGCACGCGCGCCCGTCTCTGTGGCTCTCGTCTCATCGAACCGATTATGCTTTGAAGCCGTCGTTAACTCTTTTTGGTGGGCGTCTGTTCGCTGACGCGTTTCTTGGTTTCGGCTTCGGCCTCGGCCATGTCGGTGACGACCATCGTCTTGTCTTTGAGTTTGTCGGCGGCGAGCGGTTTGAGTTTTTTGAGTTCTTTGAGGGCCTCTTCTTCGTCGGCGAGATAGAGGTTGCCGTGTCCCTTCCACATGCCGGGTTCGAGGCGGAAGCGGAGGTAGATGACCTGACCGGGTTTGAGTGTCTCCTCGACGCGCTTGTCCTTCTCGGTCATGTGAAATCTGTGCGTGCCGGGCGCGAGCCGGAGCATGATGTAACGCCCGTTGTCCATCCGCCCGAGTTCGACGCCGTCGCAGAAGACCGACGGTTCGAGCGCGCTCCCGACGAACTTCTTCGGGCGATAGATATAGACGGTGACGGTCTTCTCTTCCGCCTGCGATGCGCCGGAGGGTTCGGTCGTCGCGGCGGGCGGCGGTTGCTGCTCGGCCTGCGGCGACGGCGAAGGAGCGGCGGGCGGCTGTTGGTCTTGCGCCCGCACGGCGGCATGACCGTATGCAATCAACAAAGCGCATACAACTGAGCGCATCAGGTATTTCATCGGTAAATCACCTCGATTATAGTTTTTGGAAACGGTGTCAGGACTGTAAAGACTGCGGCTCGCCCGCTCCGCGAGTCGCGAGTGGGGCAGGCGGCGGATATTTATAACAAAACGGGCGCGAAACCGCACGCACGGCGGTGAGAGTTTGTTTCGCGTGCTAGATGCTGTGGACTGTGCTGGCGTCGCGGGCGAGCATGGCTGCGCCGATGGGGACGGCATCGGTGGCGAGCGACGCGGCGACGATCTGCGTGGCCTCGAAGCAGGGCTGGAATGAACGGCGTCCGGCTTCGCGGATGATGGGATTGAGGATCAGGTCTCCGGCCTCCATCACGCCGCCGCCGAGCACGATGCGTTCGATGTTGAGCAGGTTGATGACGGAGGCGATGGCCGTGCCGATGTATCGTCCCGTGCGTTCGATCATCAGGAGCGCGAAGTCGTCGCCGTTGCGGGCTTCGCGCGCGATGTCTCCGGCGGTGAAATCTTTGTTGATGGCGAGACGCGAGAGCGAGGACGTGCCGTCGCGGTAGAGACGTTCGTGTGTGCGGCGGACGATGTTGGGCGCGGAGGCCACCGTCTCAAGGCAGCCCATGTTGCCGCACGAGCACTCGTTGCCTTCGGGGTCAATGGTGATGTGCCCGAACTCGCCCGCGAAGCCCGACGCGCCGTACCAGAGATGGCCGCCGAGGATGAGCGCGCCGCCGATGCCCGTCCCGATGGTGACGTAGAACATGTTGCGGCTGCCGCGTCCCGCGCCGACGCTGTACTCGCCGTAAGCGGCGGCGTTGGCGTCGTTCTCCAACTCGACGCGCAAACCCGTCGCGCGCCCGAGTTCGACGTGAAAGTCGCTGCGGACGACCGAAGGCAGATCGGCGGAGATGATGACGCGGTCGGTCTGCGGGTCAACGAGGCCGGGGATGCCGATGCCGAGCGCGGCGACGCGCGGCGACAGGTCGCGCAGTTCGGTGACGACCGCAGCCAACTGTTCGCTGACCCGCTCGCGCTCCATCGGCGCTTCGCGTCGTTCGAGAATCCGGCCTTCGCCGTTGACGAGCGCGGCGCGCATGGTGGCGCGCGAGAGGTCAACACCGATATAGTCTGCGTTCTGTGCTGCGTCGGAATTGTTCATGGTTCGACGCTCCAAAAAGGGAGCCTGTGAAATAAAACCTTGACGGTGCGGAGACGGCGCTGATGGTAACAAAGGGGTCAAGGGCTGTCAAACAAGCCCCTCTCCGTGTAGAATGACGAGCGCACCGAAGGGATGAGGGCGAAGGGATGAGGGATGAAAGGATTGATTCATTGAATGATTTGTTCATTGATTCATTTATGAGTTAATCAATCAATGATTCAATGAATCAATTCCGTTCTTCATTCATCCCTCATCCCTCATCCTTCATCCCTTATGAACGTTCGCACGATTCTGCTGCCGACGGATTTCAGCGAGTGCGCGTGCCACGCGTTGCCCGCCGCCGCGTCGCTGGCGCGCTTGATGGGGGCGCGCTTGATCTGTCTGCACGTCGTCGAGCCGCTCGTGCCGTCGGTCGGCTGGACGCCGATTGCCGAGCCGCTGCCTTCGGCGGACATCAGCGAGCAGTTGGAGGATTCGGCGGCGCGCGAGTTGCCGAAGATTGCGCAGAGCGAGGAATGCGCCGGTCTGGAGGTGGAGGATTTAATCGTGCACGGCGAGGCGGCCTCCGAGATTGTGCGCGTGGCGCGCGAGCGTGAGGTGGATTTGATCGTCATCTCGTCACACGGGCGGACGGGACTCGGGCGGATGTTCTTCGGCTCGACCGCCGAATCCGTCGTCCGTCACGCACATTGTCCTGTTCTGGTCGTCAAACCGGAAAAGCAGTCACGAGTGGCGAGTGGCGAGTGACGAGTTAAAAAAAACTTGTTTCGGCCTGTCACTCGTCACCCGTCACTTATCACTTGTCGCTGTTTTTATATGGATGGGCAATTCTTCTACGAGTTGGTGGAAAAGTACGGTCTCTTCGCGGTCTTTTTTCTGGCGATGATCGAGGGGGACATCACGCTTCTGTTGGCGGGCGTGCTGGCGCACAGCGCGTTCTTCGGCGAGTATAGTTTCCTGAAGGTGCTGTGCGCCGGGACGCTCGGCGGGGTGGCGAGCGACAACATCGCGTACGCCATCGGGCGGGGAACGCGGACGAGCGTGTGCGAGTATCGCTTCTACCGGGTGGCCCAACCGCGCATCGAACGGTTGACGCAGAAGTTCGGCGCGCTCTCCATCTTCCTCTCGAAGTTTATCTACGGGCTGCGCTGGGGCTCGTGCGCCTTCTACGGCATGGCGCGGATGCCCTACCTGCGCTTTTTGCTTTTGACCTTCGGCAGTTGTTTTCTCTGGGTGTTCGCTCTGAGCGGCGCGGGCTATTTTTTCAGCGGCGCGATTATCAACTTCCTCGGCGACTTTCATCATCTCGGCATCGGTCTGCTCATCATCGTCGTCGTCGGCATCATCGGTTTCTACCTGATAGAACGCTACTGGCTCTCGGAGAAGGTCGAGCACGTCAACCCGGAGGCGATACACAAGTTAGAGCAGGCCGCCGAAGATAAGCTCCACGAAATCGGTCAGGAGATTAAAGAACACATTCCCCCGCTCACGCGCCGCAGCAAGGACTCTGCCAAACGCAAACCCGGCGACGTGGACGGAGACTGAAAACTGGTAAATCGTGAATCGTAAATCGTAAATAGATAACTGCATTCACCACACATCTATTCACGATTTACGATTTACTATTCACGACATTATGATTATCGAATCAGTTGCTCCTACGCGTGTGGATTTGGCCGGTGGCACGATTGACATCTGGCCGCTCTACCTGTTTCATCCGGGGGCCGTCACGGTCAATTTCGCGCTCTCGCTCTACGCGCGCTGCCGCATCGAAACGCGCGACGACGAACGCATCATCCTCGAATCGCGCGACCGCCAGATCTCCTTCGAGACGCATCTCGGCGAGATCGAAAATCTGGTTCACGAAGAGCGTCTGGAACTGATCTCCAAGCTGGTGCACTTCTTCAAGCCCGACGTGGGATTTCATCTCATCGCCGAGGGCATGGCCCCGGCGGGCGCAGGGCTAGGTGGTTCGTCCGCGCTCGCCATCGCCTGTATCGGCGCGCTCAACCGTCTCGTCGGCAATCGTTATCCGGAGCGCAAGTTTATCGTCATCGCCGCCAACGTCGAGAGCACGGTGATTCGCGTCCCCGCCGGATTTCAGGACTACTACGCCGCGTTCCACGGCGGCGCGAGCGCGATTCACTTTCGCCCCGACGGCATCCGGCGCGAGAGTCTGGAAGTGGACGCCCGCACGCTCGAAGAACGCCTCGTCGTCTGCTACACGGGCGAGCCGCGTCTCTCCGGCATCAACAACTGGGAGATGACCAAGACGCACATAGACGGCGATAAGACCATCTTTCAACTCTTCGACGCCATCCGCGATTCCGGTCAAGCGATGCGCACCGCGCTCGCGGCGGGCGATTGGCGCGGCGTCAGCGACGTGATGCGCGCCGCATACCCCAACCGCAAACGTCTCGCGCCGAACATCACGACGCCGCACATGGAACTGCTCGTCGAGCGCGCGACGGCGGCGGGCGCGGAGGCGGCGAAGGTCTGCGGCGCGGGCGGCGGCGGCTGCATCGCCTTCCTCTGCGCCGAAGGCGCGCGCTCATCGGTCGAACACGCCCTCACCGCCGAAGAAGGCGCACAAGTCCTCGAATGGAAGTTTGCGACCGAAGGTCTGACGGTGCGAGAGAGTTAAAACTTTACTCAAGAAGGTAGTCGAAAAGCGCACGCGGACATCTGTTCCGCATGCGCTTTTCGTTACCGGCAGTTCTTTTGCTAAAGCGTTTTGCTCTGTCGCCCCTATCGCTCCGCGTGGCTCACTTGCCCGCGCGTGCTTTGGCCTCTTCGACGATGCGGCGGAGGCGCGCGATCTTTTCTTCGTGTGTCTCTCCTGCGGGCGGCGCGAGATGCGCGGGCGGCGGCGGGATGCCTTTGCCGCCGGAAGTTGCGGCGCGGGGCGCTGGTGTGTTCGACGGTGCTGGCGCGGGCGTCGGCGTCGTTGTCGCGGGCGGCGCGCCGGGTGTGAGTTCGGTGGAGGCGTCGTCGGCGAGGTCTGCGACCGTCTCTGCACCGGCGGCGGGCGAAGCGGTGGCCGCTGCCGGACTCAAGGGCGCGGCTGATGCCTGACCCGTCGCGGCCTGCGCTTCGGCGGCGGGACGGTGTGTGTCCGCGTCGGGCGATGAATCCGTGCCGGAGGTGGTGGCGGCGGCGGGAGCGGTGCGCGCGGGCGTGGGCGGCGCAGACGCGGCGGCGGCGGCGATGGCGGGCGGCACTTCTTTCCCCGCGCGCGCTTTGGCTTCGGCGACGACGCGTGCGAGACGCGCTCGTTTCTGTTCGGGCGTCTCGCCTGCGGGCGGCGCGAGATGGGCGGGCGGCGGCGGGATGCCTTTGCCCGTCGAAGCGGCGCGCGGTGCGGGCGGAGGTTTGGGCGCGGCTGCCGTATCCGGCGCAGGTTTCGCTGCGGCGGGCTTCGGCGTCGCTGCCGGTTTAGCTGCTCCGGCCTTCGCGGCGGGGGCGTGCGACTCGGGTTCGTTGACCGGAACCCATGCGCCCGTCGCCGACTTCTTGAAGGCGGGAAGCGTTCCGCCCGCCGCGCGCAGCAGCGCGGCGAGTTCCGTCTCGACCACCCGACGCTGTTTCTGCGGGTCGCGCACGTGGCCGAGCGGCGGCCCCGTGTAGAGCGCCCCGCAACTCTGGCACTTGAAGAGAACCTCTTCGCCGCGCAGGTGCTCTTCCGCATCTTCGCCGCCCGTGCGCAACTGTTTGATATGGCCGTTGCAGAGCTTGCCCTTCTCGTTGCGCTCGTTGCAGACGGTCTGCGCATTGACGATTTTTTTCGGCACGCCCGTCTGCGACGGTTGCTGTTCGGTCGGCGCAATCTTGGCGGTGGGAGTGCTGTCGGGAGTCACATCGGTTGACATAAGCTCGGCTCCGGCGTCCTTTGTCGAATGTCGAAAGTTGAAAGCTCTGGACTTGTCGCGGCGGCCTGCGGACGGCCTCTCACGTTTTTTTGAAACCGCCGAGCATCTTATCAAATCTCGACAAAGTGACAAGTCCAAAGTCAACGGAAGTCCAAAGTCTAAAAGTCCAATGTCCAAAGTCCGGAGTAAAAGCAGAACCACTCAAGGAGAACATGCTTTTGACATTGGACTTTTGACATTGGACTTGCGACTTTGGACTTTTGACTTATGATAAAGGCAGATGTGGAGAAAGCTTCTGGGGACGGTGTGGCGGGGTGCGCCGAAGAGTGCGCGGCGTTGGAGCGTGTGGCTGACGCAGCCGCGCTTTACGGTGACGGTCGGCGCGGTGGTGCGCGACGAGCGCGGGCGCGTGCTGTTGTTCAATCACGTCTTTCGCAAGGGCAGCGGGTGGGGAATCCCCGGCGGCTTCATCGGCAAAGGGGAGAATCCGGAAGACGCGCTCCGGCGCGAACTCTGCGAGGAGGCGGGCCTCCAACTCGACGAAATCGAGATCGCTTTCTCGCGCACGCACCGGCGACCCCAGCAAGTGGAGATCATCTATCGCTGCCGCGCACGCGCGGACGGCGCGCGCGGCCAGAGCATCGAAATCGAGAGCACGGGTTGGTTCGAGTTGGACAAGCTGCCGCCGGAACTCGCGCGCGACCAGCATCGCATCATCCAACGCGCGCTCGGAGATGACGCAGGGCGGGGCAAGTAGTGGTATGCTGTCGGGCACACTTTTGAGGGATGCAGGTCGAGTGATGAGGGACGGAGGAAGACGCGTTCCGGTTCACCTCTCCGCCCGCATCCCGCATCCTTTCGATTGGAGATAGGGAGAATGGTAAATCTGATTCCGTCGTCTGACAAAGTGATGGAGATTTTGAAACGCACGGGGGCTTTCCGCGAGGGACACTTCGTCTACCCGTCGGGACGGCACACGCCGCATTACTTTCAGATGCCGCTCGCTTTTCGTTATTACGACACGGCACGCGTGCTCGCCGTCGCGCTCTCGCGCAAGCTGCGTATTCAGAAAGACATTTCGAGCGCGCTGCCGAAGGTCGCCATCATCAGCCCGAGTCCGGGCGGGATTCCCGTCGCTTTCGGCGTCCGCGAGGCTCTCAGCGCGGAGCAGATTTACTGGGCCGAACGTGAGGAGGGCAAGCGCATGTTCCGGCAGTACGTCAATCAGGGCGAGGTGCATCCGTGCGTCATCGTTGACGACATCGCGCGCTCCGGCGACGCGCTGTTGGAGACGGTCAAACTCGTCCGCGAACTCGGCGCGACGGTCGTCGGCTGCGGGGCCATCGTCCGCTTCACCTCCGCGCCCGACACCATCAAGACCGAAGACGGAGACGCCGTGCCCATCGTCTCCCTCGTCGAATTCGAGGCCAAGTGGTACGACGACGGCGAGAACTGCGACGACTGCAAAAGCAACGCGCCCGTCGAGAACGTCAGATTCTAAAAGCTCGTAAATCGTGAATCGTCAATCGTGAATAGAAGGCGTGATTTAGCACGTTATCTATTCACGATTGACGATTCACGATTTACGAGTCTTATATTTCGTGCCGGTTGGCAAGCGCCTTGTCCATCGTGACCTCGTCAACGTATTCGAGGTCGCTGCCGACGGGCATGCCCATCGCGATGCGCGTCGTGCGGACGCCGAGCGGTTTCAAAAGACGACTGATGTAGCTGGCGGTGGCTTCGCCTTCGGTGGTCGGGTTGGTGGCGAGAATGACCTCGCGGACTTCGATGCCGTCGTTGTTTTCGGGGCGGAGGCGCGGCAGCAGATTTTGCAGCCGCAGGTCTTCGGGGTTGACGCCGCGTATCGGCGAGAGGCTGCCGTGCAGGACGTGATAGAGGCCGTGAAAACTGCGCGTCTTCTCCACCGCGACGAGATTGTAGGGTTCTTCGACGACGCAGATGATCGAGCGGTCGCGCGAAGTGGAAGAACAGAAGCGGCAGGGTTCAACGTCCGTCAGGTTGTTGCAGATGGTGCAGACGGTGATCTTGCGCTTCACCTCGTCCATCGCCGAAGCGAAACGCGCGACCTCCTCCGGCGTCATCCGCAAGACGTGAAACGCCAGACGCTGCGCCGTCTTCTGCCCGATTCCCGGCAGACGCTTAAACTCGTCAATCAGACGCGTGACAGGTTCTGAATACTCAAGCATAAAATCAGATGTCGGATGTCGGATGCCAGATGTTAGACAAGACAAATTGCATTTTTGTTTTCTCTAACATCTAACCTCCAACATCTAACCTCTTCTCATAGAAGTCCGGGAGGGAGCATGCCGCCGAGTTTGCTCTGCATCGCCTCGTCAACTTTGCGGCCCGCTTCGTTGACGGCGGCGACGATCAAATCCTGAAGCATCTCCACGTCGCCGTCGGTGACGGCTTCGGGGGCGATCTTGATGGATTCGAGTTCCTTCGAGCCGCGCATTTGCACGGTGACGACGCCGCCGCCCGCCGAAGCGTCAACCACCATCGTCTCCATCTCCTTCGCCATCTTCTCCTGCATCTGCTGCGCCTGCTTCATCATCTGCTGGATGTTCATGCCACCGGGAAATTTCATCGCCATGACCTCACTTGTGATTTTAGTCCGTGCCGTCCATCCTAACTTTCATCTATCACGAATGCAACACGTCGCCCGCACGACGCGACGCGACGCGCGGAGATGTTATCATTGAGCCAACAAGCAAACGTTGACCGGAGGCGCGCGCCGCTGGCGAGACGGGCGAAGCACGCGCCCGCCGCCGGGGGAGACGCGCCGGAGAAAGGGGCAGGGAAGATGAGCGAAGAACGGAATCAATCACACGGCGCGACACAGGTGCGCGAGACGGCGACTCTCGGCGGCGGCTGTTTCTGGTGCGTCGAGGCGGTCTTCAACGAACTTGAGGGCGTCGAGCGCGCCGTCTCGGGCTACGCGGGCGGCGCGTCGCCGAACCCGACCTACGCGCAGGTCTGTTCGGGGGCGACGGGCCATGCGGAGGTCGTCGAGGTCGAGTTCGACCCGCGCGTCGTGTCGTATAAGGAGATCCTTGAGGTCTTCTTCACCGTCCACGACCCGACGACGTTGAACCGTCAGGGCGAGGACAGGGGGACGCAGTATCGCTCCGTGATCTTCTATCACGACGCGGAACAGAAACGCGTCGCCGAAGAGGTCATCGCCGAGATGTCTGCCGCGAACATTTGGGATGCGCCCATCGTCACCGAACTCGCGCCGCTCGAAGCCTTCTATCGCGCGGAGGACTATCATCAGGAATACTTCAAGCAGAATCCCGCGCAAGGCTACTGCCGCGCCGTCGTCGCGCCGAAGGTGTCGAAGTTTCGCCAACGCTACCAGCACAGGCTCAAGAGTTCGGCGGCGACGATGTAAAGAAATCAAAAGTAAAAGGGTAAAGGGCAAAAGGTGAAATGGGGAAAGGGAAACGACGGCTGCGCTCTACTTCCTTAACTTTTCCTGTGCCCCTTGTCCTTTCTCCTCTTGCCTTTTACCTTTTGCCGTTTAAGAGAGATGAAGCGTTACGTCATCAAGCGTCCGGCGGGGGCGCGGCTTCCCGATAAGCTGGCGCGCTACCGCGAGGAGTTGAACGAGGAACAGTTCGCGGTGGCGACGGCGGCGGCTGGCCCCGTGCTCGTCATCGCGGGCGCGGGTTCGGGGAAGACGCGCGCCATCACGTACCGCGTCGCGTATCTCGTCGAGCAGGGCATCGCGCCCGCGCGCATCATGCTGGCGACCTTCACGAATCGCGCCGCGCGGGAGATGCTGCGGAGGGTCGAGCAGTTG
The DNA here is from genome assembly GCA_035537095.1 of Pyrinomonadaceae bacterium. Taxonomy (GTDB): domain Bacteria; phylum Acidobacteriota; class Blastocatellia; order Pyrinomonadales; family Pyrinomonadaceae; genus DASWNP01. The sequence goes on from DATLMV010000133.1 coordinate 16,599, forward strand.
GCGGGCGGCGACGGCAACGTCTGGCGGAGGGTCTGGGGCGGGACGTTTCATCGCATCGCCAATCTCATCCTGCGCCGCCACGCCGCCGCCCTCGGCTACGAAGCCAACTACTCAATCTTGGACGCCGAAGACGCGCGCGACTTCCTTTCGGTCTGCGTAGACGAGGCGGGCATTGACACGAAAGCGCGTCGCTTTCCGAAGCCGGAAGTCCTGCTCGACATCATCAGTTTCGCCAACAACACAGACCAGCCCATCGCCGAAGTGGTCGTCCGTCGTTACCCGCACTTCGAGCCGCTGACGGAGCAGGTCGCGCGCGTTGACCGTCTCTTCATGGAGCGCAAGCGCGCGCGCAACGTGATGGACTACGACGACATGCTGCTCAACTGGAAACGTCTCCTGTTGGAGAAGGACGAAATCGCGCGCGTCTACAGGGAGCAGTTCGAGCACATTCTGGTTGACGAGTATCAGGACACGAACAAACTGCAAGCCGAGATCGTTGACCTGCTCGGCGCGCAGCATCGCAACGTGATGGTCGTCGGCGACGACGCGCAGAGCATCTTCGCCTTTCGCGGCGCGGAGTGGAAGAACATCTACGAGTTTCCCACGCGCTACCCCGACGCGAGCATCTTCCGGCTTGAAACCAACTATCGCTCGACGCCCGAAATCCTCGGCGTCGCCAACATCGCCATCGCCGCCAACCGTCAACAGTTCCCCAAGACGCTGCGCGCCGCGCGCCCCTCGCTCGGACTCGCGCCCGCGCTCGTCCCCTGCCACGACGCAGACCAGCAGGCGGCCTTCGTCGCCTCGCGCATCCTCGAATTGCGCGACGAAGGCACGCCGCTCGACGAGTTGGCCGTCCTCTATCGCTCGCACTATCACTCGCTCGAACTCCAACTCGAACTCACGCGGCGCGGCATCCCCTACCGCATCCGCAGCGGCCTCCGCTTCTTCGAGCAGGCGCACATCAAAGACGTGATTGCGTACCTGCGTCTCGTCGCCAACCCGCGCGACGAGTTGGCATGGAAACGTGTTCTGCGTCTCATCCCGAACGTCGGCGCGGCGACCGCCAACCGCGTCTGGGAACGCATCGGCGACGCGCCCGACCCCCTCGCGCTCGTGCTACGCGGCGGCGCAGACGCGGCGACCGCCGCGCGTCGCGGCACGGGCTGGACGGAGTTTCGCGCGCTGCTCGAAGAGTTGGTAAAGGACGACGCGCGGCATAGTCCCGCACGCCAGATCGAGATCATCCTCGCGCGCGGCTACGAAGCGCATCTCGCCGCTACCTATGAGAACGCCGACGCACGTCTCGAAGATTTGCGACAACTCGCGCACTACTCGGCGCGCTACAGTTCGACCGAAGAATTTTTAGCCGAGCTGGCCCTGCTCGCCACCGAACGCTACGGCACGCCGCAGCCCATCACGGGCGAAGACGTGCTCATGGGCAGCGACGAAGACGAGATGCTGACGCTCACCTCCGTGCATCAAGCGAAGGGTTTGGAGTGGCGCGCGGTCTTCATCATCTGGGCGGCGGACGGCAAGTTTCCCTCGCCGCGCAGCCTCCGCGACACCGAAGGCGAAGAGGAAGAACGCCGCCTCTGGTACGTCGCCCTGACGCGGGCGCGCGACCAACTCTACATCACCTATCCGCTCATCGTCTCCGACTACAACCGGCAAACCCTCGTCCAGCGTCCCTCGCGCTTCGTCACCGAAGTGCCCAACGAGCTTTACGAAATCTGGAACATCGAGGAAGAGAGCGCGCCCCTGCTCGACGCCGCGCCCGCCGTCCCGAACAACAACAACGACGACGAAAACGAACCGCCCGAAGAAGGCGGCGGCGGTTACGTCAACTAACATATAAACAGGATGGACAGGATGAATCAGACGAGATGGGGAAGGGGTCAAAGGTCAAATGGGGAAAGGAAAAACAGTCGAGCTTCTGAGCCTTTCGTCCTTTCGCCTTTCACCATTTCGCCCTTTAACCTTTCCCCTTTTAACCCTTTCCTTATCCTGTCCATCCTGTAAAAATCATGTCGCACGCAAACAACATCCGGGAGCGAACGCTCGTCGCGGAGGCCAAACTTTACTATGACCTCCATGTTCCGCAGACAACGACGACGGCGGGGCCGCAGCCGTTGCTCGTCGCGCTGCACGGCTACGGCAGCAACAAGGGTTGGATGATGCGCGAGTCGCGTCGGTGTGTGCCGGAAGGGTTTGCCGTCGTCGCCTTGCAGGGCTTTCATCAACACATGAAGGAGCCGCGCGAGGCGGGCGGCCCGCTGCGCTACGGCTTCGGGTGGCTGACGAACTTTCACGCGGAAGACTCCATCGAGATGCATCACCGCGCGCTGCTCGAAATCATCGGCACGCTGGTTGATGAAGGCGTCGTCGACGAAACGCGTGTCTTTCTGCTCGGCTTCTCGCAATCGTGCGCGCTCAACTATCGTTTCGCCTTCACGCACACGGAGCGACTGCGCGGCGTCGTCGGCATCTGCGGCGGCATCCCCGGCGATTGGGAGACGAGCGACGCTTACGGGCCGACGGATGCCTCCGTGCTTCACCTGCACGGAGAGCACGACGAGTTTTATCCGCCCGCGCGCGTCGCCGGTTACGCCGCGCGTCTCTCCGCGCGCTCCGGCGACGTGCAAGTGAAAAGTTATAACGGCGGGCATGAGTTCGTGCCCGCGATGCGCGCCGACATCGAGAGTTGGCTCGCGGAGCGGGCGCGCTGAAAGAGTCGTGCTAGAGAGTTGCCGGGGAGATGCGTCCGTTCGCGCAAAACGATTGAAAAGAGAGGAAGATTAAGAGATGAGTCGCACGTTGAATGTCGCCGTCGCGGGGGCGTTGGGTCTGGCGGTTGTCGCCGTCAGCTTTGCGGGACATGGTTGCTCGTCTGCTTCGCGCACGACGGGCGAGGAGTCGAAGCAGGACATCGCGGCGGTGCGCGCCGTGCTCGACGAGCAGGCGGCGGCGTGGAATCGCGGCGACATCGAGGGATACATGCGCGGCTACGAGGAGTCGGAGCAGACGACCTTCGCGTCCGGCGACGAACTGACGCGCGGCTGGCAGACCGTCCTCGAACGCTACCGCAAAGGCTACGACACGCGCGAGAAGATGGGCACGCTCGCCTTCACCGATCTGGAAATCAAACCGCTCAGCGAGTTCTACATGCTCGCTCTTGGCCGCTGGCAACTGACGCGCGACGCCGATACGCCGCACGGTCGCTTCACGCTCATCTTCCGCCGCACCGCGAAAGGCTGGCGCATCGTCCACGACCACACATCGGCTGCCGCGAAATAAAAGATCAGGGGAAAGGTTAAATGGGGAAATGGATGAAGGGGAACGGCAAACAACCGATGTCCTCTTTTCTTTTTCCTTTCCCGCTTTCTCTCTTTAACCTTTCCCCTGTATAAATCCGGGTCGAAGATTGTGAATGACACGCTCGCCATCGCCGGTTGCGGCCAACTCGTCACGCTGCGGGGCGCGCCGCGCCCGCGCGTGGGCGCGGAGATGCGCGAGCTTGGGATTATCGAAGACGGCGCGTTGCTCGTGCGCGCGGGACGCATCGAGGCCGTCGGCACGCGGCGCGAGATTGAGCCGCGTATCGGAGCGGGTTGCGAGTTGGTTGACGCGGGCGGGCGCATCGTGCTGCCCGGTTTCGTTGACGCGCACGCGCATCCGGTCTTCGCGGGGACGCGCGCGGACGAGTATGAGATGCGCGCGAGCGGCGTCAGTTATCAGGAGATCGCCGCGCAGGGCGGCGGCATTCGCGCGACCGTGAGACGCACGCGCGCCGCGACGGAAGATGAACTCGTCGCGGCGGGCAAGCGGCGCGTTCAATGGTTTCTGCGAACGGGGACGACGACGGTCGAGGCCAAGTCGGGTTACGGCCTGACGGTCGAGGACGAGTTGAAGATGCTGCGCGCCGTGCGGCGTCTGGACGCGGAGACGCCGCTCCGCTTCGTGCCGACCTTTCTGGGCGCGCACGAAGTCGCCGACGAATACCGCGAGCGGCGCGCGGATTACGTCCGGCTCGTCGTCGAGGAGATGCTGCCGCGCGTGGCGCGCGAGGGGCTGGCGCGCTTCTGCGACGTGTTCTGCGAGGAGCGCGTCTTCAACGTGGACGAGTCGCGGCGCATCCTTCTGGCGGCGCGCGCAAGCGGTTTAGGCCTACGCCTCCACGCCGATCAACTCTCGCTCTCCGGCGGCGCGCGTCTCGCGGCGGAACTCCGCGCGGCGACCGCCGACCACCTTGAGCACACGGACGCCGTCAGCATCGAGGCTCTGCGCGCGGCGTCGGTGCAGCCAATCTTGCTGCCGGGGTCGGTCTATGCGCTCGGCTCGCAGAGGTATCCGGCGGCGCGCGCGATGATTGATGCGGGACTCGCCGTCGTCCTCGCAACCGATTTCAACCCCGGCTCGTCGCCGACGCCCTCGATGCCGATGATTCTCTCGCTCGCCTCGACGCACATGAAGTTGACGCCCGCCGAAGCTTTGACGGCGGCGACCGTCAATGCCGCATACAGTCTCGGTCTCGGCGACGAAACGGGGACGCTCGAAGCGGGCAAGCGCGCCGACTTCGTCGTCCACGACGCGGCGGACTATCGAGAACTCGCATACTTCTTCGGCATCGAACACGCGCACGCCGTCTACACGAGCGGGCGGCTCGCCTACAGTCGCGCCTGAGCGTTGAACGGGGAAGCGGTTTGCCGCCGGGTTTCGCGGGAAGATAAGACGCGAGTTCCTGACATCGGAGCGACGTTTAAATCAGAGACACCGGAGAGAACCGCGACGAGATTCGCAGTTGTTTTTCTCTCTCGGAAGCGCGTGGAAAAAAGTTGTTGACGCACGGGCGGTCGTCATTTATAGTCGGCGGTAACACTGGAAAGGAGGTGATCCAAAAGTATATGAGTAGTTCAAATCACAGTGAGGTGGCTGAGGCCTGATAAGCCTCGAACGGCGCTATCGCGTGGTCTTTCCTTAAGACTCCGTTCGAGGCGGCGACCCACTAAGCAATACTTGTGAGCGGTCGGACGGCCAGTCCCATCAGTTCACCGAAAAGCCCGCAAACCTTTGCGGGCTTTTTCCTTTCAAATCTCCACACGCCTTTAGCCGTAAATGTACGAGGCGGTCTTCGTCTCGTGCCACTCGATAGCGTCAATGCCGAGCGGGTCGGAGGAGGCAATCTCCTCGCTTATCTGGTCGGTGCTGACGTTAGCGCCGACGTTGACGTGATAGACGATGCTGCCAAGCGGTTCCTTCTCGTCCGCGTGATTAATCACGCGCAACTCGGCGTTGAACTTGTGTCTCCTGAAAATAGTCCTCAACGATTCGTTTGTGGCTTCGACGTTGCGCGTCGCAATCTTCAACTCCATCGCGCGATAGACCATTGAGGACTCGAAGTATTCGAGCACCCAGAGCGTCAGCAGCACGAAGAAGGCGAGGACGAGAGCCACCTCCCAGCGCCCGACGCCGGTTGCCAGTCCGATGGCGAGGCTAATCAGTAATACCGTGATCTCTTTCGGGTCGCGGATGTTGGTGCGGAAGCGGACGAGCGAGGCGGCGGCAAAGATGCCGAAGGCGCGCGCCGCGCTATCGCCGACGACCATCATCAAAGCGGAGGCGACGACGGCCAGGAGTATCTGCGTCTGCACGACGTAGGGGTTGCGCTTGAGCGCGGCCAGATGTCTCTTGCGCGGACGAAACGCCAGCATCGCGGCCAACAAAGCGGCGAGCGAGAATCTCAGAACAATCTGCACGGTGGCCGTCGCCGCGTCTCCCGATTGCGGGTCGGGGTCTTCTGACCCGAACAGTTGTGAGAAGAAAGAACTGCCGCCTCTCTTGGACTGCTGCTGCGCATCCTGCTGTCGCGCGTCGCTCGCTTGGCCGACGGGCAGAGCGGCGGACGGCTCGTCGTTCGTGCTCGTCGCCCTGCTCTCGGAAACCCTCGTAGACGGGCGGTTGACAATGAAATGCGACGCCAGCCCGCTCAAGAGCAGGACACCCGCGAAGACCAGAATGAGGACAATCGTTTGTTTATTCATCAGCTTATTAATTTCTGAACTTACGCGACGCGGAATCGAGCGTCAGAGGCCGACCGATTCTCAGCTAACCGGCAGGCGCGCAAGCTCTTCGATTCGCGCGCGGACGGACTGCGTGAGCACACGCACCTCTTCGGGGGAGTAGTTGGCGGCGCGGAAGGCGTCGGCGATCTGCTCGTCGCTGAGGCGCGCGAGCCAGCCGCCGATCCACTTCGCTTCCTCGATGTTGATGTCGTCGAAGAGGTCTTGATTCTTCCCCTTGTAGAAGAAGAAGACCTGACCGTTCTTCACGTCCTCGATGAACGAATCGTCGGCGTAATCTTTCGGCGTGTTGCGGCTGCGCGCGAGTCGCCAGAAGCCGGGAACATCGAGCTTGACTTTGCCGAAGGTCGCGCCGAGGTCGCTGATGATGTAGTGCAGTTGCGGCCTTTCGCCCTCGTCGCGGCGCACCAGAAGAATTTTGTTGTTCGTGTCTTTGATGTCCCAATTGTTGAGCAGGGCCATCATCACGATTAAGCCCTGCAACTCCTTCGTGCCGACGAAAGGGTTCTCCTTCCACTTCCACGCGTCGAGACGCTCGACTGCCTCCGGCCTCGCTTCGAGCCTGACGTTCTCAAACTCACCCGCGCCGCACGCGCCCTGATGCTTCTTGCGGTCGTGCGGCGCGCCTTTGATGGAGGCGCAGGAGACGAGATAGTTGATTTCCGTCAGATACCCGACCGCCCACAGCAGACGCACGGCGGCTGTCTCCGACTGCGCTTCCTTTCCCACCTTCGCCACCCACTCGCGGCCCGAGCCGTCGCGCACGCGGTACTTGGTCGAAAAGCCGCCCGTCTCCTGTTTGATGAAGCTGAGGCTTCTCGTATCGGGACGCATCGCCGCGCCGCCCGGCCCGAGCAGGAGATTGCGTCCGGCGATGTCTGACGGCTCCCGCCACAAGACGGGAGTGCCCGCGGGCGTCTCTTTATTCTTCTCCGAATTTTTCTGCGACGCCGCGACGGGCGACGTAAAACTTAAAATCAGCGCGAGTAGTAAGACCATCGGCTTAACTCCTCTCCGTAAGCTCTCAGAACATTTTTACGACGGGAGAAAACAAAGGGAGAGTCATCAGAAATCGAGGCTGATGCTGCCTTCAAAGTATAACTGGCTGTTGAAGCTCTCTTCGTCGGGAGCGACGGGGATGCGCTCATACGTGCCTTCGGGCGTGAGCCGCCGCGCCTTCACGTTGTCGCGCAGGTATGCGGCCAGCACCACGTCTTTCAGATACCTTTTCAAGTCGGGGTCGTGAACCGGCGTCACCACCTCGACGCGCCGGTTCAGATTACGCGGCAGCCAATCGGCGCTCCCGGTAAACACCTCCTCGTCGCCGCCGTTGGCGAAATAGTAGACGCGGCTGTGTTCGAGAAAGCGACCGACGATGCTTCTGACCGTGATTGTTTCCGAGAGTCCGGCGACGCCGGGGCGCAGCAGGCAGATGCCGCGCACGACGAGGTCAACGGGCACTCCGGCCTGCGAAGCCTCGTAGAGCGCGTGAATAATCTCTGCGTCGGCGAGCCGATTGATTTTAACGGTGATGCGCGCGGGACGACCGGCGCGCGCGTGCGCCGTTTCACGCCGGATCAGTTCAAGCATTCGCTCGCGCAGGTTGACGGGCGCGACGAGCAACTGGCGATACTCTTTCTGCCGCGAATAGCCGGTCAGGAAGTTGAAGAGGTCGGCGGCGTCCGCGCCGATCTCCTCGTCCGCCGTCAAAAGCCCCATGTCCGTGTAGACGCTCGCCGTCGTCGGATTATAGTTTCCGGTTGCGATGTGGACGTAAGTCCGCAACTCGCCCTCTTCGCGCCGCACGACGAGCGCGACCTTGCAATGCGTCTTTAAGCCGAGCACGCCGTAGACGACGTGGACGCCCGCCTCTTCCAGACGCTTCGCCCACTCGATGTTATTCTCTTCGTCGAAACGCGCCTTCAACTCGACGATGGTCGTCACCTGCTTGCCCGCCGCGCAGGCTTCGATCAAAGACTGCGGGATGGGCGACTTCTTCCCCGTGCGATAGAGACAGAGCTTGATGGCGAGCACTTCGGGGTCGTGCGCCGCCGCGTCAATAAAGTTTGTGACGGTCGAATACGACGTGTAAGGATGATGCAGCAGGAGGTCTCTCCGCCTGATGGCGTCGAAGTAGGACGCGCCCTCTTTGAGCGCCGCCGGAATCGTCGTCCGCAGGGGCTTGTCTTTGAGGTCGGGCCTGTCGAGTTCATAGAGCGACATCAGGTCGGGCACGTTGAGCGGCTCTTGCGACACATAGACATCCTCTTCGCCCAAGCCCCCCAGAGAGTTTCGCAAGTACTGCCGCATCTCCTCCGGCATGGTGGTCGAGACTTCCAGACGGACGGGCAGGCCGAAGTGACGCTTGCGCAGAGACTGCTCGATGGTTTGTAAGAGGTCGCTCGCCTCGTCCTCACGGATGTCAACGTCGCCGTCGCGCGTGACGCGGAAGGCGTGCGCCTGACCGACGCGCATTCGCGGGAACAGCGTGGCGACGTTGGCGGCAATCAACTCTTCGAGATAGACGTATCTCGTCTTGCCTCTGCTGACCGGGATGAGACGCGGGACGAGCGGCGGAACCTTGATGCGTATAAAACGCGGCTCGATTTTGCCCGTCAGCGACCGCGTGATTCCGTGCTCCGGGATGCGTTCGACGACGACGCCGAGATTCAAACTCCGGTTCGAGATGTAGGGAAACGGGTGCGCCGGGTCAACCGCCTGCGGCGTGAGCACGGGGAAGATATTCTTGACGAAGAACGCGCTCAGGGATTCACGCTCGGCTTCCGAGAGCGAGTCGTGGGCGACGATTTCGATGCCGTGCGCGGCGAGTCCCGGCAGAATCTCGGCGTGCAGGCAGCGCATCTGCTCGGCAATCATCTCCGACAGTCGTTCACGAATAATGCCGAGTTGCTCGGCGGGCATCAACCCGTCGGGCGATGCCTCGATCTCCTCGTGCGCCGACCTCTCCTTGAGTCCCGAGACGCGAATCATGAAGAACTCGTCCACGTTGCTGGAAAAGATGGCGAGAAACTTGAGACGTTCCAGTAAGGGCTGCTCCCGGTCGAGTGCTTCTTCGAGCACCCGCCGAAAAAATTCGAGCTGGCTCAACTCACGGTTGAAGAAAAAATGGTTGGAGCGTGGCAACTGCGCGGGCAGCGCGTCCGTTGCAGCATCTTCGAGTTGGCCGCCCGTCGGCGTTTGTCGGTTCTGATCATTCATCTGGTTGTTCGAGGCAGCCGTTAAATATGTCCGGCGCGAAAGCTCTGGCCCGCCGCACAAAGAGAGAAAAGCTGCGAACTGTGCATCATTTGGAGCGGCTATTATAGCTTGCCCCGTCAAGAACGTCGTCATTCGCCGACGCTTCGCACGCGCGGCGCGCGACGTGACGCGGCAGCAGCAGTTTTGTTGGGAGAGTATTTGATCGAGACGCCGGGCGCACATCTCGGGCAGGTTGCTCTGCGTGCGACCGGAGAGAAAAACTTATTTCGCGGCGCTCATGCTTTTCTTGCGCTGATTGACGATGACGCCCGAATCCACCGTCTCGCCCGTGCGCGAGATGACCTGAAAATGCAGCCGGTCGTCTGCGACTTCGAGGAGCATAAAGGACATATCCGCGTCGAACGCCTTCTCGGTCAGCGGCGATTGTTTATTCACGTCGCCCGACCTCAGTTTGCCGCCAGCGCCGGAGATGAAATAGTGAATCCCCTTCTGCGGCTTCAAGCGTTCGTAGAAATGCTCGTGACCGCCGAAGACCGCGCTGACGCCGTACTTCAAGAATACCGGCTCGACGACTTCGCGCAGTTTCGTGTCGGAGCCGTGCTTCTTGCCCGACGAATACGGAGGATGATGGAAAAAGCAGATTTTCCATTGCGTGTCGTCCTTCGACAGTTGTTCCTCCAACCAGTTCAACTGACGCTTGTCCATGTAGTTGCTGTTCAGCGAATAGAAAGCGACGTTGCCCTTTTTGAAGCGATAATATTCCTCCCCGTTCATGTTAAAGAGGTCGTAAAACCTCTGGTTGGATTCGTCGTGGTTGCCGAGCGTTGCGTAGAACTTGACCTTGTCGTCGAGCAGTTTTTGATAGACGATCTCGAACTTCTTCTTGAAGTCCGCAGGGGTTTCGCCGCCGTACATGTTGTCGCCCATCAACAGCACGAACTCGAAGGGGAAGACTTCTCGATATCGAAGCATCACGTCGGCCAACTCCTGCTGCTGCTTGCTGCCCGTCCCCGTGTCGCCGATGACGACGAAGCGCACCGAGCCGTTTTTCAGAGGCAGCGTGAGTTTGAGCGGCGAGCCGTTGGCTTGCGGACTCGCTTGCGCGGCTGCGGCAGGGAGGCTCTGGCCGGAAACTTCTATGAGAAAGCCGTTGAAAACCAGTACGACGACAGATACAAACGAAGCGACCAAATTCCGTCTCATCTCATTCTCCCGCGCGTTCTCTAGGGAAGTGCGTTGCGCATGTAGTCAACAATCAACCCGTTTTCTCTATCCACCAAAAGCATGTTCCGTTCGACGAAACGGTATCTCAACTGCTTCGGCAGTTGAGGAAGTTTGAGGAGCAGCGTCGGCGGAATTTCCAGCAACTCTTTCGTCTCCGGGTATGGATAATTAACACGCAGGGGGACGCCCTTCGTGTCGGCCTCCATGACCGTCTCGCGCAGCTTCGCGCGCTCGCGTCCCTTAAACTCGCTGCGAATCGTCGCGCGTATGTGAGCGGCGATTACCCTGTCGAATATCTGGCCCTGTCTCGCCCCCGCTCTCGACTTTCTGACAAGCTCGCGGAAAGCCGTCTTGTGCGCATGTATCTGTTCGGGCGTACTCTCTTTCGAGAGCTTCGGCAATGTCTCCTCCAGCCGCTCGCGCTCCTTCGCATAAGCTTCCGCGCGCTCCTCGAAAGCGCGGACGGCCCGCGCGTATCTGGCCGCAACAGCGCCGCCTCGCGCGTCCTGTCGCCGCCGCGCGAGAAGCGTTCCGGCGCTGATTGAAAGAGGCGACAATGCGATGCAGAGCATGACCGTTAAGCCGCCCACAAACACAGAGCTTTTTTTTGTTCGCTGCTTCATCGGCAATAATAAAGCAAACATGATGCCAGCGATGCGGCTGGCGACGCGATGCTTGAGAGCGGCGTTAAGTGTTGCAAACACAGGGGAATCAGGCGGCAGACGATAAGCGTCGGGCCTGTTTCAACGCACGAAATGAGTACTGGCAGGACATTGGAAGGCTACACGTCGGCGGTCGCACGAGGGCACAGACGGCGGACGCGGCGGGGAGGTTTCGTTGATGCGATTGGGATGGATAAGCGGTTGCGCGGGTTCGAGAAACGCGTGCGGGTCTGCTTTCGCTGTGGAATCGTCGAGCGGCGCGGGAGCGCGGCTGACGCGTAGAGTTTCCGGCGCGCTGCTGCGGCGTTGCGACCGTTGGAATTTCTGCGCTTTACGATTATATAATCCTTGCGCAAGTATCCCCTCCCAAATGACGGTAGGCTGTCGGCGTCGAGTAGTCTCGTGCGGTTGCGCCGCGATGTTTTCCGGCTCGCGCGTTAGCCCGGAAAACAAGGGTCGCCGCCTCGCCTCGAAAAGTCTCCGGTTGGTGAGGGGAGTTATTCGAAGGAAGGTGAATTGATGTCTTTGAGTGAAAGAGGGCGGCGTTTATTTGTCTTAACATTTGTCTTTCTGCTGAGTCTCGGCTGCGCGGTGCAGGCGGGCCAGAAGGATAAGAAAAAGAAGCGTGACGTGACGGGAGCGACGCCCGTCCTGTGGCGTGAGCCGTCGGATATAGCTGCGCGCAACCTGCTGCTCGGGCCGGGCGGCGAGGCGATGCGTCCAGACCTGAGCCGCGTCAGCTTCATCAAAGACGAGACGGGCGGTTACTCGAAGAAGTATCGCGTGCGCGACGGCGCGGGCCGCATCTGGGTCGCGAAGATCGGCGACGAGGCGCAGTCGGAGACCGCCGCCACTCGTCTCGTGTGGGCCGCCGGTTACGTGACGGAGACAACCTATCTTGTGCCGCGCGTCGAGATTCAGGGAAAGGGCACGTTCGAGAACGTCAGGTTCGAGGCGAGGCCGGAGGCGGTCGAGCGTCTCGACGAATGGAAGTGGAAAGAGAACCCTTTCAGCGGCACGCGTGAGTTTCAAGGGCTCAAGGTGTTGATGGCCCTGCTTGAGAACTGGGACTTGAAGGACGCGAACAATCGTGTCCTGCTCGTGCGCGACGCCGATAAGGGGACGAGCGAACTGCACTACATCATCAGCGACCTCGGCGCGACCTACGGAAAAACCGGCGCGCCCGGCTCGCCCATCGCGTGGCTGCGCAACATCAAGGGCAGCCGCAACAACCCCGAAGATTACGCGGGAGACAAGTTCATCGCGGGCGTCGAAGGCGGCAACGTCCGCCTCCACTACGGCGGCAAGAACGCCGACCTGATGCGTAACGTCACGATTGCGGAAGCCAAGTGGATCGGCGGCTGGCTCGCGCGCCTGAGCGACGAGCAGATCGCCGACGCCTTCCGCGCCGCCAACTACTCCCCCGAAGAGGTGCGGATGCTCTCGGAGGCCGTCCGCAGCAGAATCAACGAACTGGTCGGGCTGCGCGACGGCGCGGCAGGTTAACAAACAGTCGGGCTGGCGCGAATGATCAAGCGAGTCGGCCCGACCTTTTCCCGTGCGGAAGCCTCGCCGTTTCGGTTATCACAATCAACTTCGAGCGAAAATCTTTTATGTCTGAAAGAAAACTCGTCTGCGTGCGTGCCGCCGTCGCGGTCGTCTGCGTGCTCGGCCTGCTCTCCTCTTCTTCGTTCGCGCAAAAATCGGATAGAGAGACGGACGCCCCGCCGCGCGGCACGCCCGTCCTCTGGCGCGAGCACCCGAACGCCGCCGCGCTCGACCTCTTCTGGGGGCCGGGCGGCAGGAGCATGAGGCCGGAGGTGCGTGTGCTGACCTTCATCGAGGAGGAGAAGGGCGGCTTCTCGAAGAAGTATCGCGTGCGCGACGGCGCGGGCCGCGTCTGGGTTGCGAAAATCGGCAAGGAGGCGCAGTCGGAGACCGCCGCCACGCGCCTGCTCTGGGCCGCCGGTTACATGACGGAGATCACCTATCTTGCGCCGCGCGCCCGTATCCCCGGCAAGGGAACATTCCGCAATGTCAGGTTCGAGGCCCGACCGTCGGGCGTCGAGCGCGCGGGCGAATGGAAGTGGAGAGAGAATCCCTTCAGCGGCACGCGTGAATTTCAGGGACTCAAAGTCATGATGGTGCTCTTGAACAACTGGGACATCAAGGACGAGAACAACGTCGTGCTGGCCGCGCAGGGGCGGAGAGGGACGGAACTGCGCTACGCCATCAGCGACCTCGGCGCAACCCTCGGCGACACCGGCAAATGGCCGCTGCTCTGGCGTTTCGCGCGCAGCCGCAACGACCCGAAAGGCTTCAGCAGCGATAAATTAATTGACGAGATCAAGGAAGATGGTCGCGTGGATTTCGAGTTCTCGGGAAAGAAGCGCGGCCTCTTCAACGACGTGACGGTCGAGCAGGCGCGTTGGGCCGGTGCGTTGCTCTCACGCCTCAGCGACCGCCAGCTTGCCGACGCCTTCAGGGCGGCGAACTACAGCCGACAGGATGTGCGAACTATGGTCAGCGTCGTGCGGTCGAGAATTAATCAACTCGTCGCGCTGCGGCGGCCCGCACGATAGAAGGAGACGACCAACTGAGAGGATTGATTCATCGCATCCGGCGAAGCTGACGAGCCCCTTCAAACAACCAGATGAGCGAGCCTCTGATTCGTGATTGCTGCGGTTGGCATCCGGATTCGAGCGTCGGATTGATTTTGCGACCGTAGACAGTAATGATTATGAACGACAACAAAAATTTAGAACGCACGCGCACCGTTAGCTGGGAAGACCCGCGCGGGCTGGCCGAGGCAGGGCGCGCTCTGTCCGGTCTCGAATATCTGCGGAAGATAGTCGCGGGCGAATTGCCGCGCCCTCCCATCAGCGCGCTGTTGAATTTCGGTCTCGTGGAATTGAGCGAAGGGTATGCCGTTTTCGATGTCGAACCGGCGGAGTATCACTACAATCCCATCGGCGTCGTGCACGGCGGCTTGGCCGCGACGCTGCTCGACTCGGCGATGGGATGCGCCGTTCACTCGACGCTGCCAGCGGGAACAGGCTACACAACTTTGGAATTCAAAGTTAACTTCGTCCGCGCGATGACGGCGGAGACAGGGCGCGTGCGTTGCGAAGCCAAGCTGATTCACCTCGGCGGGCGCACGGCCACCGCCGAAGGCCGAATCATAGACGAAGACGGAAAACTCTACGCGCATGCGACAACCACCTGCCTCATCTTTCGTTCCTGAGACGAAATACTGCGACAAACGCCGGAGCAAGCCATGACAAACGTCGGGGCCAGCGAAGTGCTTCCCGATTGAAGGCGATGCCGATGTCATAGTCGAACGGGCGCGAGACGCGCAAGCCGACGACTGATTCAATCCGGCACTTGCCCGGTTCAACGAAAAGCCCGCGCGGACAACAAAAGTCCACGCGGGCTTTCCCTTTGCTGACGATTGACCGGAAGGCCCGCACAAACCCTTGCGGGCTTTTCCTTTAGTCGCGTCGGGTTCTTCAGAGGTTTGAGGAATGCAGGTGCAGCTAGTTTGAGCGGTAGGCTTTTGTTGAATGCGGCTTTCACATAAACTAAGATAAGCGCAATTTCGGGTTGTGCCTGAGCATCAAAGGCAGCAGCGCGAGGCCGGAGCGAGGCGGGAGGCACTTTCGGACAACCTGTTGCATCTCAGTTAATGTCTCAAAAATAGGTCTGACGGCTTCAAGACGGGATTTATGCGAATGAAAGTTTTTCTCAATGTCATCGTCGCAAGTTTAATTTCCTTCACCTTGAGCGTCTCCGCATCTGCACAGGGAACAGTCTCCCCAATCACATTTAGTTTCGATTTTCGCAACGGCCCTCTAGGATGGCAGGCCGGTTTCGCCGACTATCCTCCTTCCACCGACGACGGAGCATACGGGCTGCGTGCCGAGTTGCGGGATTTACCGCCCGAACTGGGCGTGAGCGGAACGGGCTTCTATTTTCAGGGCTGGAACGGCTCCGATGATCTGTTCATGTTTATGAAACGTCGTCTCGGCCCGTCGGACGGCATCGTTGCAGGACAGGCATACTGGCTTGATTTTACTATCGTTCTGGCTTCAAACGCGCAAACTTGCGGCGGCATCGGCGGCTTGCCGGGCGAGAGCGTGCTTGTCAAGGTCGGCGGTTCGCCAGCCGAGCCGCGAACCCTGTTCGATACGCTCAAGCCTAGTCCGCACTTGCGTATGAACATTGATAAATCGAATCAATCGCAGAGCGGCATCGCGGCTTCGGTCGCGGGCAACATCCAGACGGGACAGCCTTGCAACCCAAACTCGGCCCCTTATTTCTCCATCCAACACACTCACCGGCACATCGTACCCGTTCTCGCCAACTCAAGCGGCGAACTTTGGCTGCTGCTCGGCACGGATTCGGGTTTTGAGGGCTTCACGAGCCTCTATTACCAGCGCGTTGACGTGCGGTTGACGCCCTTGAGCGCGCCCCCACCTCCGAAATTACTCACCACGCGGAACTGGGAGGGTAATGACACGGGAAGAGCGGCGGCGCTCGATTCCGTAACGCTGACCGGCGAACCGTTTTCCATCCTCACGACTCGTAATTTCAGTTCTGACCAGCACACGCGCCTGATTCTTTTGGCTTACGATATGGAGCTAAGGTCTGAAGAGGACTCCTCCGTTATCGAGGTTCAAGCCGAAGACTCGCAGCAGAAAGTTTACCCGCTCGCGGTCGAGGCGGTAAGACATGTGCCGAACTTCGAGTGGATCACTCAACTTGTCGTGAGACTCCCCATCGAACTCCGAAACGCCGGTGACGTGTCCATCAGCGTCAAACTTCGCGGCATGCCCAGTAACAAAGCACTAGTTCGTCTCAACTAGATCCGGGAACTCTCTCTAGAGCTTACACCCAAACGCGTGCCGAGCCTGACGGTCGTTTGCCGCCGACCGCCCAATAATGTGGCTCGCACGTTGCGCTATTCATCGCCGGTCGCTTGCGGTTAGCGGGCGACGAATAAAGCTAAGCACGTCGTTTATGCTTCGACGATGCGCGTTCGTCGCGCTCTTTTCAGCCGCCGTACTGTCGTTGCGCGATTTTGGCGAGGGCGATGGTGAGCGCCGCGCCGCCGAGCGTCTTGATGAGCGTCGGGTGCTCGGCGTAGACGTTGCTGATGGAGTCAATAATCGAAGGGTCGCGCTTGGCCGCTTCCTCGGCGATGCCCTGCACGGCTTCGGGCGAAATCTGTTCGGCCTGTTCGGGCGTGACCTGCTGCTGCTGGCCGCCGCCGAGCAGTCCGGCCAGACCGGAGCCGCCCGAACGATTCAGGATTTGCGAGAGGATGGTCGGGCCGAGCGTGGAGAGGAGCGTGTTGAGAATGCTCGCGCGCTGCTGGCCGTTAGACTGGCCGAAGAGTTGCGAAGTCATCTGCCCGAAGGGCGGCGTCTGGTCGGAGCGAAAGGCGGCGGCCAACCCGTCGGCGAGCGCGGATTGCGGCGCGGCCTGCGTGAATTGGTCGAAGTCGTTGTCCACGGTGGCGGGCGCTTGCTGCGGCTGCGCGTTCTGATATTGCTGCAAGAGGCCGCTGATTTGGTTCATCCATTCCATGTTATTTATTCTCCTTCAAGAATTAAAAAGTTTGTGACGCAGAAAAAAAGACGCGCCGACAAAGACGCATAGGGGTCGGCGCGTATCTCGAACTCACTCGTTCGCTGACGGGAACGACTTGCGGGGGATGCCGGACAGTCTAACGCATCCGCGACGGTTAGTTAAGGCTTCGCGGGCGTCGTCGTCGTCGCGGCGGGCTTCGCGGTGTTCGCGTCCTGCTCGGAGGGCAAAAGGAGCGAGGGGTCGGGTTTGTCCGGAGAGGTGTGCGTGTGGACGACCTTCCAAACATTGCCCGTGCGACGAAAGACGAGCGACAGGCGTCCGGTCGCCGTCTCGTCCGTACCCTTATAGTTTTGCGTCTGCGTCCAGAGACAGGAGACGAGCGCGCCGTCCGCGCCGAGCATCTGCACGCGCACGTCGCGCACGGCGATCTTCACGTCCTTCAAGTTCGGATAAGAGCTTTGACGGTTCGCGCGCACCTGCGCCCAAGAGCGCGTGACCGTGCCGTTGTTGTTGAAGAGAACCAACTGCGGCGAGTTCCAGTAAGCGTTCATCACGGCGTCAACGTCGGCGCGCGTGATGCCGTCAATCAAAGCATCGAAAGCGGCGCGCACGGCCTTTGCCGCAGGCGTCTCGGCGGCGGCGTTGCTGCGCTGCGTGCGCGTCGTTGTTGTCGTCGTCGTCCGCGCCGGAGCGGGCGTCGTGGTCGGCGGCGTCTCCGCCTGAGCCTCGCCGGTCGTGACGGGCGTCTTGGTCGTTGTCGTTTTGGTCGTCGTTCTCGAACGGGTCGTGCTGGTGTTGGTGTTCTGCGCGAGCGCGCTTGCGGCGAGCGTGAACGTGAGCGCAAGGATTATCAGTAATCTGTTGAACATCGAAAAGAATTCCTCTTGAATAATTTCTCTCGGGGGCGCGCGCGCACACCGGAAGACTCCGGGACGAACGCGCGCCGTCGTCTTGAAGTTGAGATGTCAGACGAACTCGGCGGCGCTGCGCAGGCGCGCGGCGGCGCGTTCGCGCCCGACGATGTCGAAGACCTCGAACATCGAAGGGCCGACCGACTGGCCCGTCAACGCCGTGCGCGACGCGTTGATGAAGAGTCCGGCCTTGACGCCCGATTCCTCAGCGAAGGCCCGCAACGCCGCCTCGCACGTCTCTATAGTGAACGGTTCGACCTTTTCCAGACGCCCCGCGAGCGCGGGCAGAAGCTCACGCAGGCGCGTCTCTTTCTTCAAGTTTTTGGCGATGGCCGCTTCGTCGAAATCAAACTCGTCGGAGAAGTATGCGCGCCCCTGCCCTGTGAAATCCTTGAGCGTGTAGAAGCGTTCGCGGATGAGGTTGACCGTTTTTTCAAACCACCCGCGCTCCGTCGTCTCATACTCCGCGCGCCACAACCCGCTCGCCTCCATCTCTGCGCGCAGCAACGGCAGCAACTCCGCGAGCGACATCGTGCGGATGTATTCGGCGTTCATCCAGAGCGCCTTCGGGTCAGTCCATTGGCGCGGGTCGGTCTCGCTGAAGTTGAAGATGGCGTTCGAGCGGTGGACGCCTTCGAGCGAAAACTTCTCGACGAGTTCCGCGAGCGACATCAACTCCCGCTCGTCCGTCGGCGTCCAGCCGAGCAGCGCGAGGAAGTTTCTGAAGGCGACGGGCAGAAAGCCCCTATCACGATACGTCGTCAAGGAGACGACCTCGCCGTGCTTGCGTTTGGAGAGCTTGGCTTTGTTGGGCGCGAGGATCAGCGGCAGGTGCGCGAAGGCGGGGACGCTCGCGCCGAGAGCCTCGTAGATGAGAATCTGCTTGTGCGTGTTGGTCAGGTGGTCTTGACCGCGTATGACGTGCGTGATGCCCATCTCGATGTCGTCTACGACGACCGAGAGATTATACAAGGGCTGCGCGCCGTCGGAGCGCAAGAGCACGAGGTCTTCGATCTCGGAATAGTCGCGCTCCTGCGCGCCGTAAACCATGTCTTCAAAACTCGAACGACCCTCGCGCGCGACCTTCAGACGCACGGCGAAGGGTTCGCCCGCCTCCGCCCGCCGCTTCGATTCTTCCGGCGACAAATCACGGAAAGGGTTGCTGCGGTGGTCTGTCCCTTCGGCTGCGCCTTTGCGCGCGCGTTCCGCGATGTCCTGCTTGACGTTCTGGTCGGAGCGTTCGGCGCGCGGCGTGAAATCACGATAAGCCTTGCCCTCCTCGACGAGGCGGAAGGCTGCGGCGCGGTGCTTGTCGGCGTTGCGCGATTGAAAAACAATCTCCTCGTCGTAATCGTCAATGCCGAGCCACTTTAAGCCTTCGAGGATGGAACGCGTTGACTCGTCGGTCGAACGCTCGGCGTCCGTATCTTCGACGCGCAGGAGAAACTTGCCGCCCATTTGGCGCGCGTAGAGCCAGTTGAAGAGTGCGCTGCGGGCCGCGCCGATGTGCAGGTAGCCGGTGGGTGATGGTGCGAAACGAACGCGAACGGACATGACGTTATCCAAATGATGAACGCGGAACGATGAATGATGAACAGAAGGAAAACTCTCTCCTTTCATCGCTCCAGCGTTCCGCGTTCATCGTTTCAAAATTCTGGCGGAGATGACAGGATTCGAACCTGTGATAGGCTTTTGACCTATAACGGTTTAGCAAACCGCCGCCTTCAGCCACTCGGCCACATCTCCGCGACGCTTGAACCGGAAGCGATATTCTAATCTGACGGCGCGGTTTGTCAAGGCGAGAGAAGAACGGGGCGGGAGAAATTGACCGGACGCTGACGGGTCGCCTGTCGTTTATCAAAATAAGAGAAGGGCAGAGAATGTATCCTCTGCCCTGCATCGTCTTGTTGGTTTTTGTTCCGCCGGTTTACGAAGGGAAGCGTGCGCGGCGCGCGGCGCGTGCGAGTTCGCGTGCGCGGGGCATGAGGTCTATGGCGCGTCCGATCTGGGGGTCGGAGATGTTGAAGACCTGCACGGCGGTCGTCGTGCCGTAGGCGGCGGTGGCGAGTTCATAGCGCAGTTGGCGTTCGACGAAGGCGCGCTCGCGGTCGAGTTGCGCCGCCGAGATTTTGAACGCAGGTTTGGTCGCAACGAAATCTTTGAGAGCTTTATAGAGCGCTTCGGTGACGGGGAAGTCGGTCGCTTTCAGGTCGTGCCCGTATTCAATCGGTCGCTGCACAATGTATGCGTCGAAACCGTTGAGGCGACCGTTGGTGAGTTCCATCGCGAAGGCGAAGATGGGGTCAATGAAGCGTTGCTGCGCGGGGCTGATGACATTCGGCTTGACCACTTCGTCGGGCGAGATGCCGCCGCCGCCATAGACGACGCGGCCCGTATCCGTGCGGCTCTCCGGCCCCGCCGGACGCTTCTCCTGTGTCGCGGATTTCGCCTGCTCGTCCTGTCGGCTGATGCCGCCCTGCGTGTAGTAATCGTAGAAGCCGTTGCTGGTGTAGTCGCGCTGGATGAGGCGGCCCGAAGGCGTGTAGTACTTGGCAATCGTGAGCAACAGGGCCGAGCCGTGATCGAGGTCGAAGGGAAGCTGGACGAGGCCCTTGCCGAAACTGGTCTCGCCGACGATGAGCGCGCGGTCGTGATCTTGCAGCGCACCGGCGACGATCTCCGACGCGGAAGCCGTGCCGCGATTGACGAGGATGACAATCGGCGTCTGGTCGGGCGAATCGTTCTCCGCCACGTAGCTTTGCGAACTGCCGCGCACGCGTCCCTTCTGCGTCAGAATCAACTGCCCGCTATGCAGGAACGTGTTCGCCACCCGCACCGCCTGACTCAACAGTCCGCCGCCGTTGCTCCGCAGGTCGAGCACGAGCGTGTTCATCCCCTGCGCGTGCAGGCTCTCCAAAGCGACGCGAAACTCTTCGGCGGTCGTCGTGTTGAAGCCGCCCGTGAGCGCGATGTAGCCGACGCCGGGGCGAACCATGTAGGCTTCGGGAATCGAGGGCTGCGGCACGGCGTCGCGCGTGATCTCGACGACTTCCGTGCGCCCCGTCGCCGCGCGCTCAATCGTCACCTTGACGGACGAGCCGCGCGGCCCGCGCAGGTGCTCGCGCACTTCGTAATAAGGCTTGCCGCGCATTGACTCGCCGTTGACCTCGACGATGCGGTCGCCGAAGCGGAGTCCGGCGCGTGCGGCGGGAGAGTTCTGGAAGGTCGCGCGAAAATACGTGTCGAGCTTGTCGCCGTAGCGCAGGTCTTCGATGACCGCGCCGATGCCGAAATACTGCGAACGCTGCTCGGTCAGAAACTCTTCAAAAGCGGCGCGGTCGAAATAGTTCGAGTGCGGGTCGAGCGCGCGCAGCATGCCGTTGATTGAAGACTTGTAGACGGTGTTGTAATCAATCTGCTTGCCGTCCGCGTGGTTGTCCTGAATGACGGTCAGCGCCTCGCTGAAATCCTCAGCGATGTTCGACGTGCCCTCCGAACGCATGCGCCCGTTGCGCACGACAATCGAACGGTCGCCGCCCGCGCGCTCCGACGTGTTTGTGTTCGCGGGCAACTTCGACGTGCGTCCCTGCTGCGCCGGAACCGAACCCGCCGTCGCCAGCAACGCCGCCAGCGCCAAACTCAAGACACCTGAAAATCTTTTTCTCATACCACCAACCCTTCCCTACGAAATACCATCGGGCCACGGAAACGAGTGTAAAACGCCCCCCGTCCGCTTGACAACCTTTCTTCTGCTTTTCAGTACGAATCATCACGCCCGCAAGTTCTCGTCTGAGATGTCGGCAGCCGCCCGCGAGATGTACTGAACAGTTGTAAAACCTTTGTCCGCGCGGGTGCTACAATCGGCGCGAGGTTTCGGGATGAATGTGACGCGGCGGCAGTTTATGTTCGGCGCGGGCGCGGCGGCGCTCGGCACGCTGGCGGCGACGGGAGGCTATGCGAGCTTGTTTGAGCCGTACAATTACGAACTGACGGAGACAGATGTCTTCATCCGCGATCTGCCCGCGAGCTTCGAGGGCTTTCGCATCGCGCAGGTGTCGGACGTGCATCACAGCCGTCTGGTGTCTCTCTCGGAGGTGCGGCGCGTGGTCGGGTTGGCGCAAGGGACGAAGCCCGACATGTTTGTCCTGACGGGCGATTACACAACCTCGCGCCGGAGGTACATCGAGCCGTGCGCGGAGGCTCTCGGCGCGCTCGATGCGCCCGCAGGCGTGTGGGCCGTGCTCGGCAATCACGACCACTACACCGACGCCGAACTGACGACACGCGCACTCACGCGCGCCCGAATCAACGTCCTCAACAACGCGAACACTTCGATTCAACGCGGCGCGGACACGCTGCAACTCGCAGGGGTAGACGATTGGGGTTGGGGGCAGACGGACTGGGCGCGTGCGCTGCAAGGTATCAAACGAGAGCGACCGACGTTGCTTCTATCGCACGAGCCGGACGTGCTCGACTCGCCCGAAGCGCAGGGTCTCTCTCTGATTATCAGCGGGCACACGCATGGCGGGCAGGTCTGCCTGCCCGTCGTCGGCGCGCCCGCACGCCTGTTTATGAACCTGCCCTACCTGCGCGGCCTCCACGAACGCGCGGGCACGCAACTCTACGTCTCGCGCGGCACGGGCATGATCGGCCTCCCCATCCGCTTCGGCGCGCGTCCCGAAATCGCCGTCATCAGACGTAAGAAGAGTGCCAAGTGCCGAGTGACAAGTGACAAGCAAGGGAAAGCAGTCGAAAGTCTGAAAGTCCAAAGTCGAAAGACAGAGGCGTTGATTTCAGACTTTGGACATTGGACTTGCGACTTTGGACTTCTTCCGTCTTGTCACTTGTCACTTGTCACTCGTCACTATGAGACGACGCTTGCTGGGCGGGGTGCGCCGCGCAGGCTGATGGGCGGTTGGGGGGCGCAGCAGACGCGTTGGAGGCGCGTGCGGTCTTGTTGCATCTCGCGGTCTTGGGCGAGCCATGCGCGCACTTCGTCGAAGACGCGCGCGGCGTGCGGGTCGGGCGGGCTGACGATGCGATAGTGCATCCATTTGCCTTCGCGCCGCGTCGCGACGACGCCCGCGCGCCGCAGGTACGCGAGATGACGCGAGATTTTCGGCTGGTTCGTGCGTAGCACTTCGACGAAGTAGCAGACGCAGACTTCGTCGCCGCCCAACAGGTTCAAAAGTCGCAGGCGCGTCCGGTCGGCCAGCGCCTTGAAGAGTAGTTCCATCTCGTTAGCTTT